>NZ_JALAHB010000145.1 GCF_022712115.1 Brevibacterium sp. | reverse complement strand
GGTCTCGCCGGGCTCAGTGCTGTCCGGGACGGCGGCGCGGCGGCGCACAGCCTCGCCGCGCCGGCCTGCCGGACGGGTGGTGTGCGGGCGGATCCCGGCGGCAGACGTTTCACCGGAACCCGCCCGCGGCTTGAGGGGGTCAGAACTCGATGACCACGCGGCCGTCGATCTTGCCGTGGCGCATCTCATCGAGAACGGCGTTCATGTCCTCCAGCGGACGCCGGTGATAGGTGGGGTGGATGAGTCCGCGGGCGTAGAAGTCCAGCGCCTCGACCATGTCCTGCCGCGTGCCGACGATCGCGCCGCGGATCGTCAGGCCCTTGAGCACGATGTCGAAGATGGGTGCCGGGAACTCGCCCGGAGGCAGCCCGTTGAAGACGATGGTGCCGCCGCGCCGCGTCATCCCGATCGCCTGTCCGAAGGCTGCCGGGTGGACCGCGGTGACCAGCACGCCGTGCGCACCGCCGGTCTTCTCCTGGATCTCCGCTGCGGGATCACCGCTCATGCCGTTGACCAGGACCTCGGCTCCGTGCTTCTTCGCGAGCGCCAGCTTGTCGTCCGCGATGTCCACCGCCGCCACGCGCATGCCCATCGCCACGGCGTACTGCACCGCGATGTGCCCCAGGCCGCCGATCCCGGAGATGACGACCCACTGCCCCGGCCGCACCTCCGTCTGCTTGAGGCCCTTGTACACCGTGACCCCTGCGCAGAGCACCGGCGCGATCTCGTAGGGATCGGCCCCTTCCGGGATGTGCGCGGCGTGGCGGGCGTCGACCAGCATGTACTCGCCGAACGAGCCGTCCACCGAGTACCCGCCGTTCTGCTGCTGCTCGCAGAGGGTCTCCCAGCCCGTGCGGCAGTACTCGCACTCGCCGCAGGAACTCCACAGCCAGGCGTTGCCGACCGTGTCGCCCACGGCGATGCCGCTGACGCCCTCGCCCACGGCCTCGACGACGCCCACGCCCTCGTGACCGGGCACGAAGGGCGGGCTGGGCTTCACCGGCCAGTCCCCCTCCAGTGCGTGGAGGTCGGTGTGGCAGACGCCGGTGGAGATCAGCCGGACGAGCACCTGCCCGCGGCCGGGTTCCGGCTTCTGATAATCTGTGACCTGGACCTCGTGGCCGAACTCGTTGACGACTGCTGCCTTCATGGTTGTCATGTCCGTCTCCTCTGCTCGTACTGCGTGGTTGCGAGGGGTCGGTGATGCTCCGGGGTCAGACGGGCGCACCGACCTCTCGGTCTGTCTTCCCGGTGCCGAGGCCCGCCCTGCGGACGTCGCTCAGCTCCGACGCGGAGGGCTCAGAAGAAGCCCTGCGCGTTGTCCGAGTAGCTCACCAGCAGGTTCTTGGTCTGCTGATAGTGGTCGAGCATCATCAGGTGGTTCTCTCGGCCGATGCCCGAGGACTTGTAGCCGCCGAAAGCCGCGTGCGCGGGATAGGCGTGGTAGTTGTTCACCCAGACGCGTCCGGCCTGGATGGTGCGGCCGGCGCGGAACGCGGTGTTCCCGTTGCGCGTCCACACCCCGGAGCCGAGGCCGTAGAGCGTGTCGTTGGCGATCGACATGGCCTCGTCGTAGTCCGCGAACGAGGTCGTCGCGACGACGGGGCCGAAGATCTCCTCCTGGAACAGCCGCATCGAGTTGCTGCCTTCGAACACCGTCGGCTTGATGTAGTAACCGCCGGCCAGGTCCCCGCCCAGCTCGTTCGGCTCGCCGCCGGTGAGGATCTTCGCCCCCTCCTGCTTGCCGATGTCGATGTAGGACAGGATCTTCTCGTACTGGTCGTTCGAGGCCTGTGCACCGATCTGGGTGGCCGGATCGAGCGGATCGCCCTGGACGGTGGCCTCGACCCGGCCGAGTGCGTCGCCGAGGAACGAGTCGTAGATGCTGCGCTGGATGAGTGCGCGGGAGGGGCAGGTGCAGACCTCTCCCTGGTTGAGGCTGAACATCGCGTAGCCCTCGAGCGCCTTGTCGTAGAAGGCGTCCTTCTCCGCGGCGACGTCCTCGAAGAAGATGTTGGGGCTCTTGCCGCCCAGCTCCAGGGTGACGGGGATGATGTTCTGCGAGGCGTACTGCATGATGAGCCGCCCCGTGGTGGTCTCACCGGTGAACGCGATCTTCGCGATCCGCTTGTTGGACGCGAGCGGCTTGCCCGCCTCCGCACCGAAGCCGTTGACGATGTTGACGACGCCCGGCGGGATGATGTCCGCCAGCAGCTCCATGAGGTAGAGGATGGAGGCCGGCGTCTGCTCCGCCGGCTTGAGGACGACGCAGTTGCCTGCGGCCAGCGCCGGCGCGAGCTTCCACGTCGCCATGAGGATGGGGAAGTTCCATGGGATGATCTGGCCCACCACGCCCAGCGGTTCGTGGAAGTGATAGGCGACGGTGTCCTCGTCGATCTGGGAGAGCCGGCCCTCCTGCGTCCGGATGGCACTCGCGAAGTAGCGGAAGTGGTCGATCGCCAGTGGGATGTCCGCCGCGAGGGGTTCGCGCACGGCCTTGCCGTTGTCCCAGGTCTCCGCGACGGCGAGCTTCTCCAGATTGGCCTCCATGACGTCCGCGATCCTGTTGAGGAGCGCCGCGCGTTCGGCAGGTGACGTCTTGTTCCACGTGGGGGCGGCTCTGTGGGCGGCGTCGAGGGCCAGCTCGATGTCCGCGGCATTGGACTGCGGGATCTCCGTGAAGACCTTTCCGGTCACCGGAGTGATGTTCTCGAAGTACCTCCCGTCGACGGGCGGAACCCATTCGCCGCCGATCCAGTTCTCGTACCGGGGCTTGTACTCGACGAGGGCGCCCGGCGTTCCGGGGTGTGCGTACGCGGTCATGCTCGCGTGCCTCCTTCTGCACCACTTCGTGCATCTGTGGGGATCGTCCGAGGTGGTGCGGTGCTTCCTGTATCCGCCCCACCCCGGACCCTGTCGCCGCCTGCTGCGACTCGAGGAAGCGATGGTGATCACCATCGGCTCGTGGGACCACCGTAGGGGCTGTGAGGTTGCATGACCGTTGCGACGGCTGCGCACGGACGGTGCGACAGCCCCGGGACACCCGCCGCTCCGTCACCCGAGTTCGGCGTCGATCCTCTCCACCTGCGCGACGGCATAGGCCCGCCGCCGGTCGCCTGCCGGGAGGAGGCGGATGGCGAGCATCCAGAGCTCGCGGTCGTACTCGGCATCCGGACGCCGGAGGTACTCCCACAGCACCTCGGCGTCCGCGCTGTCGGCCACCGTCTCCCGCAGCTCCGCGGCGAGCAGGCCGCGGATGCGCTCGATCTCCGGCGCAGTGGACTCCGGCAGCAGCTGCCCGGCGCACATGCGCACGGCGGTTGCGACGTCGCCCGCGCTCAGCGCCCTGCGGGCCGCGCGCGCATCCGTGAGGACGCCGGAGCCCGATGCTCCCCAGACCAGCCGATAGGGCCGCGAGCCGAGCACGAGGTCCAGGCCCGGATCCGCCTCGGCGGCCTTCTGGACGGCTCGGCGGAGCCTGTGCATCTCCACGCGCACGGACGCGGGTTCGAGACCCTCGGGGCAGAGCATCTCGCCCAGCTGCGGGGCGCCGAGCCCGCCTTCGTGCCAGCACAGCAGAGTGAGGATCTCCGCGTGACGCAGCCCCAGGGGGACGCTGTGACCGTCCCGCCCGGAGAGCGCCCGGGCTCCCGGCCCGGTCACCTGCAGCACCGGTGCACGCGCACCGGAGGGGCTCTCCGCCGCCTCGGACGTGCGTGCGGGCCCTGCCTCGGCCGCGCCCTCCTCGCCGGGGGCTGCCGTTCCCGGCTGCGCCCGGGCTCCTGGGGAGGCGGGCGGAAGAGACGTCGGGGAGGCCAGCGGCGCGCTCAGTGCCGCCAGCAGCGGGGAGGAACCGATGGAGGCCGGTGGTCCGGCCGCACGCATGGCGAGGGCGGAGCGGATGCCCGCGGCGGCCGAGCTCAGCAGCGGCAGGGCCAGCGAGGAGACGGCCTGGGGACCGCCGGTGAGGTCGAGCACGCCGAGCAGCTCGTCGGTGAGGGGGTCGGTGAGGGGCACCGCGGAACAGCTCCACCGCTCCACGGCGGGGTGGAGGTGCTCCGCTCCGGCCACCTGCGCCGCACGTCGCGTGGCGACGACCATGCCCGGGGCCGAGGTGCCCATCGCCTGCTCCGACCAGTCGCCGCCCGGGGCGAACCCCATGGTCTCCGCCTTCCTGCGGGCGTGCGGGTCGCCCTCCACGAGGATGAGCCGCCCCTGCGGATCCGCGAGCGCCACGAGCAGACCGGTGTCCCGCAGCTGTTCGACGAGGGTGGCGCGGATGATCTCCGCGACCGAGGAGAACTGCGGGTCCGCGAGCAGCTCACGGATCTGGGTGTCGTCCAGGACTGCGGGCGCACCGTCCCCCGGCGAAGCGGTCAGGGCGGTCCGGGAGCGGCTCCAGGAGAGTGCGACGGTGCTCCTCACACCGCTGACGGTCGCGTCGTCGATCAGCTGCTCCTTGGCACGACGCACTCCGGTCTGATAGCGACGGCTAAGCACCGCGCCGTCCGCGACCGGATCTCCCACCATCGCTGTCACTCCCCGGGGCCTGCCGGCGCCCTCGCCGGCGATGACGTCAGGCGGGAGGGACTCTGCGCAGTGCGAGGACTCCCGCTGTGACGCACGTTACCCTACGGCGCGGGAAAGGGCATCCTGGGGGCTCCGTCCGGGACCGCGTCTTCCACCATCGAAGAAGACGCCCGCTTCTCGTCCTGGACACCCACGTAATGGCGGGTGTCCAGGACGAGAAGCGGGCGTCCTGCGACAGGTCCCTGAGCAGGGGGCAGAGAGTGGGCACACAAGGAGAGGCCCCGGGACCCACTCGTGCGAGTGGATCCCGGGGCCTCTCCCAGGGGATCGTGGAGATGGCGGGAATCGAACCCGCGTCCGTCGACTCATCGCCGGGGCTTCTCCGAGCGCAGTTCGTGAAAGGGCTTCTTAGGTCCTGGTCACCGCACGAACACGTGGACCAACGGACGGAGTCGAGTGAAAGTCCCACTGGCACCCTCGACATGTGCCAGCAGCAGTGGCTTCCTAGCTGACGCCAGGAACCGGAGCGGAAGCTACCCCGGGCTGACGGATCCGCTCAGCTCGCTGTCAGGCAGCGAGGGCGAAATCGGTGCGAGTCTTGGATTCAGCACCTATTGGTTTGCAGAGGACGTTTACGAGATGACTCTGCATTCTCGGCTCGCTTCACCCAGCTCAACAGCCGGCGTCGAAACCGATCATCCCCCTATTCAGTTGCCATGGCCGCCGCTCGTCCGCGAGGACGGAGACGAAGGCTCTGCACCCTCCGCGCCGGAGCGATCCCGCGCGGAGAGCATCACTGTACACCTCACAACGCGCAGACCGCCAGTCCTATTCCCCTGCGGAGGCAGCCGCCTCGCGCAACCGTGCAGGCTGCTGAGAGGCAGCTGCCCCGGCCCGCAGAACCGGACTCAGAGGTACTGCTTGGACTTCATGGCGCGTTCGGCCTCGCGCTTGTCCTGCTTCTCCCGCAGCGCCTGCCGCTTGTCCCAGTCCTTCTTGCCGCGGGCCAGCGCCATCTCGACCTTGACCCGGGACCCGTCGAAGTAGAGCTCCAGCGGGATGAGGGTCCTGCCCGACTCCTTGAGCTTGTGGGAGATCTTGAGGATCTCCTCCTTGTGGAGGAGCAGCTTCCGCCGCCTCCGGGCCGCGTGGTTGGTCCACGTCCCCTGGAGGTACTCGGGGATGAAGACGCCCTCCAGCCAGGCCTCGCCCTGGAAGATCAGCCCGAACCCGTCGGTGAGGTTCGCGCGGCCCTCGCGCAGCGACTTCACCTCGGTGCCGGTGAGGACGAGACCCGCTTCGAAGGTGTCCTCGATGTGGTACTCGTGCAGAGCCTTCCGATTGCGCGCGATCGACGTGCGTGCGGTGTCCTTGGGCACGGCTCCTCCTCTCCGGGTATGACGAACGCCCCAGTCTAGCGCGTCCTCAGGAGATCCAGTCCATGGGGTCCACGTAGGTGCCGTTCTGCATCACCTCGAAGTGGAGGTGGCAGCCCGTGGACGACCCGGTGGTCCCTGCGAGAGCGACGGGGTCCCCCTGCCCGACCGTGTCGCCCGGGCTCACCAGGAGGCGGGTGTTGTGGTTGTAGGTCGAGGAGATCGACTGTCCCTTGATCTTCCCGTGCGAGACCACCACACGGTTGCCGTAGCCGCCCGCCGTCCCGGCGGAGACGACGACGCCGTCCCCGGCGGCGTAGACCTCGTTGCCGCACGGCACCCCGAAGTCCGTGCCCGTGTGCAGCTTGCGGGTGCCGGAGATGGGATGGGTGCGCCAGCCGAACGGCGAGGTGATGGGGTAGCCGGGGGCGGGGTTGCGCAGCTCGCCGTCGCCGGGCAGCGGCACACCGTCGCGCTCGGCGTCCTCCTCCCACTTCCGGACCTCCTCCGCGAGCCGGTCCTGCTCCTCCTTCTGGCGGCGCAGCTCGTCCTCCGCAGAGCTCCTGTTGTCCTCGATCGTCTTCGCGGCGGAGTCCTTGCGCTCGATGAGACCGTCGAGCTCGTCCTTGGCGTCCCTCGCGGCGGATTCCGCGGTCTCCTTCTCCAGCAGCACTTCGGCAGCTTCGTCCCGCAGCTCCGACACCTCGTCGGCCGCCGCGTCCAGACGGTCCTGGTTGTTGAGATTGGCCGAACGCTGCTCACCCAGCTGCGTGAGCGTGCGGCGCTGCCCGCGCACGGCGGAGTCCACCCGGGCGAGCCCGTCGATCCCGTTCTCGCTCTGCGTCATCTCCACCAGCATCGCGAGATCGCTCGTCACGCCGGAGTTGCGGTAGGCGCTGCGCCCCACCTGCACCACTGCGCGCTCGGACTCCTCGATGCGGTCCTCACCGGAGGAGATCTCCTCGCGGATGTCGTCCTGCGCATTCTCCGCCGAGGTCAGGCGCGCCGCGAGCTCGTCGTCCTTCCGCTGGGCCTCCTCGAGTTCGTCCGCGGCCTCCTCCCAGGCGGCCTCGGCGTCCGGCAGCTGCTCCTCCGCCTCCTCGAGCTCCGCGACCACACGGGCGAGCTCCTCGCTGAGCCCCTCGTGCTCCGCCTGGAGCTCCTCCACGCGCTGGTCCACGGCGGACTTCTCCTCCGCGGGCGAGGCCTGCGCGGCCGTCGGGGCGAGCAGCGCGGCGACGCACGCGGCGGAGAACAGGACGCGCATGCGACGTCGGGGACTCCCCGTGGTCCGGGGCCGGGATCTGGGCGAAGTGGTCATGGTCGGCGATCACACCTTCATGTAGCGGCGCAGGGTGAGGGCGGAGGAGACTCCGGCCATCACGACGCCCACGAGGACGAGCAGCGGTGTCACGAGGAGGACGTCGCCCACCCCGATGAGGCTGATGCTGGGCACGCGTGCCTGCAGCCACCCGGACACGCCGAAGTGCACGGCGAGCCCCAGCACCCCGCCGGAGAGCACCGCCCCCACCGCTGCGGCGAGCACCCCCTCGAGGACGAAGGGCAGCTGGATGAAGAGGTTGGACGCACCCACCAGGCGCATGATGCCGGTCTCCCGCCGGCGTGTGAAGGCGGACAGACGGATCGTGGTGGCGATGAGGACGACGGCGCAGACGAGCATGATGACGGCGATCCCCACGGCCGCGGCCGTGGCGATGTTGAGGATGCGGAAGATCTGGTCGAGCAGCCGGTTCTGGTCGACCACCTCCTCGACGCCGGGGGTGGCGGAGAAGTACTCCTGGATGATCCCGTACTGCTCCGCGTCCACGAGCCCCACCCGGTAGGACTCCTGCATCTGGTCCTCCGGCACGGTGCCCTCCAGGCTGGTGCCCGCGAACTGCTCCTGGAAGAGCCGATAGGCCGTGGCGCGGTCCTCGAAATGCACCTCCTCGACGTAGTCCGCAAGGTCCGAGGAGTGCAGGGCGGCCTCGATCTCCGCCTTCTGTTCGTCCGTGGCCTCCCCGTCCGTGCAGGTGGGGGCCTCGGAGTCCTCCGGACACAGGAACACCGCGACCTGGACCTTGTCGTACCAGTAGTCCTTCATCCCGCCGATCTGCATCTGCAGCAGCGCGGCCGCGCCCACGAAGAGCAGCGACACGAACGTCACGAGGACCACGGAGATGATGAGGGAGAGATTGCGTCTGAGGCCGGAGAGGACCTCGGACATGAGGAAGGAGAACTTCACCGCCGGGCTCCTTCCTGCAGGTAGCCGCCCACCTCGTCACGGACCATCGCCCCGCTCTCGAGCTCGATGACCCGCTTGTGCATCCGGTTGACGATGGAGGCGTCGTGGGTCGCCATGAGCACGGTGGTGCCGAAGCTGTTGATGCGCGTGAGGACGTCCATGATGTCCCGGCTGGTGGCCGGATCGAGGTTGCCGGTGGGCTCGTCCGCGAGCAGGATCCCCGGCTTGTTGACGACGGCCCGCGCGATCGCGACGCGCTGCTGCTCGCCGCCGGAGAGCTCGTGCGGGAACCGCCTCTGCTTGCCCTCCAGGCCCACGGTCTCCAGCACGTCCGGGACGAGGGTGGAGATCGCCGCGCGCGATTTGCCGATCACGTGGAGCGCGAAGGCCACGTTGTCGAACACGTTCTTGTTGGGCAGGAGCCTGAAGTCCTGGAACACGGTCCCGATCCCCCGCCGCAGGAACGGCACCTTCCACGCCGGCATCCGGGCCGTGCGCGTGCCCGCGACGGTGATGCGCCCGCGGGTAGGCACCTCCTCCCGCAGCACGAGGCGGATGACCGTCGACTTCCCGGAGCCCGAGGCCCCGACCAGGAAGACGAACTCACCGGCCTCCGCGGAGAACGAGAGGTCCTCGAGCGCGGGGGCTCCACGGTGGTCGTACGACTTGGTGACGTGCTCGAACGTGATCACGACGCGCGGATCAGACCTCGGCCTCGGCTGCGGCCTTGTCCTGTTCCTTCCGCCAGCGGATGCCGGCCTCGAGGAATCCGTCGATGTTGCCGTCGAACACCGCCTGCGGGTTGTTGACCTCGTAGCCGGTCCGCAGGTCCTTGACCATCTGGTACGGATGGGTGACGTAGGAGCGCATCTGATCGCCCCAGCTCGCCTTGATGTCGCCGGCGAGCTCCTTCTTCTGCGCCGCCTCCTCCTCGCGCTTGAGGACCAGCAGGCGGGACTGCAGCACGCGCATGGCCGCCGCCCGGTTCTGGATCTGCGACTTCTCATTCTGCATGCTCACCACCGTGCCCGTGGGGATGTGGGTGATGCGGACGGCGGAGTCCGTCGTGTTGACCGACTGGCCGCCGGGGCCCGAGGAGCGGTAGACGTCGATCTTGAGGTCGTTCTCGTCGATGTCCACGTGGTCCGTCGACTCGATGAGCGGGACGACCTCCACCGCCGCGAAGCTCGTCTGCCGCCTGCCCTGGTTGTCGAACGGGCTGATGCGCACCAGACGGTGGGTGCCGGCCTCGACCGACAGCGTGCCGAAGGCATAGGGGGCGTTGACCTGGATCGTCGCGGACTTCACGCCCGCACCCTCCGCATAGGAGGTGTCGAGCTCCTGGACGGAGTACTCGTTGTTCTCCGCCCAGCGGATGTACATGCGGGTGAGCATCTGCGCGAAGTCCGAGGCGTCGTCCCCGCCGGCACCTGCGCGGATGGTGATGACCGCGGCGCGCTCGTCCCATTCGCCGGAGAGCAGCGTGGAGATCTCCAGCTCGCTCAGCTCACCCTTGAGCTTCTCGATCTCCGCCTGGGCCTCGGCGATCGCGTCCGCATCGCCCTCGTCCTCGCCCATGGAGACGAGGAGCTCCACGTCCTCGATGCGCTGGTCGAAGCGGTCGAGCTTCTCGAGCATCGACTGCCGGTGGCTGAGGCGGGAGGTGACCTGCTGGGCGGCCTCCGGGTCGTCCCAGAGGTCTGGAGCGGCGGCCGCCTCCGTCAGTTCGTCGACCTCGCTGCGGAGGACGTCGATATCAGAGACGTCCCTGATCGAGCGGAAGGTCTGCTGGAGGGATGCGATCTCTGCGGAGAAGTCAATGGCCATAGTGCGATCCAGGATACGCGACGGGGTCGTGCGGGGACGACAGCGACGCACGCCGCCGTCGTCCCCGCACCCAACTCACAGGCGCCGAGGACGGCGTGCACGGGCGGTGACGCTCCGGCACACCGCCCGTGCCGAGGGGTGCTGGACCGGTGAGCGACCCGGCACCCCTGCCCTCACTTCTCGTCGTAGAGCTTCATCGCCAGCAGACCGTGGGTGTAGGCCCCGCCGGCGCGCAGGGCGGCCGCGACCATCACGGCACGGGCGATGTGCTCCTCCGTGGCACCGGCCGCCTTCGCCTTGCCCACGTGGCCGGCGAGGCAGTAGGGGCACTGGGTGGTCGCGGCCACCGCGATCGCGATGAGTTCGCGCGTGAGCACCGACAGGACCTCGTCCTCGGGGTCGAAGACGGCCGCGTCGTAGGCGGCGAACGCCTCGACCGCCCCGCCCGAGGCCTTCCGGAGATCCCTGAGGTGCGCGCGGTCGCCGGGCTCGTGGAAGTGCTCGAGCTCCGCGCCCTGCTCATAGGCCTTGAACGCGAGGAAGCCGTGCGTGTAGGCGCCGCCGGCGCGGAGGCCGGAGGCCACGAAGACGGCACGGGCCACCTCCTCACGGCTCGCGCCCGCCTTCTTGGCGTTGCCCACGTGCACGTCGAGGCAGTAGGGGCACTGGGTGGTCGCGGCGACCCCGATCGCGATGAGTTCGCGCGTGCGGACGTCCAGCACCTCGTCGGCGGGATCGAAGACCTTCTGGTCGAACGCTCCGAATGCCTTGGCCTGACTGGGCGCGGCCTGCGCGAGGGTCTTGGCGTAGTCGAAGTCACCGGGCTCGTGGTAGTGCGTCATCGCTCCTCCTTCATGGATGCGCCGGCGGGATGCCTGCGCGGCACGGGTGCCAGCGGACTCCGCGGGCAGAGTCCTGTCCGGCACGCTAACAGGCGGCCTCCTCCACGCCCAGCATGCGTGCGCCGTTGCCCCAGAGGATCGCCCGGTCGACGTCGTCGCCGAGGTCCAGGGCGCGGATCGCCTCGATCTGGTGGACGTAGGGATAGGGGATGTTGGGGTAGTCGCTGCCGAGGACCACCTTCCCGGCAAGTGCGAGCTCCGCGAAGCGCGGCAGCAGCTCCGCGGGGAACGGAGCGGTCGCCTCCGTGAAGTCCGTGAAGGTCATGCAGGTGTCGAGGCTGAGCCCCTCGTACTCCTCCGCGAGCCGCAGGAACTGCGCGTACTCCGGCAGCCCGGAATGGGCGATCACCAGCCGGAGCCGCGGGAACCGGGCCAGCACCTCGGCGACGGGCCCCACTCCCGTGTGAGCGCCGGCCACGGGGCCCGAACCGCAGTGGATCACCACCGGCGTGCCCGCCTCCTCCAGCTGCGCCCACACGGGATCCAGCAGGCGGTCCGCCGGGTCGTAGCCGCCCACCTGCACATGGGCCTTGAACACCTCCGCACCGCCGGCGAGCGCCCGCCCCACGTACTCCCCGGCGTCCGGCTCCGGGAAGAAGGTGCCGGTGTGCGCGCAGTCCGGCGTCCGCGCGGCGAACTCCGCCGCCCACCCGTTGAGCCACTCCGCCATGTCCGCCCGGTGCGGATAGAGCATGGCGGTGAAGCGGAGGACCCCCAGCTCACGGAGACGGCGGAGGCGTTCGGCCTCGTCGAAGCGATACGTGATGGGCCAGGGCCGCAGCCCGCGCTCCTGCGCACGGTCGAAGTACTGCCACACCTTGGTGAGGACGTTCGCCGGCATGAAGTGCGTGTGCACGTCGACGAATCCGGGAATGCCCAGGTCCGCGGCGAGGGCTCTGAGGCGGGCGGGTTCGTCCGCAGGGATGGCGTTCTCACCCGCGACGACGCTGCTGGAGGGAGTCTGCGCTGACATGGACTCCACGATAGGCGAGGGCACGGACACGGGCGCACCGGGCCTCGGCCCCGGGGTTCCGTGCGCGCTGATGCACGAGCGGAGCGGACCTGCGCCCCGGCTCAGGCGGAACCGCGTCCCCGGCCAGGCCGACCTGCGCCTGGGCTCAGCCGGAACCGCAGTCCTCCACTCGAGGTCACAAGCAGAGTGGTCCCCAGCCGCTTATATGCGTTTTGAGACCCAACTCGCACCATCCTAAGTTGGTAGGACCGCCGCCGGTCGACGGAGCCCCGGCCGGCCGGACGAGGGAGTTCACGGGTGGAAGCGGCGGAGATCATCGCAGGTGAGGTGCGTGAGCTGGTCCGGGCACGGGGCATCGACCCCCGCACGGAACCGCACCCCACGGCAGACCTGGTCGACGAGGTCATCCGCGCCTACGACGAGCGCACCCTCTCCGGCAGCCTCCCCGTGCTCACGGATCCTGATGCGGTGCGGCAGGACGTCCTCGACGCGCTGAGCGGATCCGGCGCCATCCAGCGGTACATCGACGATCCCACGGTCGAGGAGATCTGGCTGAACGGCCCGCAGGCGGTCTTCGTGAGCAGAGGCGGCGTCTCCGAACTCACGCCCACAGTGCTCACGGAGGCGGAGGTCGCAGAGCTCATCGAGCGCCTCCTCCGCACCACCAACCGGCGCGTCGACCTCTCCTCCCCGTTCGTGGACGCGGCGCTGCCGGACGGCTCGCGGCTCCACATCGTGCTGCCGGACATCACCCGGCGCCACCCGGCCGTCAACATCCGCAAGTTCGTGACGCGGGCCCGCAGCCTGTCCTCCCTCGTGGAGGCCGGTTCGCTGCACCGGCAGGCGGCCGACTTCCTCGACGCGGCCGTCGCGGCGGGAGCCAATCTGCTGGTGAGCGGTCAGACCCAGGCGGGCAAGACCACCATGCTCAACGCCCTCTGCGGCGCGGTTCCCGCACGCGAGCGCGTCATCACGTGCGAGGAGGTGTTCGAACTCGCGGTGCCCGCCCGCGACTGGGTGGCCCTCCAGTGCCGTCAGCCCAGCCTGGAGGGCACCGGCGAGGTCCGGCTCCGCACCCTGGTGAAGGAGGCCCTGCGGATGCGGCCCGACCGCATCGTGGTGGGCGAGGTCCGCGAGGCCGAGAGCCTCGACATGCTCATCGCGATGAACGCCGGCCTGCCCGCCATGGGCTCCGTGCACGCGAACTCCGCCCGCAGCGCGGTCACGAAGATGTGCACGCTGCCGCTGCTCGCCGGCCCCAACATCTCCGACTCCTTCGTCACTCCCACCGTCGCCGGCTGCCTCGACCTCGTCGTGCATCTCTCGCTGCTGCGCGGCGGGGCGCGGAGGGTCACGGAGATCGCGGCGGTGCCCGGCGGGATCGAGGGCGGCGTGGTGGAGATGGAGACGATCTTCCGCGCGGGTCCCGACGGCGTGCTGCGGCGCGGCAGCGGGTTCAGCCACCTGGGCGAGCGCATCGCGGCGGTCGGCAGGGATCTCACGGCTCTCCTGGAGGCGGCATGACGAGCACGCTCGCCGCCGCCCTGTGCGGAGTGGGCCTGGCCGCAGGGCTGCTCTGCCTCTGGTCCGCGTGCTGGGAGTCCCCGCCGCGGTCCGCGCACCGCCTCCGGTTCCTCGCGGAGCTCGAGGACGATCTCGTGGCCGCGGGCTTCCCCCGTGTCTCCCCCGGTCAGCTCGCCGCGGTGAGCTCGCTGGGAGCGCTCCTCGTCTGGCTTCTCGGCTTCGCGCTCACGGCCTCCGTGCCCGTCTCCGCGTGCTTCGCGGCCTTCGCCGCCGCCGCACCGCCGGCGCTGGTCCGCCACCGTGCCCGCGGCCGCGAGGTGGAGCGGAGGGTGCTCTGGCCGGACGCCGTCGACCACCTCGGCTCCGGGGTGCGCGCCGGGATGTCCCTGCCCGAGGCCCTGGCCGGACTCGCGCATCGCGGCCCGGAGGGTCTGCGCCCGCTCTTCGCCATCTTCGAGGAGGAGTACCGCACGACCGGCTCGTTCCGGATGGCACTGGAGGCCTTCAAGACCGCGAGCGCCGATCCCGTCGCCGATCGCATCGTCGCCGCGCTGGCCGTCACCCGAGATGTGGGCGGCACCGAGCTGGGCACCCTGCTGCGGACGCTCTCCCACTTCCTGCGCGAGGACGCGCGCACCCGCTCGGAGCTCAAGGCGCGGCAGAGCTGGACCGTCACCGGAGCGCGCCTGGCGGTGGGAGCTCCCTGGGTGGTGCTCGCACTGCTGGCCACCCGCAGCGAGGCGGCGGCCGCGTACAGCACTCCCGGCGGCATGCTGCTGCTCCTCGCCGGGATGGTCGTCTCGCTCGCCGCCTACCGCCTCATGAAGCGCATCGGCAGACTGCCGGCGGAGCCGCGGGTGCTGCGATGAGCGGGCCGGGCATGTCGCTCGTGGGCGGGCCGGGCACAGGTTCCTCGCCCGCCGTCCCCTCCGGAACGGCTCCGTCAGGAGCGGAGCCTGTGGGCGCCGAGGCCGTGACCGGGATCTGGGCGCACGTCGACCCCTTCAATCCCGCGGTCGCCGTGATCGTCGGGCTGGCGCTGGGCGCCTCGTGCGCATTCGCCTTCGCCGCCCTCCCCGCGATGCGCAGACCCACGCTCGCAGACAGGGTGGGGCCCTACCTGCGGGACCAGCCGCGCGTGGCCCGTCTCTACGGCGTGCCCGCCGGGCCACGGACCGGTGTGCGCGGAGTGAGCGCCGACCTCGCGGAACGGGCCGGTCGCTGGCTCTCCTCCCGCATGACGACGGATGCCTCACTGGCCAAGCGCCTGGACCTGCTGGGGGCGGAGATGAGCGTGGAGCGGTTCCGCACCCGGCAGCTGCTCTCCATCCTCGCGGGCCTCAGCGGCGGAGCTCTGCTGGGCGTGGCCTCCGTCCTCGTGCGCGGTGCCAATCCGCTCGTCCTCACCGCGCTGGTGCTGGTGGGCGGTGTGCTGGGGCACGTGCTCAACGACTGGCGGCTCTCCCGGCAGGTCCGTGCCAGGGAGCGCCGGATCATGACCGAGTTCCCCACCGTCGCGGAGCTCCTCGCCCTGTCCATGACCGCCGGTGAGGGCACGGTGGACGCACTCGAGAGGGTCTGCCGATCCACGAGCGGGGAGCTCTCCGGCGAGCTGGGCCGCGCGCTCGCCGAGGTCCGCACGGGCACGCCGCTCGTCGAGGCGCTCGACGCCTTGGGCCAGCGCACGCAGAATCCCTCGATCCTCCGCTTCGTCGACGGGATCGCGGTGGCGACCAGCCGCGGCACGCCGCTGGCAGAGGTGCTCCGGGCGCAGGCGTCCGAGGTGCGCGAGCACGGCCGTCGCACCCTCATGGAACTGAGCGGCCGGAAGGAGGTGGGCATGCTGGTCCCCGTCGTGATCTGCGTGCTCCCCGTCACCGTGCTGTTCGCCGTCTATCCGACGCTCGCCGTGCTCGACCTCGGCCCCTAGCACCCGCGCTCTCCAGCCTCCTCGGCCTCTGTCCCGATCCGTCCCCGCATCCCCGAGAGAATCGCCCGCCCCGAGAGATCCGTCCCTGAGAGAGGAGCCTCCCGTGCTCACCCGCATCCGCCTCGCCCTGTTCGCCCTCATGCTCGCACTGACCGCCCCGGCCCGGTCCGGGCGCCGCACCCAGCACCGCGCCCGAGGCCGCCGGCTGACCCGGCCGGACCGCGGCGATGTGCCCGGGTGGGTGCTGATCACGGTGATGACGGCTGCCCTCGTGGTGGGCCTGTGGGCGCTCGCCGGCGAGGCCTTCTCGTCCCTGTTCACGGACAGCATCAACAAGGTCCGGCAGGCGGGCTGAGACAGATGCCGCAGTCGCAGCGGCGGTCCGATGAGGGATCAGCGGTGGCGGAGTTCACCCTGGTCTCCTCGCTGCTCTCCCTCGTCTTCGTCTCCCTGCTACAGCTGGGGCTGGCAATGCATGTGCGCAACACGGTGGTGGACTCCGCCATCGCCGGCGCGCGCATCGCCGCCGCGGCAGACCGCACACCCGAGGACGGCGCCGCGCACACCGCGGACCTCATCGGCGCGGCCGTGAGCGAGTCCTATGCGCGGGACATCACCGTGTCCGAGGGCTCGGGCCCGAGCGGACGGATGCTCACGGTCACGGTTCGGATCCCGGTGCCCGTGTTCGGGCTGCTGGGCCCCGTGGGCGGCTGGGAGCTCACGGGACGCGCGCTGGCAGAGGACCCACAGCTGTGAGCCGCGCAGCGCGCCGTGGGAGCGCAGCACATCGCGGGCGCGCAGCGCATCGTGGGACCGCAGCGCATCGTGGGACCGCAGCGCGCCGTGGGAGCACGGAGGCCCGTAGGCGCACCGACGCCGGAAGTGCGCCCATCGAGTTCGTCTTCGCGACGACGGTGCTGCTGGTGCCGCTCGTCTACCTCGTCATCGCGCTCGCCCAGGTGCAGGCCGGGGCCTACGCTGCGCAGTCGACGGCGATCGACGCCGCCCGTCAGGCTGCGCGTCAGCCCGAGGGAGCCGCTGCTCGTGCCCAGGCCCTCGGCGAACTCCACTTCGCCGATCACGGTCTGGAGAGCGCCCGGTGGACCGTGGAGCTGAGCTGCAGCGGCGACTGTGCACGCGCCGGTTCCCGTGTGACGGCCGCGGTGGAGGCGCGGGTGCCCGTTCCCGGCGTGCCGCAGATCTGGGGCGGTGCGCACGTCCCCGGGATCACGGTGCGAGCAGAGCACACCGATGTCGTCTCACCGGAGGAGAGCTGATGGCCGGCCGGGTGCGAGCCGCGTCCGACGACGGGTCGATCACCCCGCTGGCCGTCGGATTCGCCACGATCGCGCTCGCGCTCATCCTGCTCGCCGCGCTGGTCACGGACGTGTGGCTGGCGCACCGGAAGCTGTTCGCCCTCGCGGACTCCGCAGCGCTCGCGGCAGCCGAGTCCTTCGACCCCGTCCCGGGAGAGCAGCCCGCCATCCTCCTCACCGACGACGGAGTCACCGCCGCCGCCCGTGCGTACATCGAGGCTGTGGGTATGCCGGAGGGACTCTGGCCCCTCCGGGTCGAGGGCGCGAGCCCGGACGGTCGCAGCGCCGAGGTGACGCTCACCGTCGCCTATTCACCTGCCCTCCTCTCCCCGTTCGCGGACTCCGTCACGACTCTGGAGGCCCGCGCGCTGGTGCGCGGGGGCCTGCGGCTCTAGCCGCGAGGCGCGGGCAGGCGGTCTGCCGCACGCGCCTGCCCACTCTGCGTCACACGGACCTGCCCACAGCCGCCCGCCCTGCGCACGCCCAGCTGGGGAGGAGATGAGGCTTCTCCACAGGCCGCACGAGAGCCTTGCCGTCCTGCTCCCGCCGCCGCACTGTGAGGACGTGTTCACCTCCCGTCTCCAGCTGGCGCGCGGCGCCCGGGTGCGGAGCCTCGAGCTCTCCGCCCCCGGATGGCTGCCTGCCGCGCAGGTGCTCGACACCGCCCTGGCACACGCTGTCGCAGATGACGGCGGAGGACCTCGGACCACGACGGAGACCGCACCCCTCACCGCGACCCCGGACCCGCCGGTGCAGCGCCGGCGTCCGCAGGCTTCCCGCACGGATGCACACACGCAGGAGACCTGGGCGCAGCGCTGTCTGCGCCTGCCCGAGTGCGCCTCCGTCCAGGGGCTGCCTCTCCTGCCCCGGAGCACGAGGGCGGCGGAGGGCACAGGACTGCTCGAGGTGGCCGCGGGCCCGGAATCGGGCTTCTGCGTCGAGGTGCCCCACGGCGAGTGGACGCTGGGCCGCGGCGACGGCCACGACCTCAGCCTGGGCGACCCGTACCTGTCCCGGCGGGGACTGCCTCTGCGGCACGGTCCGCGCGGCCTCACCGTGGGCGAGCGCCGCGCACAGGACGCGCCCACCGGCGCAGCTGACCGGAGCCCGGACCCGCAGGGCGTCGCCCCTCGCCCTGCGCTGAGTGCGGGCGCGACCGTGTTCCTCGACCGGAACCGCGCGGACCTGCCCTCTCTCGACGCCACCCCGCGGATGAGCGAGCACCTCGTCGACTGGCCGGTCATGAGACAGGTGTCACCGGCCAGGCCTCCGTCCTGGGCGCTCTACGCGGTGCCGCTAGCGATCGGAGTGGTGCTGGTCCTCGTCACGGGCATGTGGTGGTTCATGCTCTTCAGCCTTGCGGGGCCGCTCACCGCCGTCCTCGGCCTGCGCACGGAGAAGAGGCGTGTGCGGAGGGAGACCGAGGAGGCCCGGGCGCAGCTGCGGCAGGAGACCGAGCGCGTCGTCGTCGATCTCGCCGCGGCCGTCGGCACTTTCCGTGCGCAGCTGAGCGCACAGGGCCCCGCGGCCGGCGCGGGGATCGTCGTGGGCCGCGGCACCTGCGTGAGTCCCGTGGGGGTGAGGCTGCCGCGCGCCCAGCAGGAGGCCGATGCGGTGGCCGCCCAGCTCCCGCCGCATGTCCGGCTCGACGGCACCGCGCACCTCCTGTGCGACGACGTCCCGCTCGTGGTGCCCGTGTGCTCCCGCATCGAGGTGAGCGGTCTGCCGGAGTCCGTGCACGGCGTGCTGCGCGCGCTGCTCAGCGAGCTCGCGGACGCCGAGGTGCGCCTCCCCCACGTGCCCTCGCTGCCGGAGACGAGCGGACTGACGGCGCTCAGCGAGGCGGTGCCGGGCGCAGGCGCACTGACCGCCGAAACCGGTGCAGGCGCTGCCGGGACGGCCCCCGGGAACCCCGCCTTCGTCTCCGGAGGTGCGGAGCGCCGAGGTGGAACGCGCCCGGTCCGGATGGGATCCGCTGGGACCACGCCCGAGTCCGGGCGAGCGGAGGCGACGCTCCGGACGGAGACCTGTGCCGATGGGCGAGTGCTCGCCGTCCTCGACACCGACGCCGGGACTCCTGCTCACAGGCGGTGTTCCCATGCAGGAACCCTGTCAGACCGGCCTCTCGTCGTCCTCCGCGACCGGGGCGACGACGGGTACGGGGAGATGCTGCTGCCGGCCCCTGCGGAGCTCCGCGCGCTGAGCGGTGGGCTCTGGGCGGTGTGCGGAGCTCCGCTGAGCGGCCGAACCGCGATCCACTCGCACTCCGCGGCGACGCACGTCCGCCTCCTGCGCACTCGGCTCGCACGTGGACCCCAGCTGGGCGCCGCACAGACGCCGGCCGGCGAAGCCACCACCACGGAGCTGCTGCGCCTGGACGGCGCGATGCACCGCGGCCCCTCTGGTGAGCGGCCGGGCGGCCTCTCCCCCGTTCCTCTGGGCACGGCGCTGGGTCCGCCTTCCGCAGCGGGACCACACGGCCCGGGCCCTCCTTTCCCGAGCGGCGGCGCGATCTCCGGTGGCCTCGGCGACCTCGGCGATGCCGCCGCCGGCCCGGAAACGAGCGGCCGCCAGTGGCTTGTGCACCCGGATCTGCTCCGGCACGGACCCCACGCGCTCGTCGCCGGCACCACGGGGAGCGGGAAGTCCGTCCTCCTCCAGTCCTGGCTGGAGCTCCTCTGCCGCAGGCATTCTCCGCAGCAGCTGCGTCTCGTGCTCCTGGACTTCAAGGGCGGGGCCGGTCTGAGCCGTTTCGCCGAGGACCCGCACACGGATGCCCTGGTGACCGATCTGGACGAGGCCTCCGCACTGCGGGCCGTCCGCAGCATCGGTGCAGAGGTGAAGCGGCGGGAGCGACTGCTCGCAGCCGCGGAGGCACACGACATCGAGGAGTACTGTGCCCGCCGCGACTCTCAGGAGAGGGCGTCTCCGGAAGCCGGCGCACAGGGCGGAAGACGGACGGCCGGAGGCGAGGAGGAAGGAGTGGACGGTCTGCCCCTCATGCCGCGCCTGCTCATCGTCGTCGATGAGTTCCATGTGCTCGCGGCTCTGAGCACGACGGTCCTCACGCAGCTGGAGCGGCTCACCGCTCTGGGCCGGTCGCTGGGGATCCATCTCCTCCTCGCCACCCAGCGGCCCGCCGGCGTCGTGACAGCGCAGATGCGCACCAACATCGCGCTGCGCATCTGCCTGCGGGTGCGCGACGAGGCGGATTCGCTGGATGTGGTGGGGGTCCCGGACGCCGCCCGCATCCCTCCGGACCAGCCGGGCAGGGCGCTGCTGTCCTATGGAGAGGGTGTGCAGGCGTTCCGATGCGGGCTGCCGGAGCCTGCCGTCCCGGCTGAGGGCGAGGCGGCCGGCGAGGCACTGCCCGAGGTCCGCGTCCGCGATCTGCGCACTGACCGGGTCACGATCGCGCCCCTCACCCCTGCTTCTGCACCGCAGCGCCCCTCCGCTTCGCCTTCCGGCGCGTTCCCACCCGGTCCCCTCCACCGGGTGATCGCTCCTGCGCTGCCGGAGCGCTTCGTCCCCGGTGTTCCGCACGCGGTCGCACTGCTGGATCTGCCCGACTTCAACGACCAGCGCACATGGCAGGCCGGAGAGGAGACCGGCACCGTGCTCCTCACCGGTGGGCGGGGCGGCGGGTGGACCACTGCCGCAGAGGTGCTGACGCGGGCGTTCCGGCTGGCCGGGGAAGACGTCGTGCACCTCGCAGCGGCAGCGGCGTCCCCGGAGGTGGATGCGGCGAGGATCCTGCGCACCGGCTTCTCCGCCGGGTGGTTCCTGGAGTTCCTGCTCAGGGAGCTGGAGCAGGAGCCTCGTCGCTGCCGCATCGTCGTCGACGACTGGGAGGAGCTGCAGCGCGCCCACCGGGGTTCGGACCGGACGGAACGCCTGGAGCGGCTCCTCACGGGAGGCTTCGGGATCCGAGCCGTCGTCACCGGGTCGCGGCGTCTGCTCGCGCAGCGCATCGGGCAGGAGGCGCGCACGCGGGTCGTCTTCCCTCCGCACAGTGAGCAGGACGCCGTCTACTACGGACTGCGGCCGGACCGGTTTGCGGGAGCCTGGCCGCCGGGCCGGGCGGTCGTTCTGGGCGAGGCCGCGGCTGAGGCAGGCCGCGCGGGCGCGGATGCCCAGTTCGCCCTGCCTGTGCCGATGGAGACGACGGAGGCCGAAGCGACGAGGGAGATCGCGAAGGCGGACGCAGCGGAGTCACCGGAGGCGGGCGCCCCAGACCCTGCGGAGCCGTTCAGCAGCGTCCACCGCCCATCCCCATGCGGGCCGCATCCGTTCTGGATGGGCTTTCGCGCTGTGTCAGCCGTTCCCCGCTTCGGCACCCAGAGGGAACCCGCTGAGCCACCCGCACCGCACGCCGCCTCATCCGGCCCCGGCGCCGCCGGCCCTCTGCCGGATGTGAGTGTGCAGGTGGGGACGGACCCGCTCGGCAGGCCCATCGTCTGGCACCCTGGCCGTCATGGGGGCATCCTCCTCGTCCGCGTCCCGCAGGAACGGCTGGTCCCGGAGGAGCTCCACGCAGTCCTCTCGGCTCACCGGGTGCCTCTCCTCACGCAGCCCGATGAGCCCAGTGACCGGGAACAGCTCGAGACCGCAGCCGCAGGCGGTCCGCCGGTCTGCCTGGTCCTGCCGGCACAGCGGACGCACCGCCCCACACCGTTCGGCCGCACCAACGACCACGGGCCCACCCTGCTCCTCGGCGAATGGCGAGAATCGGACATGCGCGGACTGGGGCTGAGGGATCTGCCGTGCATCCCCGTGGAAGCCGATGCCCACTGGTGGCTGACGGACGACGGCGCAGTGCCGGTCAGGATCCGCAACGCATGAGAGGACCTCACGGGCTCTTCCACAGAGGTCCGCCCCACGCTCCTTCGTCAGTCCTGCGGGTCGCGCACCAGCGTGAGGTACTCGGCAAGCACGGCAGCGGAACCTGCGTCGAGCAGCGTCTCCACCACCGCGGTCTCCGTCTCCATCTCACTCGTCACCTCCAGCACCAGCGGCATCTCCACGGACAGCCGGCCCAGCAGCGCGCGCAGGTCCTGCGGATCGCCGTTGACACTGCCGGCCGTGAGCTCGGTGGCGTCCTCCCCGCCGGCGGCGCTGAGCGCAGGCGAGGCCCACTCCTCCGGCGTGAGGTCCGCGAACGGCGCGTGCTCAGCGGCGGCAGTGCCGGGAGCAGCGCCGCTGCCCGCGGTCCCGGCCGCACCGTTCCGGCCGGGGCCCGGCCCACCGTCGCCGGCCTCGGCGTCCTCCCGGGCGAAGGAGACCGCGAACGCCGTCACCGCGCGCCTGTTGATGTCCTGCTCCCGTGCGGGATCGTCCTCCCCCGCGGGACGCCAGAGGGCGGCCCCGTGCGCGCCGGCTGCCGGCGAGAGGAACCGTGCGTTCACCTGGCCCAGCGTCATCTCCGCAGCGGGGTCCGCCGCACTGGTCCGCGCGTACCACTGGGCGAAGGCCCGCGTGAGCGCCACGGAACCGGTGTCGATGACCTGCATGTCCTCGATGCGGTCCGCGCCCGCCAGCCCCAGGGCCCCGGCGTCGATGCGCACGATGCGCGTGGAGAAGAGCTCCGTGAAGCCCACTGCCCGGGCGAACGCCTCTCCGACGCCCTCCCCGGCGAGCACCCGGGCACGCAGACCCAGGCCGGCGAGAGCGGTGCCGGCCGCCTCCGCGACGACGGCCTCGAGCAGCGCACGGCCCAGGCCGCGTCCGCGCTCCTCCGGCGCGACCTCGACGTGCACCCAGGCGCGCTGCGGATGCGCAGGGGACTCTGCCACGGCAGCGGCGCCCACGACCACGGAGGGACCGGGACCGTCCGCGTTCACCTCTGCGACGACGGTCCGGGTGAGGGGTTCGTCACCCGGGACGCGCAGGAGGGCCCGAGCCGCGAGCTGGGCGGGAGAACCGGCGTCCGGCAGGACCTGCGCGAGGGCGCGGTCGTCGCCGTCCGCCCACCTGCGCAGGCGCACCCCTGAGGGAACGGGGGCGGACGCGCCGGAAGCGGGAGGAGTCGTGGAGGTCATGGGCGTCTTCTCCGGTACTGTCTGAGACTATGAGCGCAAGCGAACTCACCGATCCTATCGCCGCTGCCGCAGAGGCCGCAGGCATCCTCAACTCCCGCGCTGGCGTGGACGGGCACGACATCGCCCTCGTCCTGGGGTCCGGCTGGGGCGGGGCCGCGGACCTCCTGGGCGAGACCGTCTCGGAGATCCCCGCGGAGGAGGTTCCCGGCTTCCACGCCCCGTCCGTGCCCGGCCACGGCGGCACCCTGCGGACCATCCGTCTGGAGAACGGCGCCCACGTGCTGGTCCTGGGCGCCCGCCGCCACTTCTACGAGGGCCGCGACGCGATCGCCACCGCACACGGTGTGCGCACCGCGGCCGCCGCCGGCTGCTCCACCCTCGTCCTCACCAACGGCTGCGGCGGTCTCCGCCGGGAGTACGGCGCGGGCTCCGTGGTGCTCATCAGCGACCACATCAACCTCACCGGCGCCACTCCCCTGCAGGGCCCCACCTTCGTGGACCTCACGGACCTCTACTCCTCCCGTCTGCGCGATCTCGCACGCGAGATCGACCCGGAGCTACCCGAGGGCGTGTACGCACAGTTCACCGGACCTCAGTACGAGACGCCCGCCGAGGTGCAGATGGCGAAGGTCCTGGGCGCGGACCTCGTGGGCATGTCCACCGCGCTCGAGGCCATCGCCGCCCGCCACGCCGGCATGGAGATCATGGGCATGTCGCTCGTGACCAACCTGGCCGCCGGCATCCAGGAGACCCCGCTCAGCCACGCCGAGGTGATCGAGGCCGGCCAGGCCGCCGCACCGCGCATCTCCGGGCTGCTCGCGGAGATCACCCGCAGGATCGCGACCGAGCGGAGCAGCGGCACGCACAACGGCGACGGACAGAACGGCACGGAGGACTGACATGGTCGCGGTGGCCACCGGCTTCACGGGCGGATTCGATCCGGACGTCGTCCGTGCCTGGATCTCGGACGACCCGGACCCCGCCACGCGGGCAGAGCTGACCGAACTTCTCGAACTCGCGCTCGAGGAGCCCGGTGAGGCTTCCGCGAAGGCACTCGCAGATCTCACGGAGCGCTTCTCCGGTCCCCTGGAGTTCGGCACCGCGGGCCTGCGCGGAGCACTGGGAGCCGGCCCCCACCGCATGAACCGGGCCGTCGTCATCCGTGCCGCGGCGGGACTCGCGGCTTTCCTCCGCGCACACACCGACGAGGCGGACACCGAGGCCGTACCCGGCATCACGCCCGCTTCCTCGGGCCCCGCCTCCGCTGACCCCACCGCAGGTGGCGCTGCCGAGGCCGCGCAGCCGTTCACCGTCGTGATCGGCTGCGACGCCCGCCACGGCTCCGCAGACTTCGCCCGCGACACCGCCGCCGTCGTCACCGCCGCGGGCGGCCGGGCGCTCCTGCTGCCGGCGCAGCTCCCCACGCCGGTGCTGGCGTTCGCGGTCCAGCACCTGGATGCGGACGCCGGCGTGATGGTCACCGCCAGCCACAACCCGCCGCAGGACAACGGCTACAAGGTCTACCTGGGCGCGCGTCCCCTGCGCACACTGGGCGGGGACGCCGAGGCCGCCGTGGGTGCCGGCGCCCAGATCGTCCCACCTGCGGACGCCCTCATCGCCGCGGCGATCGCCGCCGTCCCCTCCGTCACGGAGACTCCGCGCGCGGAGTCCGGCTGGGAACAGCTGGGCGAGGAGATCGTCTCCGCCTACCTGGACGCGGTCGCCGGTCTCCATGCGCAGGCGCACCCGGACGGCCCGCTGCGGATCGTCACGACCGCGCTGCACGGCGTGGGTGCCTCCACCCTCGCGAGCGTGCTGAGCCGGGCCGGATTCCACGACGTCCACCCCACGCTCTCGCAGCAGGATCCGGACCCGGACTTCCCCACCGTCGCCTTTCCCAACCCGGAGGAGGCCGGCGCTCTGGACGAGGCCGTCGCCGTCGCGGAGCGGGTCTCCGCCGACCTGCTCATCGCCAACGACCCGGATGCCGATCGCTTCTCCGCCGCCGCGCCCTCCCCGGACGGCTCCGGCTGGTACCAGCTCTCCGGCGACGAGGTCGGCATCCTCCTCGGCGAGGCCGTCGCCACCGCGCAGGCGGACGCGCACGCACCCGGTGCCTCGGGCCCCGGCGTGCTCGCGAACTCGATCGTCTCCTCCCGCGGGCTCGCGGCCGTCGCCGCTCACCACGGCCTGCAGCACAGGAGTTCGCTGACGGGCTTCAAGTGGATCTCCCGCGTACCGGGGATCGTCTACGGCTACGAGGAGGCGCTGGGCTACTGCGTCGACCCCGTACACGTGCGCGACAAGGACGGGATCAGCGCCGCCGTGCTGTTCGCCTCCTATGCCTCCCGCCTCCGTGCGGAGGGCTCCTCGATCACCGCCGAGCTGCGCCGCATCCGTGCCCGCGACGGCGTCTTCCGCACCTCTCCGCTCACCTTCCGGCTCGAGGACACGAGCCTCATCGCCGCCGCGATGGCCGCGCTGCGCGCCGCGCCACCGGTCTCCCTCGCAGGCTCCCCGGTGAGCACCGTCGCCGACCTGGCGCTGGGATATGAGGACCTGGCCCCCACGGACGGCCTACTGCTCCTCACCGCCGCCGGAGATCGCGTGATCGTGCGGCCCTCCGGCACAGAGCCCAAGCTCAAGTGCTACCTCGAGACGATCGAGCCCGTGCATGGAAAGGCCTGCGGCGTGGATGCCGCGTGGAACGCTGCCGGACTCCGGATCACTGCCATCGTCAGGGAGTTGCGAGCCTACTTCAAACTGTAGGCCGCCACACCTGACGCTGCGCTCACGCCCGTGGGCCTGGAACGCGACCAGGCCCACGGGCGTTTGGCTACTGACAAGCAGCTTTACCTGCACCGCGCGGAGCCCACATACATAGCACAGGGGGTACCGCGGTACCCCCTGAGGACCGATCCTCAGACCGTGAGTCAGACAGTCATCTGACGACGATGGAAGAGCAGTGCACCCGCGCCCATCAGCAGCAGCGACAGTGCAATACCCAGCTGCCCGAACATGTCCATACCCGTACGGGGCAGCTCGTTGCTCGCACCAGGCTTGGAGGTGTCCCCGGAGCCTCCGGACGGAACCTGAGCGCAGGAGTCCCGCTGCTCACCGTCACCGGAACCATCCGACTCACCCGGAACACAGGTCTCCGAGGCCTTCTCGCACGAACCCGGCTGCTCACCGTCACCGGAACCACCCGGCTCACCCGGAACACAGGTCTCAGGCGTCTCCGACGGCCCCTCCGAGGGGTTCTCCGAAGGCGTCTCGGAAGGCTCAGGCGTCTCCGAGGGGTTCTCCGAAGGCGTCTCGGAAGGCTCAGGCGTCTCCGAGGGGTTCTCCGAAGGCGTCTCGGTAGTCTCAGGCGTCTCCGAGGGATACGCGGTCGCACGCGCGGTCCAGTGGAGGCGCGTGGAGGCACTCGCGATGCTGTCCGAGCTGTGCGCGATCATGAGGGACTGAATCCGCTTACTCGGGTTGGCGCTGGTAAGCAGGAGCCCTTCATACTGCAGGCCGGTCAGCTCGGCAGTCAAGACCGCATCACCATCCGGAGCGTCCTCGGGCACGTTGAGATAGATCTCCTCACCCGTCGGCACATGGGCCGCGTCGATGAGGGTGCCATCGGCAGTCACCAGGTCGAAATCCGAGGAATTGGTCAGAGTCACATGACCCTCGGAAGCTTCGATGAGGACGGGTCCGATCTTCTCACCGGCCGCCCCTTCCTGCTCCTCCGGCGTCACCGTCAACACAGGACGGACAGCCTCCGGCAAGCCTGTATTCGCTTCACCAATCAGATAATCGATGACGCTCTGCACACGCTGTGCACGCTCGGAGGTAGTGTCCAGACTGCCGCGTCGGCCGAGGAGCCCCTGGTACTCGAAGTTCGCCGGCGCCGGCGCCGCATCGGTAAGCGTCCAGATTGCCGTCTGTGTTGCAGTGATCGCCTCACGCTGCGTCAGGCCGGTCACGCCCGCAGCCGCCCCCTGAGTCTCGAGGGAGCGACGCGGGTACGAGTGAGCGATGATCCAGGCGACTCTTTCGCGCACGGACTGGTCGAGAGCGAAGTTGTTGTCACCGGGGAAAGAGTCCCAGCCTCCCACCTGCATACCATCACGGTATCCAGCCGGCACCTCGACCTCGATGCAGTACGCCAGCTGATCAGGCGTATCGCCAGGAGCCGTGTAGAGCCCAAACAACTGCGGGTAGGCGAGCGCGTCACCCCACACGATCTCGTGTCCCTGCACGGACTCGTCGACCGAGCCAAGGCGCGGATAACCCTCAGGGTAGGCCACAGCGTGCGCGTATGACGCACTTCCAAGCAACATTGCGATAAGCGCAACGAACGCAATCACCATTCGTCGACATCGACTCTTATTCATATTTTTCACAGTTGCAGACGTTACCGTTCCTCGACACTTTGGGATTCCAATAACTTTCACAGGTAACTCTGATATAGGCGCTCGCATATCGGAGGACATCAGCATCCACTCCGCCAACCCCTCCGCATCACCGCAGCCCGCTTCTCTTTTAGGATGCCAGGTCCACGCAAACCCCGACCCATCGAAGCCAGCAGTCACGACCCCACCCCCGACGGCCGCCCCGAAGTTCTGCGTTCAGCGCAGGCGAGCCGTGATCCAGTTAACGACCAGCCATATAACGGCAAGCACGAACGTCTGCCAGGCCAGGTAGACACTCAGCATCGACTGCGCTCCACCCACAATCACACTCGCAAGGAACGCGATGAGGCTCCCGAGGAGCGCAATGTCGCCTGTCAGGGCCGAGGCGCGCCTGCCGATCTCGCGATCACGCTCATCGGCAGGTTCGAAGAAGGTCACCCGCAGCACGTCGCCGGCGCCGGAGGCCCGGATGGCGACCGCCACCACGTACTGGGCAGCGCCCGTGACGATGAGGAGCCAGCTCAGCGGCCAGTCCGTGGTGAGCAGCAGGACGACGCCCACCGTCACGAACAGCATCGAAGTGAACAGGTTGTAGCCGGAGACGCGCAGCGCCCGCAGCGTCCGGCGCAGGCGCCCGTCATCCGTCGACATCGAAGACCTCCTCGACCGTGCTCCCGAAGAACCGCGCCAGATGCACCGCCAGTTTGAGCGAGGGGTCGTAGCGCCCCTTCTCCAGGGAGTTGATCGTCTGCCTGGAGACTCCCACCTGCTCTGCGAGCCCCTGCTGGGAGAGCCCGCTCTCCATGCGCAGCTCGCGAATCCTGCTGTCCACCTGGAAAGCATACTTGACAACGCGCAGGACGGTAAAGCACCCTTGACATGTCAAACACGCTTTCCACCTCAGGAGATCACGATGGATCAGCTCCTCGGCTTCGCAGAGTCCTTCCCACCCGCCCTGCAGTGGCTGGCGATCATGCTCGTGAGCGCGATCCCGTTCGTCGAGTCCTACTTCGGCACGTTCCTGGGGATCCTCGCCGGGGTGCCCGCTCCCCTGGCGCTCATCGCCGCGATCGTGGGCAATGCGGCCTGCATGCTCGTCCTCGTCCTCCTCGCGGACGCCGGGCGGAGGAAGACGCTCGCTCTCCGGCGTGCACGCCGGGAGACCGCCTCGGCCGGTGCAGCAGCGCCTGCCGGTGCAGCAGCTTCGGCCGAGGTCGCACGACAGACCGCGACAGGCACGACGCTGGAGGCTGACCCTGACACCGCGCCGGGAGCTGCGGCCGCGGGCACGCAGCCGGACGTCGAGGAGCTCTCGCCGCGGAGGCAGAAGTTCAAGCGCGCCTTCGACCGCTACGGCGTGGCCGGGGTGAGCCTCTTCGGCCAGGCGATCCTGCCCAGCCAGATCACGTCCGCGATGATGGTGGGGTTCGGTGCCAGCCGCAATGCCGTCATCCTCTGGCAGATCGTGGGCATCACCCTCTGGGCGGGCCTGTTCGGCCTGCTCGCACTGGGCGGCGTGAACCTGTTGGGCGGCTGAACGGTCCCCCATACGTGCGCGAGAGCTCGGGTGCGCCGTGCAATCACGCGGCGCATCCGAGCTTTCGCGCACGTGCAGCCCGCAACCTCAGCCCCGCAGCTCCGCGAGGATGCCGGCGGTGCCGGAGAGACCCAGCCGGGAGGCGCCGGCGTCCAGCATCTCCTGCGCCGCGGCGAGGGAGCGGATTCCGCCCGAGGCCTTCACACCCAGGCGGTCGCCCACCGTCTCGCGCATGAGGCGCACCGCCGCGGCGCTGGCGCCCCCGGAGGGGTGGAAGCCCGTCGAGGTCTTCACATAGTGCGCACCCGCGGCCTCACAGCGCCGGCAGGTCTCGACGATCTCGGCATCCGTGAGCACGGCGGACTCGATGATCACCTTCACGATCGCCGCACCCCGCGTCGCCGCCTCCGGGTCGCCTCCGGCCTCGGGCAGACCGGCGACCTTGGCCGCGGCCGCCACGGAGTCCACCACGGCCCGCACATCCGCCTCCACGGCGTCCCAGTCGCCGTCCTTGACCATGCCCACGTTCACCACCATGTCCACCTCGCGGGCACCGTCGGCCACCGCGCGGGCGGCCTCGGCGGCCTTGATCTCGCTCTTGACCGCCCCGGAGGGGAACCCGCAGACCGTGGCCACCACGAGGTCCCCCGTCTCCGCCACGGGCAGCGCCGAGGGCGAGACGCAGATCGCGAGGACGCCCAGCTCCCTGGCCGAGGCGACGTGCGCGGCGAAGTCCGCGGCGGACGACTCCGGCTTGAGGAGGGTGTGGTCGACGCGGGCGGCGAGCTCTGCGGAGGTGACGGTCATGTGCGGTTCCTGTCGGTAGGGGTGGATGTGGGGGAACCGCTCCGCACGGTGCAGGCCCGTGCCGGGCTGCGGCCGTGCGGAGCGGCGGGGGCTCAGCTCACGCGATCGAGGATCACGGTGCCGCGCCCGGAGGGGCCGAGGCCGTCGTAGGTGACGGAGCCCTCGAGGATCTCCAGCGCACGGGGGAACCGCTCCGGCTCGTCCGTGTACAGGGTGAGGAGCGGTTCGCCGGTCTCGATGGCATCGCCCACCTGCTTGTGGATGACGATGCCGGCGCCCGCCTGCACCGGATCCTCCTTGCGGGAGCGTCCCGCTCCCAGCCGCCAGGAGGCGATGCCCACGCAGAGCGCGTCCATCTCGCGGATCACGCCGGAGCGCTCGGCGCGGACGACGTGCTTCTCCCGCGCGACCGGGAGCTTGGCCTCGGGATCCCCGCCCTGCGCCCTGATCATCCGCCGCCAGGCGTCCATCGCGCGGCCGTCCTTGAGCGCGGCGTGCACGTCGTGCCCGCCCTGTCCCGCGGCCTCGAGCATCTCCTGCGCGAGCGCGACGGTGAGCTCCACGACGTCGGAGGGACCGCCGCCTGCGAGCACCTCCACGGCCTCGCGGACCTCGAGGGCGTTGCCCACCGTCCTGCCCAGGGGCGCGGACATGTCCGTGAGCAGCGCGGAGGTGCGCACGCCCGCGGAGCGGCCCAGGTCCACCATGACCTCGGCCAGGCGGCGCGCGTCCTCGCTGCGCTTCATGAAGGCGCCGGCGCCCACCTTGACGTCGAGGACGAGCGCCGAGGTGCCCTCCGCGATCTTCTTGGACATGATCGAGGACGCGATGAGCGGGATGCAGTCGACGGTGCCGGTGATGTCGCGCAGCGCATAGAGCTTCTTGTCCGCAGGGGCCAGGCCGGGGCCGGCGGCGCAGACCACGGCGCCCGGATCCTCGAGGCGCTCCATGAGCTGCTCCCGGCTGAGCGCGGCCTTCCAGCCGGGGATGGTCTCGAGCTTGTCCAGCGTGCCGCCGGTGTGGCCCAGGCCGCGCCCGGAGAGCTGCGGGACGGCCACGCCGAAGACGGACACCAGCGGTGCCAGCGGCAGGGTGATCTTGTCCCCCACCCCGCCCGTGGAGTGCTTGTCCGCCGTGGGTCTGCTGAGGCCGGAGAAGTCCAGTCTGTCGCCGGAGGCGATCATGGCCCGGGTCCAGGCTCGTATCTCCTCCATGTCCATGCCCCGGAGGAAGATCGCCATCGCGAGCGCGGACATCTGCTCGTCCGCCACCGCCCCGCTTGTATAGGCGTCTTTCACCCAGTCGATCTGCTTCGTGGTGAGGGTCCTGCCGTCCCGCTTGGCCCGGATGACATCCACCGCGTCGAATCGTTCCACCCTGATCGCCTCCTTGCGTAGAAACGTTCCGCGATCACTGTGATCGTAACCCGGCCGGGGCATCACTGCAGGTGCGACGGCCCGAAGGCCTCGGGGAGCACCTCGGAGAGCGGCCGCACCCCCGAGGGCATGTCCAGCAGGAGGTCCGGCCCGCCGAACTCGAAGAGCAGCTGCCGGCACCGTCCGCAGGGCACGAGTACTACCCCGCTCCCGTCCACACAGGCGAAGCCGACGAGGCGCCCGCCGCCCGTGCGCGCGAGCTCGGAGACGAGCCCGCACTCCGCGCAGAGCCCCAGGCCGTAGGAGGCGTTCTCCACGTTGCAGCCGGTGACGATCCGCCCGTCGTCCGCGACCGCCGCAGCCCCCACCGGGTACCGGGAGTAGGGCACGTAGGCGTGGGCCATCGCCCTTCGCGCGTGCGCGCGCAGCTCCTCCCAGGTCGCCGAGGTGCCGGGCACGGTCCCCGCGCCGGCTGCGGCCTCCTGCCCGGCTGCGGCCTCGTGCCCGGCACCGGCCTCGGGCACGGCCTGCTCGCCGGGTCCGGCCTCCGTCCCGGGCCGCTCCCCCGTCATGGG
>NZ_JALAHB010000144.1 GCF_022712115.1 Brevibacterium sp. | reverse complement strand
GCGAGGACGCGCGCGCCGGGCAGACGGAGCTCAGCGCTCCCGTGCTCGCACGGGCGCTCGAGGCCGTGCCGGGGGTCTGACGCCGTGCCACGGGTCTGACGCCGTGCCGCCGGCCTGAGGCCCGGGGCGTCAGCCCCGCCGGGGCAGCCGTGCGAGGATCTGCTCGACCATCGCGGTCACGCTCAGCCCCGCGCCGTCGAGCACCGTCTCCCGTGTCCCCTGCGGCAGGAAGCGATCGGGCACTCCCAGTTCGAGCACGCCCACGGGAGAGTCGTCAGCCCGCAGCTCCTGCCGCAGGCGGGAGCCCACTCCACCGGTGCGCACGCCGTCCTCGATGACGGCGGCGAGCCGGTGCTGCTGGGCCATGGCCTGGACGGACTCGGGCACCGGCAGCACCCACCGCGGATCGACGACGCAGGCCCCCACGCCGGCCTCCGCGAGTGCCCGGCGCACGGCGAGTGCACGGTCGGCCAGCGCTCCCACGCTCACCACGAGCACGTCCGCGCCGAGCCCCTCCGGGACCTCGGCGAGCACGTCCGCGCCGTCCTCCGTGCGCCGCAGGGCGGCGATCTCCTCCCCCACGTCGCCGCGGCTGAAGCGGACCACCGTGGGGGCGTCGGAGACCTCGACGGCCTCCTCGAGCTCCTCCACGAGCCGTACGGCGTCACGGGGTGCGGCCAGTCGCAGCCCCGGCACCACCTGCAGGAGCGCCATGTCCCAGATCCCGTGGTGGCTGGGCCCGTCGGGCCCTGTCACTCCCGCGCGGTCGAGGACGAAGGTCACGCCCTGCCGGTGCAGGGCGACGTCCATGAGCATCTGGTCGAACGCCCGATTCATGAAGGTCGCGTAGAGGCACACCACGGGGTGCAGGCCGCCGTACGAGAGCCCTGCGGCGGAGGCGACGGCGTGCTGCTCCGCGATGCCCACGTCGAAGACGCGGTCCGGATGCGCGGCCTGGAAGCGGTCCAGGCCCACAGGGTGGAGCATGGCGGCCGTGATGCCCACGACGTCCTCGCGCCGGTCCGCGATGGCGGCGATCGCCTTGGAGAACACCGAGGTCCACGACTCCGCCGCGCGCGGGGCCGCCTGACCGGTGAGCGGGTCGATGACGCCCACGGCGTGGAACTGGTCCGCCTCGTCCGCCACCGCCGGCCCGTAGCCGTAGCCCTTCTGCGTGAGGGCGTGGACGATCACGGGGCCCTGCTCGTAGTCCTTCGCCAGCTGCAGCGCCCGTTCGAGGGCCTCCAGATCGTGCCCGTCCACGGGCCCCAGGTACTTGAGCCCCAGGTCGTCGAACACGCCGGTGCGGGAGTCGGACGCCATGTCCTTGAGACCGCGCTTCATGCCGTGCAGCGCGGCATAGGCCGCGCGTCCGGGGGCACCGGCACCGTGCAGGCGCTCCTTGCCCCAGCTGAGCAGGCTCTCGTAGCTGTTCGAGGCGCGCATGGAGTCCAGGTGCGCGGCGAGGCCGCCCACGGTGGGCGAGTAGGAGCGGCCGTTGTCGTTGATGACGACCACCAGCTTGCGCGGCGGGTGCGAGTCGTCCGCCGCGATGGTGTTGAGCGCCTCCCAGGCCACTCCGCCGGTGAGCGCGCCGTCGCCGATCACCGCGACGACCCACCGGTCGTCCTCGCCCTTGAGCTGATGGGCCTTGGCGATGCCGTCCGCCCAGGACAGGGAGGTGGAGGCGTGGGAGTTCTCGAGCACATCGTGCGGGCTCTCCGCCCGCGACGGGTAGCCGGACAGGCCGCCGTCCTGCCGCAGAGTGTCGAACCGGTCGCCCCTGCCTGTCACGTACTTGTGGACGTAGCTCTGATGGCCCACGTCGAAGAGGAGCGTGTCCTTGGGGCTGTCGAACACCCGGTGGAGTGCGAAGGTGAGCTCCACGACGCCCAGGTTGGGGCCCAGGTGGCCGCCCGTGCGGGAGACGGTGCGCACGAGCTCCTCCCGGAGCTCCTTGGCGTAGACCTCGCACTCCGCGAGGGTGAGCTTCCGCAGGTCTGCTGGCTCTGACACGGACTCCACGAAGCTCATGCGGCGGACACTCCTGGTAAGCGGACGGATGGGTTCCCACTCTATCCTCTGTGGTGAGGCTCCCGCCCTTCGCGCCGGCCCGTGGTGCGGCGGACACGCTGGCTCCGCATTGCTGCGCTGCAGCGTGCGAACGCGCCGGAGAGGTGCGGTAAAGCGGAGGCGCGGCGGCAACGCACCGGGGCTCAGCGCGCAGCGTGCGACTCAGCTCGTGGCGAGTTGCACATCGGAGCGAACCTCGGCGCTGACAAGCCCGGTTCCGAGGCCGACAAGCCCTACTTCATGTGAGAGGAATCGGAGGATCCCCTCACTCGCCGAGGATCTCCCGGGCAGGCAGAAGAGCCGGACCGAGCCCCCACACCCGCCAGGTCCCGTCCTCTATACGGACCACGGTGAGGAACGTCACCGGAGCGAGGAAAGACTGAAAGACCTGTGACGTCTGCGCGACCTCCGGGACGAACCGCATGAACGCGATCCGGTCGGGAGCGTCCACCGCCGGGATCACCTTCGAGGCCAGGGACTTCTTCTCCAGGTGCTCGACCGCCCACCCGTAGTCGTCCCACACAGACGGGTCATAGGTGAGCGACCGAGCGATGTCGAGGTCGTCGAGGAGTCCCGCATACCACAGGAGTGCGACCTGCGCCGGACTGGTCAGATCCCCCGGCTCCCCCAGCGAAGCGGCGACAGAGTCGTCGTCGGAGACGGTCATGGCGACGACCGGACTGACCGGGTCCGGAGGTTCGCCCATGGCGTCCGCAGCAAGGTTGGCGAACATCGGGACGGTGGCGGCGAGCCCGGCCAGCCAGCCGGACATCGTCTCCGGCGGCCTGCGGAGGTCCTGGACGCCGACCTCCAGCGCGGCGATCACGGCGGTCGGCCGCCGATTCAGCAGCTGGAACAGGAACGCGTCCGGATGGAGCACCTCGACGCCGTGCGGATCCGTGCTCTCAGCCGGGAAGTCCTTGAGGTTGAAGGTGACAAGCGCATCGGCCTCATCGTGCACCGCGGCGGCGAGCACATGCGCATCCTTCGGGTCGCACGTCATCTTCTCGATCAGCTCGTCGAAACCGTCGACGAGCGCCTCGGCGCCGAAGGCCTCGCGCATGAATCCGACCCGGCGAGCCGCGTGCTTCGGGTCCACGCCGAGCTTCGGCCGGTTGTGCTCGACCTCTCCGAGGATCCGATCCGACCACGGAGGCTGGAAGAGCCCGGCCTCGGCGAGCCACAGCAGCGTCGAGGCGAGCCTGATCGGGATCAGGGCGTTCGCGTCGAGAACGACGGTCGGACCGCTCACCGGGTGCTGATCACGCGGTCCGGTCGCGTGTCCTCGGCGACGTCTTGGGCCAGCTCGCGCAACGCGGTCCGCCTGCGCGCCACGCTGGCCTTGCGGTAACGCTCCAGCTCCGCGGCGGAGATCCGACGGTGAACTCCCCCGCCCTCGGCCTCCAGCTCACCGCGGTCGATCAGCCGCACCACCGTCATCCGGCTCACGCCCAGCAGTTCCGCCGCCTGCTGCGTGCTCAGAAGCGCGTCCGCAGGGAGGACCACAGCGCCTCCGCTCGATTCCAGCACCTCGACGACGCGCAGCAACGCGTCCCGCGCCTCCCCCGGGATCGCCGCGCCGCTGCCTGTCGGGACGCCGATCGCGTCCTCAATGGCAGAACGAAGGCGCTGCGCCTCGTTGTGCGCGATCATTCCAGTCATGGAGTCCATGGTACGCCTCAAACGCTCAAAACGCACAGCGTGGCGGTCGACGACCTGACTCGAACTGGTCGAACGTGGCATCGGGCAGTATCCGCACGCCCGTCGAGGTTCTGACGGGATCCAGCGTCTCGGCGACGATCGGCGCCCCCTATGGCACTCCGCAATCACCTCACCGACAGCCCCCGGCCTGAACACACACGCCGGCTCCGCGTTGCTGTGCTGCAGCATGCGAACACACCGGGGAGGTGCGGTGAAGCGGAGGCGCAGCGGCGCCCGGACGCACCGGAGCCCCGGTCACGTCCAGGACGTGACCGGGGCTCCCGTGCGCAGCGTGCGACTCAGCTCGTGGCGAGCTGACGCAGCACGTACTGCAGGATGCCGCCGTTGCGGTAGTAGTCCGCCTCACCGGGGGTGTCGATGCGGACGACGCCGTCGAACTCCACCGTGGTGCCGTCGGCCTTGGTCGCGGTGACCTTGACGGTGGACGGGGTGGTGCCCTCGTTGAGCTGCTCCACACCGGTGATGGAGAAGGTCTCCGTGCCGTCGAGGCCCAGCGACTCCGCGGACTCGCCGGCGGGGAACTGCAGCGGCAGCACGCCCATGCCGATGAGGTTGGAGCGGTGGATGCGCTCGAAGCTCTCCGCGATGACCGCGGCCACACCGAGCAGCTTGGTGCCCTTGGCGGCCCAGTCGCGCGACGATCCGGAGCCGTACTCCTTGCCGCCCAGGACGACCAGCGGGATGCCGGCGGCCTGGTAGTTGACGGAGGCGTCGTAGATCGTGGTCTGCGGTCCGCCCTCCTGCGTGAAGTCACGCGTGAAGCCGCCCTGCACGCCGTCCAGCAGCTGGTTCTGCAGACGGATGTTGGCGAAGGTGCCGCGGATCATCACCTCGTGGTTGCCGCGGCGGGAGCCGTAGGAGTTGAAGTCCTTGCGCTCCACGCCGTTGGCGACGAGGTACTTGCCGGCCGGGGTGTCCGCCTTGAAGGAGCCCGCGGGCGAGATGTGGTCGGTGGTGACCGAGTCGCCCAGCTTGGCGAGCACCCGCGCACCGGAGATGTCCTTCACGGGGGAGGTCTCCAGCGTCATGCCCTCGAAGTACGGGGGCTTGCGCACGTACGTCGACTTCTCGTCCCACTCGAAGACGTTGCCGGTGGGCGTGTCGATCTGCTGCCAGCGCTCGTCGCCGTCGAAGATCGAGCCGTACTCGCCGGTGAACATCTCCGTGCTGATCGAGGAGTCGATGAGGGCCTCGACCTCTTCAGGCGAGGGCCACACGTCCTTGAGGTACACGTCGTTGCCGTCCTGGTCCTGACCCAGCGGCTGCGACTCGAAGTCGAAGTCCATGGTGCCGGCCAGGGCGTAGGCGATGACGAGCGGCGGGGACGCGAGGTAGTTCATCTTCACGTCCGGGCTGATGCGGCCCTCGAAGTTGCGGTTGCCGGAGAGCACCGCGGTGACGGAGAGGTCGTTGTCCTGGATGGACTGCGAGATCTCGTCCTCGAGCGGACCGGAATTGCCGATGCAGGTGGCGCAGCCGTAGCCCACCACGTAGAAGTTGAGCGCCTCGAGGTCCGGGATGAGCCCGGCCTTCTCGTAGTACTCGGTGACGACGCGGGAGCCGGGTGCGATCGAGGTCTTCACCCACGGCTTCGAGCTGAGACCCTTCTCACGCGCCTTCCGCGCGAGCAGGCCGGCAGCCATCATGACGGAGGGGTTCGAGGTGTTGGTGCACGAGGTGATCGAGGCGATCGCCACTGCGCCGTTGGCCAGCTCGAACTCACGGCCGTCGGGCATGGAGACGGGGGCGGACTTGGCCTCGTCGCCGGGCTGCGAGTAGTTGTGGATGTCCTTGGCGAACTGCGACTTGGCGTCCGAGAGCTGGATGCGGTCCTGCGGGCGCTTGGGGCCGGAGATCGAGGGGACGACCGTGGAGAGGTCGAGCTCGAGGTACTCCGAGTACGCGACCTCCTCGTCCGGGTTGTGCCAGAGGCCCTGCTCCTTGGCGTAGGCCTCGACCAGGTCGATCTGCTCCTGGCTGCGGCCGGTGAGGCGCAGGTAGTCGACCGTGACCTCGTCGATCGGGAAGATCGCGGCGGTGGAGCCGAACTCGGGGCTCATGTTGCCGATCGTGGCGCGGTTGGCCAGCGGCACGGAGGACACGCCCTTGCCGTAGAACTCCACGAACTTGCCCACGACGCCGTGCTTGCGCAGCATGTCCGTGATCGTGAGGACCACGTCCGTGGCGGTGACGCCGGAGGGGATCTCGCCGGTGAGCTTGAAGCCCACCACGCGCGGGATGAGCATGGAGACGGGCTGGCCGAGCATCGCGGCCTCGGCCTCGATGCCGCCCACGCCCCAGCCTAGGACGCCCAGGCCGTTGACCATCGTGGTGTGGGAGTCGGTGCCCACGAGGGTGTCCGGGTAGGCGCGGGTGACGCCGTCGACCTCACGCGCCATGACGACGCGGGCCAGGTACTCGATGTTGACCTGGTGGACGATGCCCATGCCCGGGGGGACGACCTTGAAGTCGTCGAACGCCGTCTGGCCCCAGCGGAGGAACTGGTACCGCTCACCGTTGCGCTGGTACTCGATGTCCATGTTGCGCTCGATCGCGTTCGCGTTGCCGAACGAGTCGATCTGCACGGAGTGGTCGATGACGAGCTCGGCCGGGGCCAGCGGGTTCACCTTGTCCGGGTCACCGCCGAGCTCCTTGACCGCCTCGCGCATCGTCGCGAGGTCGACGATGCAGGGCACGCCGGTGAAGTCCTGCATGACCACGCGCGCGGGGGTGAACTGGATCTCGTGGCTGGGATCCGCCGTGGCGTCCCAGTTCGCGAGGGTGCGGATGTGGTCCGCGGTGATGTTCGCACCGTCCTCCGTGCGGAGGAGGTTCTCGAGGAGCACCTTGAGGCTGTAGGGCAGCTTCTCCGAGCCTTCCACCTGGTTCAGGCGGAAGATCTCATAGCTCTTGCCGTTGACCTCAAGCGCGCTCTTGGACTTGAAACTGTCGACGTTGCTCAACGTGTTTCTCCTCTTCGTGCTGCTCGCGACACCCACGGAATCTGTGCGCGGCATTTAGGCAACGCGAATGTTCCGTAAAGTATCTTGATGTCAAGATAAATCCTACCACGCGCGCCGGAACAGGGAGACGGTCTCCAGGTGTCCGGTGAGCGGGAACAGATCGTGTCCGGTGACGGACAGGAGCTCGTATCCGCCCGCTCGCAGTCCCGCCGCATCGCGGGCGAAGGTCGCGGGATCGCAGGAGACGTAGACGAGGTCCCGGACCGGGGAGTCCACCAGCGCCCGGACCACCTCACGCCCCGCCCCCGCGCGCGGGGGATCCAGCACCGCCGCCGCGGCCTCGGGCAGCTCCCCGAGCCGCTCCACCCGCCCCGTGCGGAACTCCGCTCCGAGGCCCGCGGCGTTCTCCCGTGCGCGTTCGATGGCCTCGGCCGAGCCCTCGACCCCGATCACCCGGCGACCGTCCTCCGCCAGCGCGACGCCCAGCAGCCCGGCACCGCAGTAGAGGTCCAGCACCGTCCCGGAAGTGGCGCCGCCGTCCGCGAGCAGGTCTCGCACCTCCTGCGCGAGCACCCCGGCCGCGTCCCGGTGCACCTGCCAGAAGCCGGTGCCCGCGACCGTGAGGGGACGGCCCAGACCCGGCACCGCCTCGGTGACGAGACCGGAGCCGGTCACGAGGCGGAGGTCCGCCGCCGAGGTCCCGCCCCGGTTGCGCGCATTCCCACCGCGGCCGGTCCGCGCACGGCCGGCGCCCCGGCGTCCGCGGGCGGAGCGCCCGCCGCGACCGGCGGCCCCGCCGGGCACCGGGGCAGCGGCACTCTCGCCGTCCTCGGCGAGCACGCTCCACTCCCCCGGCCAGCACGCGCTCATCTCCACGACAGCAGGGGCGTGGGAGAGCGCGGACGGGCCGCGCAGGACCACCGCCCCGGAGTCCGCGCCCGCGGCGATCTCGAGCCGGGTGAGACCGGGCAGCCGCATCCGTGCGAGACCGAGCGCGCTGATGGCCTCGGTCGCGAGCGGGACGTCCGTCCCGCCGAGCGGGACGACGCGGTGGGAGCCGGCGGCGTACATGCCGGGGCGCCCCTCCGCGTCGAGGGCGAGCTGCACGCGGGTGCGCCAGCGCGTGCCGGCGGCGAGGTCAGCGGGATCCGCGTCCGCCTCGGAGGGGGCCGGCAGCACGCGGAACCCCACGGCCTCGGGATCGATCCCGCCGAGGCGCCTGAGCTGGTCCGCCGCCGCCTGCTCCTTGAGCACGCGGGAGTGCGCGAGCTCCGCATGGGCGAACTCGATGCCGCCGGCACCGGGGACGCCGAGGAGGTCCCGGCGGTCCGCGACACGGTGCGCGCTGGGCTCGAGCACCTCCACCGTGCGGGCGCGGAGCACCTTGGCGGAGGTGCGGACCACCTCGGCGACCACGTCCTCACCGGGCAGTGCGCCGGAGAGGAACATCGTCCGACCGTCGTGGTGGGCGAGCATCTCACCGCCCGCCGCCGGTCGCAGGGCCCGGACGGTGACTGTCTCGTTCTGTGTCATCTCTGCTCTCAGTGGCGCGGTTCTCAGGGGCGCTGCGCACGAGGAGGGACGCGCGGTGCGCTGTGTACGAGGCCGGCGCCCGCGGCCCGGTCCCGGTCAGCGGACCTCGGCGATCTCCGGCCCGCGCTCGAAGGGGTTGAGATCGTCGTCGTCCGGCCCGCCGGACTTCTCCTCCCCGGCGTCGGAGGCCGCCCGCGCCTCCTCCGTGGCACCGCCGGACTGTGCGGCGGGAGCGGTGAGGGCGATGAGCTCACGCGGAGGCATGGCCGCATCACCGCGGCGGACGACGGCTCCCCGGAACAGATCCACGAGCGCGGCGCGCTCGCTCGCCTCCGTCACGGCGGTGCCGGAGAACACGGCACGGAGGAACCAGCGCGGCCCGTCCACTCCCGCGAACCGCGTGATCCGCACACCCGTGCGGCCGTCCTTGGTCCGGACGGGCACCTGCGAGACCAGCTCGTGGCCCAGCTCCGTGTAGAGCTCGTCCGCCTTGCCGCCGCGCTTGCGGATGCTCTCCGCGAGCTCGGTGCGCACCGAGCGCCAGAGGCCCTCGCCGCGCGGGGCGGCGAACACCTGCAGCTGCATGGCGGCCTTGCCGTTGACGAGGGTGACGGCCAGGATGCGATCGGTCTTGCCCTCCGTCTCGAGACGGATCTGCATCCCGTCGATGACGGGGACGGCGACGGCGCCCAGGTCCAGCCTGTTGCGCTCCGGAACGGCCTCGGCCGCATCGAACGGTCCGTTCTCCGCGCGGTCCCGCGGACCCTCCTTGGGGTCAGGCGCCCATTCGTCGTCAGGTGCGGCCGCACCCGAGGCCGCCTCGGCCTCGGCGGGGGCCTCCTCGTCCGCGGCAGAGGGCTGGGCCGCGGAACGCGCGTCTGCGTCCTCCGGCAGCGCGTCCTCGCTCCCGCCGGATGCGGCGGGGTCGGAAGACTTCCGGAAAAGGTCGAACAGTCCCATACATCCTTCTTTCGCGACGATATGGTGCGAGTCTAGTCGCCGGACGCGGAGAATCCGCCCGTGGACCCGAAGCCCCCGGAGCCCCGCTGCGTCTCGTCCAGCGACTCCACCACGGCGAACTCCGCGTGGGCCACCTCCTGGACGACGAGCTGGGCGATGCGGTCACCGGCGGTGATGTGGTGCGCCGTGTGCGGATCGAGGTTGACGAGCGCCACCCTGATCTCGCCGCGATAGCCCGCATCAATGGTTCCCGGCGCGTTCGCCACGGTCACGCCGTGCTTCGCGGCGAGACCGGAACGCGGGTGGACGAACGCCGCGTACCCCTCCGGGAGCGCGATCGCCAGGCCGGTGCGGACCGCGTGCCGGGCGAAGGGCTCGAGCACGACGTCCTCGGCGGCACAGAGATCGGCGCCGGCGTCGTCGGCGTGGGCGTAGGCGGGAACGGCCGCACCTGCGT
>NZ_JALAHB010000008.1 GCF_022712115.1 Brevibacterium sp. | reverse complement strand
GGCGCACGAAGTGGTGCGGGCGTCCTCAGCACGAGTGCTTCCGACGCGGATGCGCCGGGAGCGGCAGGTGCGGCTCGCACGGGCGCGGTTCGGGGAGACTGGGCGCGTGCGGCGAGGCGGCCGGGGATGTACCTGTGTTCGGCGGCCACACCGCCGGGCCCGGGGGCGCATGGGATGTGCGGCTACCTGGCCGCACAGCAGGCGATCGAGGATCTGGACAGGAAGAGGACAGCGAGATGACGCACGGCGACGAAGCACACGGCGGAGCAGGCGCAGCCGCGGAGGGAGGTGACGGCCGCACGGCAGTGGGGAGCGCTGCGGCGGCGGACGGGACTTCCACCGGCCGGGCACACGACACCGCCGGCCGGCGCACGCTCGCAGGACGCACGCTCCTCATGAGCGGCGGCAGCAGGGGCATCGGCCTCGCGATCGCGCTGCGGGCCGCGCGCGACGGGGCCAACGTGGCGATCATGGCCAAGACGGATCAGCCGCACCCCAAGCTGGAGGGCACCGTCCACACGGCTGCCGCGCAGATCGAGGCGGCCGGCGGACGGGCGCTGCCGATCATCGGCGATGTGCGCTTCGAGGAGTCGGTGGCCGAGGCCGTGGAACGGACGGCGGCGGCATTCGGCGGGATCGACGTCGTGGTGAACAACGCGAGCGCCATCGACCTCTCCCCCACGGACCAGCTGCCCATGAAGAAGTACGACCTCATGCAGGACATCAACGCCCGCGGCTCCTTCCTCCTGGCGAAGACCGCGCTGCCGCATCTGCGGAAGGCGGCGGATGGTGCGCACGTGCTCACGCTGTCCCCGCCGCTCAACCTCAACCCGCACTGGGCGGGGAAGCACCTGGGCTACACGATGTCCAAGTACGGCATGTCCCTCGTGACGCTGGGGCTGGCGGAGGAGCTGCGGGACGAGCGCATCGCGGCGAACAGTCTGTGGCCGCGCACCACCATCGCGACGGCAGCCGTGCAGAACGTCCTGGGAGGTGATGCGCTCACCGCGCGCAGCCGCACTCCGGAGATCATGGCCGATGCGGCGTGGACGATCCTCACCCGCGATCCCGCGGCATGCACCGGTCGCTTCCTCATCGACGAGGACGTGCTGCGCGAGGAGGGCGTCACGGACTTCAGCGGCTATCTGCCCGGTGGAGGGGCAGACGGCGCGGGCGGCGCGGGCGGCGCGGGCGGCGCAGAAGACTCGGTGCGTGAAGAGGACCTCGAACTGGACATCTTCCTCGACGGCTGAGTGCCGCGAGGAAGGATAGGGCACATGGGCTCTCTTGTGGTCGCGCGCGGTGTCGCCGACGACGAGGACCTCCTCCGCCTCCTTCTGGAGCTTCCCGCCGGGAAGCGGCAGCCGAACCTGTTTTTCGCCGCAGCCAGGCACTGTGGAGCACCCCCGTCGGATTATTCGTCGTTCGGGAAGTGGGTCCGCGATCACTGGGAACCGGTCCGACGGACCGTCCTCGAACGTGCGACGCAGACGAACGAAGCGGGCCGTTGTGCGGCTCTCCTCCCTTTCCTGTCCTCCCTCGCCGGGCCCCTTGCACTCATCGAAGTAGGAGCCTCGGCAGGTCTGTGTCTCTACCCGGACCGGTACAGCTACGAGTTCACCGGCGAAGGGACGACAATACCGCTCGATCCCGCGGACGGTCCCAGCACGGCCGTCCTCCCGTGCGCGCTCGACGGTGTGTCGACTCCATCGCGCCTGCCCCACGTCGTATGGCGTGCGGGAATCGATCTCAACCCTCTCGACGTCACAGATGCGGGCGACCGGGCGTGGCTGAGCACTCTGAAATGGCCGGAGCACGAGCAGAGGCGCTCACGCCTCGAAGCGGCGGCGGCGATCGCAGCAGTGGATCCACCGGTACTCGTGGAGGGCGATCTCAGCGCTTCCCTCGACTCCCTGGTCGCCGCGGCGCCGGCAGAGGCCACCGGCGTCGTCTTCCACACGGCCGTGCTCGCCTACCTCAGCGCGGAGGACCGTCGCACGTTCTCCGATCGAATGCTCGCCCGGAAGGACCTCGTGTGGGTGAGCAACGAAGGCGTGAATGTGCTGCCTCACCTTGCGGAAGAGCACACTCTCGTTCCGGATGGCAGGTTCGTCCTGTGCGTCGACGGTGTGCCAATCGCTCGCACAGGACCGCATGGACAGAGCTGTGAGGCTCTTGACTGAACGGACCAGCCCGGCGCCGCCACAGGAGTGCAGGTACGCGTCCGACCTGAAGTCGTTTGGCACGTTGCCAAACGACTTGGGAGACGACTGCCACGCCCGAACCTCCCTCCACAGACGCGTCTCTGCAGGTCAAGAAGTTGTTCTCAGTTCTTTGCAGTTGTTTCGGGTTGTTTCAGCAACTCATCGGTCACTGGCGATCCACCGCACTCCGGCTCCGCGATCCGGCCCTTCAGGGTCCTTCACCGCCGTGCCGATCTGCTTGAGGAAGCGAAACAGAGCGGTCGCTTCCTTCGAATCGATTCCGGTCGCCGCAACAACCTCGCGGTTCGACAACGCCTGCCCCTCCGCCAGGTGCGCTTCCACCCACGCCTGCGCAGACGCCCCCGAGCGCAGCAACGACCACGCAGCGTCTTCATCCATGAGGCTCCGGAGACGTGGGCTTCCGCGGTGGGGCTCACGCCGTTCACTCTGTGCGGAGGGTCTGACACGGGAGGAATCAGCACGATCCTGAGATCACCCGGTCGCCTTCAGCTCGCCGGCACCAGCTCCGTATGCGTGGGGTATCGCAGGCACAGTGCCTTGTCGAGGGTAGCGAGGACTGTTCCCCGCGAGGCCGCGAGAGAGACCAGGTACGAGTCCGTCACCTGTTTGTACCCGCGCACGCTGTCCAACTTCGCTGCCGCGTAGGAGAGCGAATCCGACCAGAAGACATAGCGCTCCTGCTGGTACAGGGAATCGAGAAGGGACTGCACCGCAGCTGCAGTGCCGCCGGACCGCACCACGAAACGCATCAGCGCACCTTCCGCCACCGGCGAAACCGCGAGGGAACTTCGAGCTGCGCTCCACAGATCCACTGCCCCATGATGGACGTGACCGATCTGAGTCAGCGCAATGAGCACATTCGCGTCAAGGAGGGGCGGTTGGGTCACCACTGCGATCAGTCCTCTTCGATGAGCTCGGCAACCTCTTCAGACGTGACCCTCCGGCCGAGGTCCATGCACGGAGTACCGGACACTTCGCTGTATCTGATCTCGACGGGGCGGGAAAGCTGCTCGAGCCCACGGGCAGCCAGGTCGACGAGGACAGCGGAGACCGACTGGCCGCGCTCCTCCGCGAGAGCGCGCACCCGGGCATCTATGTCGTCCGGCAGGTTCACAGTGGTCCTCATGCATGCATCATACCCGCATCATGCATGCATCACCAGGGATCACCGCCTCCCGGACACCCATGCATGCAGACCGCATGCATGGGTGTTGCACTCCAGATCCGCGAAGTCCCCGAGGAGGTCCGCAGCGCTCTCGCCGCGCAGGCCGCACAGCGGGGACAGTCGATGCAGGCCTATCTGCTCGGCGTGCTCATACGTGAGGCTCGGTACTCCGGAAACGTCGTCCTCATCACCAGCACCTCCCCCATGCGCATAGAGTTCCCCACCTCACCGGCGCCGGAGCAGATCGTCCGCGAAGGCCGTGAGGACGGTTTCGGCAGGGATCGGGAAGAGCTCGTGTGATCGTCCTGGATGCCGGCGTGTGGGTACGAGCACTCGCAGACTCCAGCTCACTGGGCGACGTGTGCAGGGCGGAGATGCGCACAGACTCCGAATGGGCGGCACCGGCGCACACTCCCCTTGAGGTCCTGCGCACGTTGCGGCCGCGCTGCATTTCGAATGCCCTCTCCTCACCTTGGATGCGCGCCTCGCCAGAGCCGTCACCTCACTGGGCATCGTCACACGGGTCCCCACAGCCGGCTCGCTCTGAGGCGCCCGCTGCCGGTTCGGGCCGCCTCGTCGCACTACGCGACACCGCGCCTCCGGGTTCATACGTCGCAGCGTATGAACCCGGAGGCGCGGTGGGGCAAGGCGGAGCTGCAGTGAGGCAGCGACGCTCCGTTCTTCAGGCGGCGAGCCCCACCCGGATCAGGCGGCCCCGCATCGGTCGCACCTCACACCCCGCGCACCTCACGCGCGGTGGTCGAGCTCCTCGTCGCTCGGCACCCAGATGCCGCGCTCCTTCGCCACCTCGTGCGCACGGTCGTAGCCGGCGTCCACGTGGCGCAGGACGCCCATGCCCGGATCGTTCGTGAGCAGGCGCTCGAGCTTCTGGGCCGCCAGCTCGGTGCCGTCGGCCACGGAGACCTGGCCAGCGTGGATGGAGCGGCCCATGCCCACGCCGCCGCCGTGGTGCAGAGAGACCCACGTGGCACCCGAGGAGGTGTTGACGAGCGCGTTGAGCAGCGGCCAGTCAGCCACGGCGTCCGTGCCGTCCGCCATGCCCTCGGTCTCGCGGTAGGGCGAGGCGACGGAGCCGGAGTCCAGGTGGTCGCGGCCGATCACGATGGGTGCGGACACCTTGCCCTCGGCCACCAGGCGGTTGAAGAGGAGCCCGGCCTGATGCCGCTCCTTGTAGCCCAGCCAGCAGATGCGCGCGGGCAGGCCCTCGAACTCCACGTACTCCTGCGCGGCGTCCAGCCAGGTGTGCAGGTGCTCGTTCTCCGGGAAGAGCTCCTTGAGGGCGGCATCCGTGACCTCGATGTCCTTGGGATCGCCGGAGAGCGCCACCCAGCGGAACGGCCCGAGGCCCTCGCAGAAGAGCGGCCGGATGTAGGCGGGGACGAAGCCGGGGAACTCGAAGGCGCGGTCGTAGCCGGCCTTGCGCGCCTCGTCGCGGATCGAGTTGCCGTAGTCGAACACCTCGGCACCGCGGTCCTGGAACTCCACCATCGCCCGCACGTGCGCGGCCATGGACTCCTGCGCGCGGAGCGTGAACTTCTCCGGGTCCTCCTCGGCCTCGTCGTGCCAGTCGTCGAGCGCGACGCCGAGCGGCAGGTAGGACAGGGGATCGTGCGCGGAGGTCTGGTCGGTGACGATGTCGACCTCGGCGGCCTCGGGACGGTCGAGCAGCAGCGGCAGGATCTCCGCGGCATTGCCCACGAGGCCCACCGAGAGAGCGCGCTTCTCCTGCTTGGCGGCGAGGACCTTGGCGAGAGCGGCGTCGAGGTCCGTCTCCACCTCGTCGAGGTAGCGCTTGGACTGACGGCGCTTGAGGCGCGTCTCGTCCACGTCGATGATGAGGCACGCGCCGCCGTTGAGCGTGACGGACAGCGGCTGCGCGCCGCCCATGCCACCGCAGCCGGCGGTGACGGTGAGCGTGCCCGCCAGAGTGCCGCCGAACCGCTTGCGCGCCACCGCGCCGAAGGTCTCGTAGGTGCCCTGGAGGATGCCCTGCGTGGCGATGTAGATCCACGAGCCGGCCGTCATCTGGCCGTACATCATGAGCCCCTCGGCCTCGAGCTTGCGGAAGTGCTCCCAGTTCGCCCAGTCGCCCACGAGGTTGGAGTTGGCGATGAGCACGCGCGGCGCCCACTCGTGGGTGCGGAGCACGCCCACCGGCTTGCCGGACTGCACCAGGAGGGTCTCATCGGACTCGAGCTCGTCGAGGGTGCGGACGATCGCGTCGTACGCCTCCCAGGAGCGGGCCGCGCGGCCCGTGCCGCCGTAGACCACGAGATCCTCGGGGCGCTCCGCCACCTCGGGGTCGAGGTTGTTCATGAGCATGCGCTTGGGCGCCTCGGTCTGCCAGGACTTCGCCGTGATCTCCGTGCCGCGGGGCGCGCGGATCACGCGAGAGGGATCGTGCGTGGTGTGGGCC
>NZ_JALAHB010000143.1 GCF_022712115.1 Brevibacterium sp. | reverse complement strand
GGCCTCGGGGGCGGCGGCCTCCGGTGCGGAGGAGGGCGCGGCCGCGGCGCTGGTGCGGGGCCCGGACTACTCCGGCCCCCTGCTCTCCGACGTGATCCCGGCGGCGGCGCTGGCCGTGGGCGCGGAGCAGATCCTCGACGCCGAGGCGATCGCCCGGGCCCGGCGCATCGCACCGCAGGCCGCGGCCCGGACCGCGGTGGTGGTGCTGGTGGACGGCATGGGCTCCCTGCTGCTGCGCAGACGCGCGGCGCACGCGCCGTTCCTCCGCTCGCTGCTACGGGACGAGCAGCTGCTGAGCGCGGGCTTCCCCTCCACCACGGCCAACTCCCTGTCCTCCCTGGGCACGGGCCTGCTGCCGGGAGCGCACGGCGTCATGGGCTACCGCCTGCTGGACCCGGAGCGCGACGAGGTCTTCAACCAGCTCACGGGCTCCGAGCACGTGGACGGCCGCGCCTGGGTCCCGGACGACACGCTCTTCGACCGGCTCACCGCAGGCGGTGTGGAGGCCGTCAACCTGGGCGAGCCCAAGTTCGCCGGCCGCGGTCTCAACACCGGCTCCATGCGCGGGGCGCGGTTCCGGGGCTCGCAGTCGCTGGACGAGCGCGTGCGGCACGCCGTGGAGGAGGCGAAGCGGCCGGGCTCACGGGTCGTCTACCTGTACTGGGGAGCGCTGGACAAGACCGGCCACGGCCGCGGCGTGGACTCCTGGGAGTGGCTGGAGCAGCTCGAGCACGTCGACGAGCAGCTGAAGGTGCTTGCGAACAGCCTGCCCGCGGATTCGACCCTGCTCATCACCGCGGACCACGGCATGGTCGACGTGCCCCACGAGGGCCGCCTCGACCTCGCAGAGCATCCTGACCTGCGCGGGCTCCTGCGCGCCGTGGGCGGGGAGCCGCGGGCCGCGCACCTCTATGCCCGCCCGGGCGCCGTCGCCGAGGCCGCCGCGGGTCTGCGCGAGCGCGTGGCCGGGAAGGCGACGGTCCTCACGCGTGAGGAAGCCGTGCGGGCCGGCCTGTTCGGTCCCGTGCACACGGTGCGGCCGGAGAACCTGCCGCGGGTGGGCGATCTCCTCGTCATCGCGGGTGAGGGGTTCGGGATCGTGGACTCGCTCAGCGACTCCGCCTCCGCGCTGTCCCTGCTGGGCCACCACGGCGGAGTGACCGCCGAGGAGCTGGAGATCCCGCTGCTGACGGTGTGAGGTCGCCTCGGGGCGGCGGACCGTCCGCCGCGGCACCGCGGTCAGCCTCGCCCGGAGCCGGCCTCCGCGCCGTCGGTGCTGGCACCGGTCTCGTCGAGGCGCTCGCCCTCCTCGAGATCCACCCGCTGCCGCCGCGGCGGGCGGTGTTCGCCGCGCGGGCGGTAGAGGACGAAACGGTACATGCTGTAGCGGAAGACATTGCCCAGGGCCGCTCCCACGATGTTGCCGGAGACGTTGTCCGCCAGCGCGGAGGTCAGCCCGAGCACGTGGTTGGAGAACCACAGGCAGGCGACCGCGAGGAGCAGGCCGGCGCCGTTGACGGCGAAGAAGCCCACCGCCTCGAGCGCGGGGGAGTTGGTCTTCCCGTCCTTGAAGGTCCAGTACCGCGAGCCCAGCCAGGCGACGAGCGTCGCGGCGGCGACGGAGGCCACCTTCGCCCAGATCGGGCCGATGCCCAGTGCCTCGATGCGCAGCGCGTTGAACAGCGCGATGTCCACGACGAAGGCCACCCCGCCCACAGCGGAGAACTTGCCCAGACGGCGGATCTCCCTGCCAGCTCCCATGCCCGTCACGATAGCGAGCGCGGCTGAGCATCGCGTGCAGGCGGCAGCGGGCGGCCCCGCCGTCCACGTCAGGCGAGCGGTTCCGAGCGGCCGGAGCGGGGCTTCCGCGCCGAGGCGGCGCCGTCCTGCGAGCGCCTGGCGCGGCGGGGGAGGCAGTTGCATAGACTGGCGCCTGTGACTTTCCCCAAGATCGGCGTCGTGGGCGGCGGACAGCTCGCCAGGATGATGGCGCCAGCAGCTGAGGCGCTCGGCGTCTCCTTCCATGTCCTCTCCGAGGCCCCGGGCTCCTCTGCGGCCCAGGTCTCCTCACAGGTGACGGTGGGCGACTACCGGGACTTCGACACGCTCCGCGCGTTCGCGGAGTCCGTGGACGTCCTCACCTTCGACCACGAACACGTGCCGCCGGAGCATCTGCGGGCGCTCGAGGCCGCCGGCCACAGCGTGCACCCCACCCCGGACGCCCTCATCCACGCGCAGGACAAGATCGTCATGCGGCGCAGGATGGACGAGCTCGGCCTGCCCAACCCCGCGTGGGCTGAGGTGGGCAGCGTCGAGGAGCTGCGGACGGCCGCGGAGCGGATCGGCCTGCCGCTGATCCTCAAGACGCCGCGCGGCGGCTACGACGGCCACGGCGTGCGCGTCATCTCCGACCCCGCCGAGGCCGCGGACTGGTTCGAGACCGCCTCGGGCACCCTGCTCGCGGAGGAGAAGGTGGACTTCTCCCGCGAACTCGCCGTCATGGTGGCCCGCTCGCCCATGGGCCAGACGGCTGTGTGGCCGGTCGTGGCCACCTACCAGGAGAACGGCGTCTGCAAGGAGGCCGTGGCACCTGCGCCGGGCCTGGACGCCGAGGTCTCGGCGCGGATCCAGCGCGACGTCATCGAACTGGCCGCGCGGCTGGGCGTCACCGGCGTCATGGCGATGGAGATGTTCGAGACCGCGGACGGCTACCTCGTCAACGAGCTCGCCATGCGCCCGCACAACACCGGGCACTGGACGCAGGACGGTTCCCGGACCAGCCAGTTCGAACAGCACCTCCGCGCCGTTCTCGACCTCCCGCTGGGCGATCCCGCCGCACAGTTCCCCGTCACCGCGATGGTGAATGTGCTCGGGGCCGAGCACAGCGACCTCTACGGCGCCTACCTCCACGTGCTCGCGCACGACCCGGAGGTCAAGGTCCACATGTACGGCAAGGAGGTGCGGCCCGGCCGCAAGCTGGGGCACGTCAACCTCACCGGCGCCGGCAGGCCGGAGGACATCGTGGCCCGTGCCCGCCACGCCGCGGACTTCATCGCGGGCGTCGACACGGATCCGCATCCGGACCTGCCCGTCCCGGCGAGCCTCAGCAGCGCCGGAGCCGGCCTGCTGAGCACGGCTCCGGACAGTGCAGCTCCGAACCAGGGCGCCTCCGAGGTTCGTCCCCGCGTGGGCATCGTCATGGGCTCCGACTCGGACTGGCCCACGATGGAGGCCGCGGCGGCGCAGCTGCGGGACTTCGGCATCGAGTTCACCGCCGAGGTCGTCTCCGCCCACCGCATGCCGCACGAGATGATCGAGTGGGGCGCGACCGCGGCCGCCCGCGGCATCGAGGTCATCATCGCCGGTGCCGGGGGAGCGGCCCACCTGCCGGGCATGCTCGCCTCCGTCACCTCGGTCCCCGTCATCGGGGTGCCCGTGCCGCTCACGTACCTGGACGGAATGGACTCGCTGCTCTCGATCGTGCAGATGCCTGCCGGAGTGCCGGTGGCGACGGTCTCCGTGGGCGGGGCCGCCAACGCCGGTCTGCTCGCAGTGCGCATCCTCGCCGCCGGCAGCGGCGAGGACGCCGCCGCGCTCACCGCGGCCCTCGACGACCACCGCGACGGGCTCCGCGAGACGGCCGCCGCCAAGGGCCGTGCGCTGCAGGAGCGGCTGGCCGGCGGGGAGTGAGCCCGCGGGGACCCATCCCGCCGCAGGACGCCGCGGCAGGACCACACCCTACTGAGAAGTAGGATGTGGTGTGGATCTCGGCACCAGCGGATCTCGAGCGAAACCCCATGTCTGACGAGCAGAGCCGTCTCTCAGAGGAGAGCCTGACAGAACGGAGAACTCCATGAACGATCTCTATCGCCCCACCGAGGAGCACGAAGAGCTGCGTGCTGCCGTCCGCGAGGTGGTCGAGGCGAAGGTCGCCCCGCACGCGGCGGAGGTGGACTCCGAGGCCCGCTATCCGCAGGAGGCGCACGACGCGCTGCTGGCCACCGACTTCTTCGCGCCCCACGTGCCGGAGCAGTACGGGGGAGTGGGTGCGGACGCACTCGCCACCGCGATCGTCATCGAGGAGGTGGCGCGCGGCTGCGCCTCGTCCTCGCTCATTCCGGCCGTGAACAAGCTGGGCTCCCTCCCGGTGGAGCTGGGCGGCGGTGAGGAGATCAAGCAGAAGTACCTGACGCAGCTGGCGGAGGGGCACGGCTTCTCCTACGGACTCTCCGAGCGTGAGGCCGGTTCCGACACCGCGTCCATGAAGACCCGTGCGGTGCGCGACGGCGACGGCTGGCGCCTCAACGGCGTGAAGACCTGGATCACCAACGCGGGCGTCTCCGACTTCTACACCGTCATGGCCGTCACGGATCCGGAGGGACCGCGCGGTCGCAACATCACCGCCTTCGTGGTGGAGAAGACGGACGAGGGCTTCACCTTCGGGGAGAAGGAGCGCAAGCTCGGCATCAAGGGCAGCCCCACGCGCGAACTCTTCTTCGAGGATGTGTACCTGCCGGGTGACAGGATCGTGGGCGAGGAGGGCGAAGGTCTCAAGATCGCTCTCCGCACCCTCGACCACACGCGGGTGACGATCGCCGCGCAGGCCGTGGGGATCGCCCAGGGCGCGCTCGACTACGCGATCGGCTACATCAAGGAGCGCAGGCAGTTCGGCAAGGCCATTGCGGACTTCCAGGCGATCCAGTTCATGGTCGCGGACATGGGCATGAAGCTCGAGGCGGCGCGCCAGCTCACCTACACGGCGGCGGCCAAGAGCGAGCGCAGCGACGCCGACCTCGGCTACTTCGGAGCGGCGGCGAAGGCCTACGCCTCGGACGTCGCGATGGAGGTCGCGACGGACGCCGTGCAGCTGCTGGGCGGTGCCGGCTATGTGCAGGACCACCCGGTGGAGCGCATGATGCGCGATGCCAAGATCACGCAGATCTATGAAGGGACGAACCAGGTGCAGCGCCTCGTGATGGGCCGCAAGCTGCTGGCCTGAGCATATGGCCTGGTGAGAGGCACCCTCCGCCCCGGAGCTTCCCTGGCTCCGGGGCGCAGCTCTCGCAGCTGCTGCCGTCCGGGTGGACAGAGGGTGCACGCTCAGACAGGCGCTGCGTTCTACGGCGCAGGCGCCGTCGAGGCATGCGCCGGCGGTCTCGCGGCCCTGCGGGATCTGCTCGGAGAACCGGCCTCCCGTCGCGCTGGCCGCTGCCCGGTCCGCCGGATGCAGTGCCTGCCGGATGGGGAACGGCCACGCACACGGCAGTCCCGTGCGACACTCGGACGGCAATATCCCTTGAGAGTTCTCTCGGCGTGTGCTGGATGCGGGTGTCACCGTCCTTCGGTACCGTCGCGGCCATGGTGACTTCCGAGCAGAGGACCCCCGGCCGCGCCTCGGGAAGGGCCGCGCCCGGCTCCCGGGGCAGTGGCCTCCTGCGCGCCGGCGCGGGCACGCGAGCGGGTGCCATGCTCCACTTCGTCGCGGTCAGCTGCATCGCCGGCCTCGTGGGTGCCGGCCTCGCGATCCCCGGCGTGGGCCTGGCCGCCGTGGGCGCGGACACCGGAGCGGAGGTGTTCGAATCGCTTCCGGCGGAGCTCGACGAGCGGCCTCTCGCGCAGCAGTCGCGCATGCTCGCAGCGGACGGTTCGGAGATCGCGACCTTCTACTGGCAGAACCGCGAGGAGGTCGGCTTCGACGAGATCTCGCAGGAGATGAAGGACGCCACCGTCGCCGTCGAGGACTACCGCTTCTACGACCACGCCGGGGTGGACCTGCAGGGGATCGCGCGTGCCGCCGTGAACAACCTGGTCTCCGACTCCACCCAGGGCGGTTCCACCCTCACGCAGCAGTACGTGAAGAACGTGCTCGCACAGAACGCCTCCCAGGAGGAGAACGACGAGGCCTACGAGGAGGCCACCCGCGCCGATGGGGCGGAGGGCCTCGCCCGCAAGCTGCGCGAGGTCAAGCTCGCCGCCGCGGTGGAGAACCGCTACAGCAAGGACGAGATCCTCCACCGCTACCTCAACATCAACAACTACTCCGGTTCGCCCAACGTCTACGGGGTGGAGGCGGCCGCACACCGGTACTGGGGCGTGTCCGCCTCCGAGCTGAATGCGGCGCAGGCGGCGACGCTGGCCGGCATCGTGCAGAATCCGAGCGCCTTCAACCCGGAGCGGCACCCCGAACGCACACTCGAGCGCCGCAACACCGTGCTCGCCCTCATGCACGAGCACGGCTTCATCGACGAGGAGGAGCACGAGCAGGCCCGGCAGAGCGATCTGGACCTCGACATCCAGTCCACCCCCAACGGCTGTGCCGCGGCCGGGGGAGAGGCGTACTTCTGCGACTTCGTGCAGCAGGTCATCGAGAACGACGAAGCCTTCGGCGAGGACGCGGACGCGCGCCGGCAGCTGCTGCAGCGCGGCGGCCTCACCATCCGCACGTCCCTCGACCCGGACATCCAGAAGATCGCGGACGAGGCCGTGCGCAGCCGGGTGCCGGCCGACGATCCCTCCGCCGCCGGGCACACCGCCGTGACGGTGGAGCCGGGCACCGGGCGCGTCGTCGCGATGGCGCAGAACCGCGACTACACCGCCGGGGAGGCGGAGTCGACGGCCGAGACGCAGCTCAACTACAACGTCGGCAGCCACGTCGGAGGCACCGCCGGCTTCCAGGTGGGCTCCACCTGGAAGCCGTTCGTGCTCGCGGAGTGGCGGCAGGAGGGCAACGGCCTCGACACGACCGTCGACGCCTCGCGCCGCACCTTCCCGGCCGACGCCTGGCACTACGGCGACTGTCCCGCCATGGGCGGGGAGTGGGACCCTCGCAACGCCGGCGACAGCGACGCGCGCCCGTCCATGTCCGCGCTCGAGGCCACGCAGCAGTCCGTCAACACCGCGTACGCCGCGATGGGCTCGCGGCTCGACATGTGCGGCATCCTCGACACGGCGGACTCCCTGGGTCTCACCTACGGCAACGGGGACCCGCTCGACACGGCGGACGGCGACGGCTTCATCCCGGCGCTGAGCCCCGCCTCGATCCTGGGCACGGTGCAGGCGGCCCCGCTGGACATGGCCTCCGCCTACGCCGCCTTCGCCGCGGACGGTGAGTACTGCAGGCCCACACCCATCGAGGGCATCACCGACGCGGACGGCACGGAGCTCGAGACGCCCTCGGCGGACTGCGAGCAGGCGCTCGACCCGCAGACGGCGCAGGGCGTCGCCTATGCCATGAGCCGGACGTTCGACGGCGGCACCACCAGCGGCCTCGGGATCGGCGTGCCCGCCGCTGCGAAGACCGGCACCACGAACTTCGAGGTGGGCTCCACCTCCCTCGCGGGTTTCACCCGCTCGCTCTCGACCTACGTGTGGACCGGCGACCCGGACGGCGGGCGGGACTGGCGCACGGAGGGCGCGGGCGCCGTCAGCGGCGAGATCTTCGGTGCGACGATCTCCGGCCGCACGTGGCAGGACATCATGCGGCAGGCGGCCCCGCAGCGCGAGGGGAACACCGGTTTCCCCCGGCCGGCCGGGGGCTGAGTTCGACCGGACCACACGGGCGTGCGGACAGGTCGCTTCCCCCGCCCCCCGCCCGCGGGCAGCCGAGCGCCGCCTCGGCACCTCCGCGCGGAGTGCACAGTGCTCTCCCCGCGCGCCTCCACAGGATCCCCAGCGGCATGCGGCACAGTGGTGGGGCGGGCGGACCTGCGCGTCTCCCGTGTCCTTCCCCGTGCGAGTCAGACGGAGCAGCCAGCGTGAGCGAAGTGAAGCGGACCGAACACCGCCTGCGGATCGCAGACCCCCTGCGAAATCCCACTCGGCTGGATGCCGCGCACCGCGACGTGCGCGGCTGGGTCCTGCTGCTGGCGACCGTCCTGCTCCCGGGGAGCGTCCAGTCGTACTTCCGCTCCCGCCGCTCGCGGATCGCGCTCGGCATCACCCTCGTGGTCTGGGTGTGCGCGCTGCTGGCCCTCGTCCTCGTGCTGGTGCGCCGGCAGTTCGCCTTCTCCCTGGCGACCAATCCGATCCTCCTGCCCGTGGTGCTGCTCGTCGTCGCGGTGGGCGGCGTCAACTGGCTGCTCTGCCTGCTCGACACCGTCAGACTCGTGCGGCTGCACACCCTCAGCCGCAGGGCCCGTCCGCGGTTCCTCGCCGCGGCGCTCGCCGCCGTGCTCCTCGTCACCGGCGGCACCGCCTACGCCGGGGTGATGGTCAACAGCCAGCGCGGCCTCATGTCGGAGCTGTTCGCCTCCGGCAAGGCCGCCAAGCCCGTGGACGGCCGGTACAACATCCTCCTGCTGGGCTCCGACGCCGGCAAGGGAAGGCAGGGCATCCGGCCGGACAGCATCACACTCGTGAGCATCGACGCGAAGACCGGCGCCGCCGTGATGGTGGGACTGCCGCGCAATATGCAGAATGTGCCCTTCCCGGAGGGCACGCCGCTGGCCGGTGAGTACCCGCAGGGCTTCGACTGCGGTGACGAATGCCTGCTCAATGCCGTCTACCAGGCCGGCGAGGAGCATGCGGACGCCTTCCCGGACGCGGAGACGGCCGGAGTCCAGGCGATGAAGGACGCCGTCACCGGAGTCACCGGCCTCGAGGCGCAGTACTACGCGATGATCGACCTGCAGGGCTTCGAGGATCTCATCGACGCCATGGGCGGCATCACAGTGGTCTCTCAGAAGCGCGTGCCCATCTCCAGCAAGGTGGATCCCGCGACCGGCAAGCACGGCCCCGTGAAGGGCTGGATCGAGCCGGGGGAGCAGAAGCTCGACGGCTATCACGCCCTGTGGTTCGCCCGCTCCCGCGAGTTCTCTTCCGACTACGAGCGCATGGTGCGGCAGCGCTGCGTCCAGGACGCGATGCTCCGGCAGCTGAACCCGCAGACGGTGCTGCTGCGGTTCCAGGACATCGCCAAGGCCGCCCCCGAGGTGGTCTCCACGGACATCCCGCAGGTCCAGGTGGACGATTTCGTGGATCTCGCGCTCAAGACCCGCGCCGCCGGCACCACCTCCGTCGATCTCACCCCGCCCGAGGTCAACCCCACGCACCCGGACTTCGACTCGGTGCGCGCCCTCGTGGCGGAGACCGTGGAGAAGTCGCAGGCCTCGGCGGAGGAGACCACGCCTGCGGCCGCCCCCGCTCCGGCGGGGAGCCTGCTCATGGCTCCCGGAGCCGTGCTCACGGCCGGTCCCGCCACCGCGCTCGCAGCCGGTGCCGAGGACGGCGGGGGCTCCGGGGATGGCGGCGACGAGGAGATCTGTTCGGTGCCCTGATCTGTGCGGTGCCCGGAGAGGTGACCTGCCGGTCGGCCGGCTGCGTGCGCCGGCCGTCACGGTCGTGCTGCGGAGGCTGCGGCTGCGTGCCTCTCTCCACCCTGCCGAATTCGCACGATTCGCGCTCCCGGCTCCCTGCCGGTACGATTCTCGCGAGCGAATGGAGCAGTTCTCGGCGTGTCCTCCTCCTGCGCCGTGAACTGATGAGGTAACGGGCAGATCTTTTTCCGAGCGCTCCTCCCGCGTCAGCATGCGGAACTACATCGGTGTAGTTATGGTCATCCGAGGATTTTCAACTCAGACACGCCCAAAGTATGTAACAATTCTGAGATGTTGGGGCGTCACCTCACACCCAGTGAGGAGCCGGCCCTGCAGAAGCCTCAACTTCCCTGTCTTCCTCGAAAAGGCTGAAACGATGAGAATCCTCCTGCCTTCCGCAGCGGCATGCGCTGCGGCGGTGATGGTGACGACCATCGGTCTGAGCGGATCGACGGACGCGGTCGCCGCGCCGGTGAACCCCGATGTCAGCGAGACACCGCTGACAGAGATCGATGAGGGCGGACTGGACGCTCCGGGCGCCCGCGCCTCCTCCAACAGCACCGCGGCGGTCTCCAACCGCAGCACCACGAACCTTCCCGGGCTCCTCCGGGCGCCCACCGCGGCGCAGAACCTCTCCGCCGGACCGGCCGCAGCGGCCGCCGCTGCGGGTTCCGCCTTCTCGGCCACCCCGATGGGCCTCGCGGACTCGTCCGCCGGCTCTTCCGGCGAGGAGGGCGATGCGGACGGCGACTCCGAACAGCAGGCGCCCGCGGAGACCCAGGCGCCCGCTGAGGCGTCGACCCCGTCCCCCGCTGAGGCGGAGTCCGAGGAGCCGGAGGCCTCCGAGGCGCCGGCGGACGAGCCGACCGAGGGGCCGGCCGGCGTGGGCTCCGTCAAGGACCAGACCGAGGACGGCGTGACGATCGCCGCCATCAGCGAGGTCATGGAGGTCCCCTCGAAGAATCCCAGTGTGGTGGGCGTCGCCTACGAGGGCACCGCGGACGTCACCTTCGAGATCCGTCAGAAGTCCGGCGACTCCTGGGGCGCCTGGGAGGACGTCGACCTGGACTCCTCCGCGGAGGGCCTCAGCGGTTCCGAGCCCTTCGTCGTGGTGGGTGCCCAGGAGGTCCAGGTCCGCGCCCTCGGTGAGAGCGGCACGCCGGCCTCCACCCAGCTGGTCCTCGTCGACCCCAAGCGGTCGAACTACGACGCAGAGGCGGTGCGCAACAACGAACCGGTCGCGCCGCCTGCCGTCTCCGGCGACTCCGGCGCGGACGCTGCCGAACAGCAGGACGCGGCGGGCTCCCTCGACACCGCCGGCACGGAGGCGACCAACGTCTCCTACGCGCCGGGCTCCGCGAGTGTGGGCAACACCGCGGTGAAGAAGGTCTCCAAGCCCAAGATCGCCTCCCGCAAGGAGTGGGGCGCCAACGAGTCGCTGAAGAACGGCAGCCCCTCCTACGCCTCCTCCGTCAAGGCTGCGGTCGTGCACCACACGGCCGGTGCCAACGGCTACTCGGCCGAGGACGTGCCCTCCATCCTCCGCGGCATCTACTCCTTCCACACGAAGGGCCAGGGCTGGGCCGACGTGGGCTACAACGTCCTCGCGGACAAGTACGGGCGCCTCTGGGAGGGCCGCGCAGGCGGTCTGGACCGGGCCGTGGTCGGAGCGCACGCCCAGGGCTTCAACACCGGGACGTTCGGCATCTCCGTGATGGGCACCTACGACAAGAAGGCCCCGCCGCAGAAGACGATCGACGCGGTCAGCCACGCGATCGCCTGGAAGCTGTCCAAGGACGGCGTCTCCTCCAAGGGGACGACGACCGTCAACGGCAAGAAGATCAAGACGGTGGTGGGCCACCGCGACGTGGGCCAGACCTCCTGCCCGGGCGACGCCTTCTACAGCAAGCTCGGCGGCATGCGCGACGCGATCTCCAAGATGCAGAGCGGCGGCGCGACGCCGGACGAGAAGAAGGACGACGGCAAGAAGGACGACAAGAAGAAGGACGAGTCGAAGTCGCCCATCGAGAAGAAGTACGAGGGCCACGTCAAGCAGCTCGGCAAGCCCAAGGGCAAGGAGTACTCCGTGGCGGGCGGCCGTGCCCAGGAGTACGAGAAGGGCCGCATCTACTGGACCAAGGACACCGGCGCGCAGATCGTCAAGGGCGCGTTCAACAAGGCCGTGGACGAGGATCTGCTCAAGCAGATCGGATTCCCCACGGCCGATGAGAAGGGCGGCCTCAAGAACGGCGGCTACTACCAGGCCTTCCAGAAGGGGGCGATGCACTACACGAAGGACACCGGTGCACAGCCCACCTGGGGCGTCCTCCAGGACTACTGGAAGGACAAGGGCACGGAGAAGGGGCACCTGGGCTATCCCACAGGAGCGCCGACCGTGACCGACGGCCGTGCCGAGCAGACCTTCCAGGGCGCGCGCCTGGTGTGGGCGGAGGGCTACGGCACCACGGAGTTCTCGCCGCGGGGCGACATCCGCGCCGCCGTGCACGACGACAACGCGGCCCAGGGAGGTGAGTCCGGTGGGTCCGGGGAAGACTCATCGGACCCGACTCCCTCGCAGTCGCCCAGCGCCGAGCCCTCGGCCACCCCGAGTGCAGAGCCGTCCGCCTCGCCCGAGCCCACTGCCGCACCCGAGGAGAAGGAGGACGAGGGGAAGTCCGACGACTCCGGGAAGAAGGACGACGGCAAGAAGAAGGACGAGAGCAAGAAGGACGACAAGAAGGACAAGGAGAAGGCGGAGGCCGCCAAGCGCGATGACATCATCGCAGAGGCCAAGAAGCACATGGGCGTCCGCTACCGCTGGGGCGGCACCAGCCCCACCTCCGGCTGGGACTGCTCCGGCTTCACCCAGTACGTCTTCAAGCAGAACGGCATCGACATCCCGCGCACCTCGGGTGCCCAGCGCAACGCCGGGAAGGTGATCTCCCAGAAGGAGGCGAAGCCCGGTGACCTCATCTGGGTGCCCGGCCACATCGGCATCGTCTCCGAGAGCAAGGGGAAGATGTACGACGCGGGCAGCTCGCGGACCAACACCTCCAAGCGCAGCTACGACTGGATGCTCAAGCGGGGCGCAGTGTTCATCCGCGTGATCTGAGCCCTGCGCGAACCGCTCACCGCAACCGGTACGCGGGCCGCACGGGCGGCCGCCGCGCCGGCGAGAGGAACGATGTGGAGCTGCTGGAAGGCACGGTGCGCGACTACGCGTGGGGCAGCCCCTCGGGGATACCGGAGATCCTGGGCCGGACGCCGGACGGGACGCCCGTGGCCGAGCTCTGGCTGGGTGCGCATCCGCAGGGACCGGCCGCGGTGCGCGGACGGGAGGGCGTCGATCTCCACACGCTCATCGGTGAGGATCCCGGCAGGCTGCTGGGGGCCGAGGTCCTCGAACGCTACGGCCCTCGTCTGCCCTTCCTGCTGAAGCTCCTCTCCGCCCGGACCGCACTCTCGATCCAGACCCATCCGAGTCTCACGCAGGCACGCGCCGGATTCGCGGCGGAGGAGGCGGCAGGCATCCCGCGGGACGCCCCGGGGCGCAGCTATCGGGATGCCTGGCACAAGCCCGAACTCGTCTGCGCGCTCACCGAATTCCACGCTCTCTGCGGCTTCCGGCCGCTGCGGGCGCTGCGCGCCACCGTCGAGAGGTTCCGTGCGGTCGCGGACTCGCTGCCGGGCCGGGAGGCACAGGCGCTGGAGGACTGGTGGCTGCTCCTCGACCCCGCAGCGACCTCGGCGGAGGCCGGTGAGCGCTTCACTCTCGAGAGGACCCTCGCTGCGCTGCTGGGGGAGCGCGAACGCTACGGTGCGCTGGCCGATGCGCTCGCGGACTCCTCCCTCGGCGAGGCACCGGCGGACCACGCCTCCCGCGAAGGCACCTGCACGGACCCCCTCGTGACGCTGCGCGAGACCAACCGTGACTTCCGCACGGACCCCGGCGCCCTCGTCGCGGTCATGCTGCGGCGCTTCCGCCTGGAGCCGGGGGAGTGCCTCGCACTCGAGGCGGGTGTCATGCACGCCTACCTCGGCGGCCTCGCGGTGGAGATCATGGCCTCCTCGGACAACGTGCTGCGCGGCGGGCTCACCTCCAAGCACATCGACGTCGAGGAGCTCCGGCGCACGGCGCTCTTCTCCACCGCCGCCCCCCGGGTGCAGCGAGCCGTGGGCGGCAGCGAGCTGAGGGGGAGCACGGACGACTTCGCGCTCACCGTCGTGGACACCCGGCACGCGGAGGGCGGAGGGCCATCCGCACCCGAGGTCCTCTCCCGCCCGGGTCCTGATGATCCGCGCGACCGGGAACTCGGCCGCGCACCCCAGGTCCTCTCCCGCCCGGGTCCTCTGATCCTCCTGTGCACGGAGGGCGAGTTCTCCGTCACCGTGCCCGAGGCCTCGGGCACCGGCCCCTCCCAGCTCGCCCTCGGCCGGGGCGACGCGGTCTTCGTGGGCGCGGACGAGCCCCGCCCCGCGGTGCGCGGGACGGGGCTCCTGTTCGCCGCCTCGACGGCTCTGTGACGCCGCCGGGCCGGTGAGGCCGCGCACCGCCGTGAGCCCGTGGGCTCTCTCCGTGGAGCGGTCGCGGCCGTGCGCCGGCCTCAGGCGGCGACGGTGATCTCCGGGATCTCGCCCTCGACCGGTGCGAGACCCTCGGTCTTCTCCGCGATCTCCTCAGGGCTGACCCCCGGCGCGCGCTCCACGAGGCGGAAGCCGCTGCCGGTGACGTCGAGGACCGCGAGATCCGTGATGACCCGGGAGACGACCTCGCGCCCCGTGAGCGGCAGCTCGCAGCGCTGCAGCAGCTTGAGCGAGCCGTCCTTGGCGGTGTGGTCCATGAGGACGATGACCCTGCGGGCGCCGTGCACCAGGTCCATCGCCCCGCCCATGCCCTTGACCATCTTGCCGGGGATCATCCAGTTGGCGATGTCGCCGTTGCCGGCCACCTGCATGCCGCCCAGGATCGCGGCGTCGATCTTGCCGCCGCGGATCATCGCGAAGCTCTCCGCGGAGTCGAAGTACGCCGCGCCCGGCAGCATCGTGACGGTCTCCTTGCCGGCGTTGATGAGATCCGGGTCCAGCTCCTCGCGGGTGGGGTACGGGCCCACGCCCAGGAGGCCGTTCTCGGACTGGAGGACGACGCTCACGCCCTCGGGGATGTAGTTGGGGACCAGCGTGGGCATGCCGATGCCGAGGTTCACGTAGGAGCCGTCGGCGAGCTCGGCGGCCGCGCGGGCGGCCATCTGGTTGCGGGTGAGCGCCATGTCAGGCCTCCTTCAGGGTGGTCTTCTCGATGGGCTTGTCCGCGGCCTGCTCGGGCGTGAGCGGCAGCACCCGGGTGACGTAGACGCCCGGCACGTGGACGCAGGCAGGATCGATCTCGCCCACCTCCACGAGCTCCTCCACCTCGGCGATGGTGATCCGGCCGGCCTTGGCCGCCGGCGGGTTGAAGTTCTGTGCGGACTTGTTGAAGACCAGGTTGCCGGCGCGGTCTCCCTTGGCCGCGCGCACCAGTGCGAAGTCCGGCGCGAGCGACTCCTCGAGTGCGTACTCCTTCTCCTCGCCGAACGTGGAGAAGGTGCGGACCTCCTTGGCGGGGGACTCCTTCACGACGTTCCCCTGGTCGTCGTACTTCCAGGGGATGCCGCCCTCGGCCACCTGCGAGCCCACGCCGGTGACGGTGTAGAACGCCGGGATCCCGGCGCCGCCGGCGCGGAGCTTCTCCGCCATGGTCCCCTGCGGGGTGAGCTCGACCTCGAGCTCGCCGGAGAGGTACTGGCGCGCGAACTCCTTGTTCTCGCCCACGTAGGAGGCGATGATGCGGCTGATCTGGCGGGTCTCGAGCAGCTTTCCCAGCCCGCGGCCGTCGACGCCGGCGTTGTTGGAGATGACCTCCAGATCCTTGGCGCCGCTGTCGCGGAGCGCGTCGATGAGCACCTCGGGGACGCCCACGACCCCGAACCCGCCCACCGCGATCTGGGAGCCGTCGACGATGTCGGCCACGGCCTCGGCAGCTGTTGCAACGGTTTTGTCCATGGGCCCGATTATGGCACGGGTCTCACTCCCGCCGCCGGGCGGGAGGCCGGCGGCTCCGCGGAGGCGGGTCCGGTGGGAAGGGCCCTCGGCCGGTCGGGTGCCGGTGGGCCGCCTGTTCGGGCCGTGGGCTCAGGCCGTCCGCTCAGGCCTCCGGCCCGGGGGCGAGGACCAGTGTGCCGCCGAGCAGTGCGGTGAGAGCCTGCCGCCAGTGCTCGGCCGTGCACGGAGCGGAGCCCAGCACGGTCTCCTGTGCCGCGCCGCCCGCCTCCGCGTCCTGCAGCGCCTTCGCAGGCGCCCAGGTCTCCGTGCGTGCGGCATCACCCGCCCGCACCGTGGGAGTCTCGCCGAGCGCGGCCTGGTCCGGCTGGCTGCGCACGGCCGCGGAGAAGTCGGTGAAGCCGGCGGGCACCTCGACCGTGAGCGCCAGGGGCGCAGCGGCGTAGACCAGCACCTCCTCGGCGGATCCTGTGATGGGCTCCTGGGCGCAGTCCTCGTGGGCGAGCGCCACCCAGGGACCGGCGGGCCCCTCGCCCGCGGCCGGGTCGAGCACGCGCACCGTCGCCCCCAGGCTCCAGGCGGCGAGGGCGCCGGCAAGTGCGCGCCAGTGCAGGCCGGTGCGGTCGACGATCCCGAGGTCCGTCCCCGGGCCCACCTCGAGCTCCGCGAGCAGGCCCGCCGACTTGTGCACCCAGTTCGCGAGCACGGGTCCGGTGAGTTCGAGGACGGCGCCCTCGCCGTCCTCCCAGCGGAGCACGGGGCGGCGGCGTGTGGCGAGGTGTTCGACGAGGGTGCGCAAGGGATCTCCTGGGGTGAGCGGACGGGGCCGTGTGCGGTGTGAGCGGCTCAGGGCACGGCGGGAGCCGCGGCGGGCTGGGTGAGTGAGAGGCGGATGTCGCAGCCGGCGGGAACGCCGTTGTCCCGCCAGTGCCAGTCCGTGACGGCGCCCAGGTCCTCGGCCGCCAGCGCGGTGACGATGCGCTCGACGAGAGAGCCCAGGCCCACCGCGGCCTCCACCACGGCGTGCCCGCCCGCCTCCGGCTCCGCCGGGGACTTCCGCATCCGCACCGAGATGACGGAGCCGGCGCCCTTGACGGTGGCGGCCCAGGAGCGGTGGCCGGGCGTCCGCGGCGTCCCCTGCCGTGCGACGGCGAGCGCGCGGCCGGCCCTGCTCGTGAGCCCCTCGGAGCCGTCCGCGGACGGCGGAGCGATCTCGGGGGAGGCGTGGTCCGTGCCCAGCGCGGACCAGACGGACTCGGCGGTGCCGGTGCGGAACCAGTCCTCGTCCAGCGGTCGGGTGAGTGCCTCCGCCGCGGTCCGCGCCCGTGCCTCGCCCACCATTTCGGCCACCCCGCGCACCACGGCGGCGGGCCGGCCGCGGGCGGAGCCCTTGACGAGGTCGGCCGCGGAGGCGATCTCGTCGGCCACGGCGCGGACGGTGAGCGACTGCGTGCGGCCCGTGTCGTCGGGCAGGCCTCGCTGGGAGTCCAGCGGAGCCAGGCCGGCGCAGCCGAGGGCGATGTCGGAGACCCCGGCGCGCCACGGACGGGAGGAGGTGTCGGAGACGATGACCCCCACGTCCACGCGCAGCATCTCCCACAGCGCGGTGCGGATGCGTGCGGCGGACGCGTCGGCGTCCTCCGGCTGCAGCAGGACGTGTGAGGCCTCCGGTGCACCGGGAACCTCCGGGGCGTCCAGGTTGGAGGTGTCGAGGCCCGCTGCGGCCTGCACGGTGCCCGCGGGCGTGCGGACGATGCTCAGGGTGCGGCCGGAGGCATAGGCGCGGCGGGCCACCACGTGGGTGCCGACGGCGGAGACGAGACGCTCGAACTCCGCCCGGTTCCGGACGGCGGCCAGCGCGCCCTCCGCCTTGGACACGATCTTCGAGGCGACGACGAGCACGTCCCCGTCCTTGAGTTCGAGCCGGGAGTCCACGAGTGCCGCGCCGAGCTCCCTGCCGAGGTCCGTGCCCGGGCGGATGCGTCCGATGCCGGGGACCGCGTAGACGGTGAGGAGCCTGCTCGCCTCCGCGGCCGGAGGGCGCGCACCCGTGGGGGGAGCCGGGCGG
>NZ_JALAHB010000142.1 GCF_022712115.1 Brevibacterium sp. | reverse complement strand
CCCGTGCTGCCCACCGTCCACGTGCGCAGGGTCTGCGAGGTGGACATGCCGAAGAAGCGGCTCACCAGCCAGAACCCGGAGTCGTTCACGTGGCTCACCGCGATGGATCCGGCCGCAGTCGCCCCCACGACGGCCACGAGCTGCACGGAGTTGAGGTCCATGCCCTGCACCGCCGGCTGCATGAGCGCCGCCGAGGTCGTGAGCGCGACCGTCGCAGACCCCTGGGCGATGCGCACCAGCAGGGCCACGAGGAAGACCGCCACGATGAGCGGCAGGCCGAGGCTCGTCATCGAGTCCGCGATGGCGTCGCCGATCCCGGAGGCCCGCAGCACCCCGCCGAACATCCCGCCCGCGCCCGTGATGAGGATGACGGAGCAGACCGGTCCGAGCGCGGTGTCCGCGATGGCCTCCGTGAGCTTCCCGGGCTTGCCCCGCACCGCGCCCAGGACGATGAAGCCCAGGAGTACGGTGATGAGCAGCGCCACCGGAGTCTCCCCGATGAGGGAGAGGATCTGCACCGCGGTGTTGCCCTCGTCCACCGCACCCGAGGTCACGAGCGTGCTCAGCACGGTGTTCATGCCGATGAGGGCCAGGGGCAGCAGGAGCAGCAGCACCACGGTCCACGTGCTCGGCTCGGACCTGAACCTCCGGGCGATGTCCTCCTCCTGCGGGGAGTCGAAGATCTCCGGCACGGGCAGATCGAACCGCCTGGCCATCGGCTTGCCCAGCAGATAGCCGCACACGTACCAGGTGGGCAGCACGAACAGCAGGCCCAGGATCACCATGAGCCCCTGGTCCGCCCCGTAGAGGTCGACCGCGGTGACGGGACCGGGATGCGGCGGCACGAACGCGTGCATGGCGCTGAAGGCGATGGCAGCGGGGAACGCGATCGCCAGGAAGGACATCTCCAGCCTCCGGGCCACCGCATAGATGATGGGCAGCATGAGGACGAGGCCGGCGTCGAAGAAGATGGGGAAGCCCATGAGCAGACTGGCGATCGACACCGCTAGCGGGGCGCGCTTCTCTCCGAACACCCCCAGCAGCTTCTGCGTCAACCTCTCCGCTCCGCCGCTCGCCTCCAGCATGCGCCCCAGCATGGCCCCCAGACCCACGAGCAGTGCCACGCTCGCCAGCGTGCTGCCGAACCCGTCGAGCATGGTGGGCACCACGTCCGCCGGAGCGATGCCCGCGGCTGCGGACGTCAGCAGGCTCACCACGATGAGCGCGATGAACGCGTGCAGTTTGAGCGCCATGATGAGGAACAGCAGCAGGGCGATCGCGCCGGCGGCCAGCATCAGCAGGGAGCCTGTGGACATCTCCCACAGGAAGGTGATCTCTTCGGACATCGTCGTCCCTTCTCGTCAGGGCTGTTTCCTGGTGCGCGCACTGCGGGGCATCATCGCCCCACAGTGCGCGCGGCGCTCAGTGGTTGAGGCGGGGCACGGGCTGCGTCTGCGCCACCCGCTGATACTTCACGGCCGGCTCCAGCACCATGCCGTCACCCAGCTGCAGCGTCATCGACCTGCTGATCTCCTGCCACGGCGTCTGACTGGGCGGGAAGCGGTAGCCTCCGGCGGCCTCGAGCGCGGCGCGCCTGTCCTCCAGCTCCGCGGCATCCACGAGGAGATCCACGCGCCCCTTCCCCACGTCCACCCTCAGCCGGTCCCCCGTGCGCAGGAGTGCCAGGGGCGCGGCCGGCGCCGCGGCCTCGGGCGAGCAGTTGAGGATGGAGGGCGAGGCGGAGGTGCCGGACTGGCGTCCGTCCCCCAGGCAGGGCAGGCTCTCGATGCCCGCCCGGATGAGCCGCGCCGGCGGGTGCATGTTCACGACCTCCGCAGCCCCCGGATAGCCGATGGGGCCCGTCCCGCGCATCACGAGGATCGAGTGCTCGTCGATCTCCAGCTCCGGGTCGTCGATGCGGCGGTGGTAGTCCTCCGGCCCGTCGAAGACCACTGCGCTGCCCTCGAAGGCCTCCGGATCCTGCGGGTCGGAGAGGTAGCGGGCGCGGAACTCCTCGCCGATGACGGAGGTCTTGAGCACGGCGTTGTCGAACAGGGTGCCCGTCATGACGCGGAAGCCGGCCTGTTCCACGAGGGGCTCCGCGACGGGCCGGATGACCTCCCGGTCCGTGGTGCGCGCATGCCGGCAGTTCTCACCGATGCTCCGCCCGTTGACGGTGAGCGCGTCCTCCTCGATGAGACCCGCGTCCATGAGCTCCCGGACGATCGCGGGCACGCCCCCGGCACGGAAGAACTCCTCGCCCAGGAAGCGGCCCGCCGGCTGCATGTCCAGGAGCAGGGGCACCTCGTGGCCGTACTCCTGCCACTCGTCCAGCCCCACGTCCACGCCCATGTGCTTCGCGATCGCGGTGAGGTGCCAGGGAGCGTTGGAGGAGCCGCCGATCGCGGAGCACACGCGGATGGCGTTGAGGAACGCCTCCCGGGTCATGACGTCCGAGGGCTTGCGATCCGCGTACGCCATCTCCACGATCTGCCGGCCCGTCTGGTAGGCGATGGAGGGCCGCTCCTGGTACGGGGCGGGGATGGCGGAGCAGCCGGGCAGGCTCATGCCCAGAGCCTCGGCGACGGCGTTCATGGTCGAGGCCGTGCCCATCGTGTTGCAGTGGCCGGCCGAGGGCGAGGACTGCTTGACGATCGCCCAGTACTCGTCCTTGTCGATGCGGCCGGCGGCGTAGTCGTCCCGTGCCTGCCAGGCGATGGTCCCGGTGCCCACGCGCTCACCCCTGTACCAGCCGTTGAGCATGGGTCCGCCGGAAAGCACGATCGCGGGGACGTTCACGGTGGCGGCGGCCATGAGCTGGGCCGGGGTGGTCTTGTCACAGCCGGTCGTGAGCACCACGGCGTCGATCGGGTAGCCGTGCAGCGTCTCCACCAGGCCCAGGTACTGGAGGTTGCGATCCAGTGCGGCAGTGGGGCGCCGGCCCGTCTCCTGGATGGGGTGGACGGGGAACTCGAAGCAGATGCCGCCGGCGTCGCGGATGCCCTCGCGCACGCGCTTGGCGAGCTCGATGTGGTGGCGGTTGCACGGGGTGAGGTCGCTGCCGGACTGGGCGATGCCGATGATCGGCTTCCCGGACTGCAACTCCTCCCGCGTGAGTCCGTAGTTGAGGTACCGCTCGAGGATGAGGATCGTGGAGTCAGGCTCACTGGGGTTGTCGAACCACTCCTGCGAGCGCCAGCGCAGCGGCACGTATTCGCCGGCGGCCGACTCCGTGACGGCCGGTTCGGTTGCCTGGCCGGTGGCGGCGTCTGCTGCGGGCTCCGCGGGCTGATCAGCGGATGCGGCTGGGGGCACGTCCCCGCGCGGTCCCGCGGCCCTGTCCGCGACCGCTCCCGCGTATCCCTCCGGGTTGTAGCCCATGGTGCTGTGCGAGCTGTACTCCGTCACTCCCGCGAGGCCTCCGCCGCCGTCCTGTGCGGCCTCCGCTTCCTTCGCGGTACCGTCTGCGCGTTCCGGTGTCGTCTCTGACATCGCCGATCCCCTCATCAGTGGTTTCTGCACGCTATCAAAGGGGAGGGACGCAGAGCCGAACGCGGAAGCAGGAGTGTGCGCCGCGCACGGCAGGCTCATCACCCGCATTCCTCGCTGACGGCTCCGTGCTGGCGGCTCCGTCGAACCCACACCGTGTGACGCCGTGTGACGGCTCCTGACGGTTTCCGGCACCGTGTCCCGGCGGCCTCGGGCGCGGCCTGCTAGCGTCGCTCCCACGTTCCAGAGATGCGGTCAAAGGTCTGGCCGGCCGCACGGCAACCCGAGTCCGACCGGGTGCCCCCAGACAGCAGAACGGGCCCGCCGCACGCCGCCGCGGGCAAGAATCGATCGGGGCATCTGCGCAATGCCCCGGAAAGGCAGGACACCATGTCCGTCGACAGCAGCGCCGCCACAGATCACTCACGCACCGCCGATCACACGCCCACGGCGGACCGCACCTACCTCCCCGGTGCTCGCTTCGCCTCCCCGGAGGCCGCCCGCGAATGGGAGGGGTTCTCCGCGGACGAGGCCCACAGCTGGGCCGGAGCCCTGTTCCGGGTGAACCCGCACCCGGTGGGCAGCGCAGCCCTGGACCGCGCCTACGGGCAGTGGTGCGCGGGCGAGGTGCCGCAGGTGCTGGCCTGGGCGCACACCGCCCGCGAGGCGCGCGCGGCCGGCTTCACCCCGCTCACGCTGAAGATCCTGCGCTCCAGCCTCGCGGACCTCTCGCCCAGCGAGCACCCGGCGCATCCGCGCAACCTGGCGCTCGTGTTCCCGCATCTGCCGGAGAGCCTGCCCTTCGACGTGAGCCTCTGGCGTGCCTGGCCCGGGTTCGTGGCCGACGGCCTCACCCCGCGGGAGGCCACCCTCCGTGTCCTCCACGACGCAGAGGAGCTCGAGGAGATCTGAGCCGCACCCCACCCGGCCCACATGCGCCTCGGG
>NZ_JALAHB010000141.1 GCF_022712115.1 Brevibacterium sp. | reverse complement strand
GCTGCTTCCACTCCGCGGCTGAGGCCTGGGCCCGGGCCTGCTGCAGCGGCAGCCGGTCCGTGGGCACCGGAGTGCGGCGGGCCGTCTCCTGCAGATAGGCGAGGGCGGCCGGGCTGAGGGCGGCAGTGCCGGTGAGGCGGGCGTCCTCCGTGGCGGGAGCGGGGCGCGCGGCGTGCGCAGGGCCGGCGGCGTGCGCGGGATCGGGGGCGTCCTCCGTGGCGGGAGCGGAACCGGCGGCGTTCACAGGATGGGCGGCGTTCACAGGGTCATCGTAGGAGAGGACGCGGCTCCGCTCAGCCCGCCACCGTGCCGAAGGCCAGGCCCAGCGCGTAGGTGACGGCGGCCGCACCGAATCCGATGGCGAGCTGCCGCAGCGCGCGGGGCAGGGGCGGGCGGCCGGAGAGCACGCCCACGACGCCGCCGGTGGCGAGCAGCGCGATGCCCACCAGTGCCGAGGCGGTGGCGACGGCGGCGAGGCCCGTCATGCCGAAGATGTAGGGCAGGATCGGGATGATGGCGCCCGAGGCGAAGAAGCAGAAGCTCGACAGGGCCGCGCCGAGGCCGGTGCCCAGCTCCTCGTGCTCGTCGACCGGCCCGAGGCTGAGCTCCGGGTCGCCGCGGTGGGTGGGCGAGGGGCGCTTGTGGATGCGCGACTGCGCGCGGCGGATGCTCGCCTCCGCGCGCGCATCCGCCTCCTCCGGCGTCAGGCCCCGCGCGCGGAAGACGAGCGCCAGTTCGTTGGCGTCGATGTCCAGGTGGGGGAGCGCGCGCGAGGACTCCGGGTCCGGCGAGGACGCCTCGAGCAGCTCCCGCTGTGAGCGCACGGAGACGTACTCCCCGGCCCCCATGGAGAGCGCGCCCGCGAGCAGACCGGAGATGCCGGTGAGGAGGACCTGGCCGGTGGTGAGGCCGGCGGCGGCCACGCCCAGGACGAGTGCGAGGTTGGAGACGAGGCCGTCGTTGGCTCCGAACACCGCGGCGCGGAAGCTGCCCGAGAGCCGTGCCCGTGACTGCTGCGCCAGCGCGCGGACGACCTCCGCGTGGATGGCCTCGTCCGCCGCCATCCGCTTGGTGGCCCAGCGGTCGCTGGCGTAGGGCGAGCGGGACTCCGACTGCTGTGCGAGCGCGAGGACGAAGACGGAGCCGAACACCCGGCCCAGCAGTGCGAGGAGGTAGGTGCCGAAGGAGGGGCGGCGGGGCGGCTCCGCGTAGTCGCCCAGCAGCGTCCTCCAGTGCGACTGGTGCCGGGACTCCGCGTCCGCCAGCGCCGTGAGGATCTCCGCCTCCTGGCCGTCCTTGCGGGAGGCGAGGCTCCGGTAGACGCGCTCCTCGAGGCGTTCGTTGGCGAGGTGCTTCTGCCAGCGGCGCACGAGGGCGCGGTCGGGTCCGGACAGCGTGTCCTCCGAGGTGAAGACGGCCTGGGTGGGGTGCTGACGCTCAGCGGGGGGTGCGGCGGGCTCCTGCTGATCGTCGGTCATGGTCTCTCCTCCTGAGGGTCCGGCTGCGGCGGACGGGGTCCGTGGCTGCGGGCCGCGCTCGAGCGCGACCGGGTCTGTGCCGAGCGTCGAGTCTAGGTCTCAGGAGAGATCAATTCAATAGTTGCGCAATCACTTGATCATAGAGGTGTCGAGAGTCACTGCCTCCTGCTGCGGAAGGCCCGGACCGCCCGCGCGTGGTCCGCGGTCTCCGCGCAGATCACCTGGGAGCGGTACTCCAGGAGGAGGTGATCGTGCAGGCTGGACGCGGTCGCCGCTGCCCCGAGCAGCTCCTTCGTCTGCCGGAGCGACTCCGGCGCTTTCGCGGCGAGGTCCGCGGCCAGCTCTTGCGCCCGCCCGCGCGGGTCCGCGGCGATCTCCGAGGCGAGCCCCCAGTCCACCGCCTGCTGCGCGAGGATCGGGGTCGCGGTGTAGAGGACGTGGGCCGCCCGCCCGGCCCCGATGAGGCGAGGCAGGTGGAAGGAGAGACCCAGATCCCCGGGAGTCATGCCGATGTCCGTGAAGACGGGGTCGAAGCTCGCATCCGGGGCGACGACGCGCAGATCGCAGGCCGCTGCCAGGGCGAAGCCCGCGCCCACCGCATGACCGCGCACCGCCGCGATCACCGGCTGCGGGAGATCGCGCAGCAGCCGGACGGTCTGGAACACGCGACGGCTCCGCCGGGTCCGGCCCTCCACGGCGGCGAAGTCCTGCGGTGCCTTCATGTCCTTGCCCGTGCTGAACGCCCGCCCGGCACCCGTGAGGACGACCACGGCGCAGTCCGGGTCCCTGTCCACCTCGTGCAGTGCCTCGGTGAGACGCGCGAACATGTCCGTGTTCGCGGCGTTGAGGCGCTCGGGCCGGTTGAGCACGAGCGTGGTCACGGGCCCCGCGCGCTCGATCTGCACGGTCTCCGCGGCCTCGGGTGTCAGGGGCGGGAAGCCTGATGCGGGCATGGCTCAGCCCTCCTCCGCGCCGACGATCGCCACGAAGGACACGCATTCGCCGGGACCGCCGCCCAGGTTCTGCGTGAGCCCGTACTTCCTGCCCCGCAGTGCGATCTGCCGCTCCTGAGGCGCCTCGCCCCGCAGCTGCAGCCAGCACTCGAAGAGCATGCGCAGTCCGGAGGCGCCGATGGGGTGCCCGAAGCTCTTGAGGCCGCCGTCGGGGTTGACCGGCAGGACGCCGTCGCGCGCGTAGCGGTTCTCCAGCGTGTCCGACCACGCCTCACCCCGGGCGGAGAAGCCGAGGTCCTCCATGAGCACGAGCTCCGTGGGGGTGAAGCAGTCGTGCACCTCGCACATGGACAGGTCCTCGACGGGATCAGTGACCCCGGCCTGGGCGTAGGCGTCCGAGGCGGAGCGGACGACCTCCTCGAACGAGGTGTAGTCGAACTCGGGGTCGATGGGGCCCGTGCCCGGCCCGGCGGCGAAGGCCAGCGCCTTCACGTAGAGGGGGCCGTCCGTGTACTTGTGAGCGTCCTCGGCGCGCACGATGATCGCCGCCGCGGCGCCGTCGCTCACCCCCGAGCAGTCGAAGACCCCGAGGTCCCCGGCCACGCGCGGAGAGGCGCGGATCGTCTCCTCCGGCACCTCCGAGCGGAACTGGGCGCGTTCGTTCCGTGCCCCGTTCGCGTGGTTCTTCCAGGCGACCCGTGTCATGGCGGACTTGAAGTCCTCGCGCTCCACCCCGTACTTCTCCGCATAGGAGGGGGCGATGACGGAGAAGCGCGCGGGCGCCGTGAGGCTGCCGCCGGTGCCCGCGTTCGGCGGATCGGCGCGATGCAGTCCGGAGTAGCCGGAGTCCTTGAGCTTCTCGACGCCCACAGCCATCACCATGTCGTAGGCGCCCGAGGCCACGGCATAGCAGGCGTTGCGGAACGCCTCGGAGCCGGAGGCGCAGAAGTTCTCCACCCGGGTGACGGGCTTGTAGTCGGTCTTGAGCGCGGACGACAGCGTCATCCCGGAGAAGCCCGAGGTCAGGGTGCCGAGCCAGAAGGCGTCGACATCGTCCTTGGCGACGCCGGCGGAGGCGAAGGCCGCCTCGCAGGCGTCGACGGCCATGTCCGCGGTCGAGGTCTCCCAGTGCTCACCGAACCGCGTGCATCCCATTCCGATGATCGCGACGCGATCCTTGATCCCGTGTGACGTCATGACGCCTCCTCGCTGAGTGGGCGGGCCTTCCAGAAGTAGTTGACGATCCCGTCCGCCTCCCCGATCCGGCGGAACGTCATCTGCACGCGGTCGCCGATGGCGACGGCCTCGGGGTCCGCGTCCGTGAGCTCGCAGGCGAACCTGCCGCCGCCGTCGAAGTCGATGACGACGCCGATGACGGGCGGCGCGGGCGAATAGGCCAGGTGGTCGACGGTGTACGTGGCGAGGGTGCCGGCGACGTCCGCGAGCGGCTCGTCCTTCATCCGACCGCTCGCCCCGCAGCGCAGGCACACGCGCTGGGGCGGCATGTGGCGGGTGGCGCACGCATCGCAGCGCGCACCCGTGAACCCGTACTTCCAGCGCGCCTCGCGCAGGGAGGCCGGCGCGGAGATGCGGGCGGGCTCCGGCCTGCGCGGGGCCGGCCGCTCCAGCAGGCCCTTCCAGGTGAGGAACGTGGCATAGGCGAGCTGGTCGTCTCCCGCGGCGATCTGCGCAGCTGTCGTCTCCCTGCGGCGGTGAGCGGTGATCGCCTCCGTCACGCGCAGGACGAGGGTGTCAGCGCCGTCGGCCAGGAGGGTGAGGGCGAGGACGTCGCCGGGCCGTGCCCGGTCGAGCATGTCCGCGAGCAGGATGCCCGCGTGCGCGCTGCCCACCCGGCCGATCACGCTCGTGAGGTCGTCCGTCCGCACATCCCCGAGGCCCGTCGACCTCCCGAGCTGCCGGGCGGCGCGCTCGGAGAGGCCCGTCACCGCCCAGGAGGTGACCTCGGAGGGAGCGAGCCCCGCATCCTCCAGCGCCCGGGCGACCGAGGCGGCGCCGAGGCGCGTGTAGGCCTCCTGGCCGAACCGCTCCTCCCAGGTGCGCGCGAAGGTCTCGCCGGGTGCGTTCCAGCGGTCGAGGAACTCGGCGGTGGCCGCTCCTGTGCCCAGCGGCACCGCGACGGGTGCGGCACCGCCGAGGACGAAGGCGGCGGCACCGTCGCCCCCGCCGATCTCGTCCGCGCCGCCGGCGGGGCCGACAACGGTGTCCGCCAGCGCCACCAGGTGAGTCCCTGACCCGGCGAACCCGTCGAGCAGCGCGCCGAGTGCGCTGCGCTCCGGACCGCAGCGGTCCACGGCGCGGGCGTGGGCGGGCAGCGAGAGCGCCGCGTGGACCGCGGTCGCGTTCGTCTTCGCGGCGTACACCGGGTGCGCCGAGGAGAACGACACCGCGCCCACGGAATCGGCCGGCAGCTCCCGGAGCGCGCGGCGGGCGGCCTCGACCGCCATCGTGGTGGTGTCCTCGTCGCAGCCCGCGACCGCCCGGGTGCGGCCCGCGCGCCCGGTGCCCAGCGCCTCGCGCACCGTCTCGGATCGGAGTCGCGCGCGAGGCACATACGCGCCGTAGCTGATGATCCCTGTCGTCACCCCAGTCTCCCCCTTGAGTCCGCCGTGTTTCCAGAAACATATATGAGCGTTAACTCAAAGGCAAGGGTGACCTAGGGGATCCGGGAGAAAAAGGCGTGTTAATGGGTGATCAGGGCTCGCTAGGCGATGCTCCCATGACCGTTTTGGTGCATATGACGGTTAACTCCTGTGCGAGCCCGGGGCGTCCGAGGAGCTCGTCGCTCTGCACCGTGCGGGCGAGGATCGAGAACACGGCCCCGACGTGGACGCGCGCTTCCTTGAGGGACATGCCCGGGAAGGCGTCGTGGAGTTTGGAGGCGACCTCCTCGACGACGACGCGCCGTCTGCGCTTGCTCTCGGCGCGGGCCTCGGGGTCGGTGCCGGCGGCCATGGTGAAGTTGATCCCGAAGAGGTCGCTGAACTCGACGTGCAGCAGGCAGAGGCGCGCGACCATGATCCTGACCGCCTCCTCCGGCGTGCGGGCCGTGCGGAGGGCGACGTCCACGGCGGTCAGCAGCAGATCGTGCCCGCGGTCCACGATCTGGGCGAGCACGCTCTCCTTGCTGGGGAAGTGGCGGTGGATCGCGGAGGGGGTGATGCCCACCTCTGCGCCGATGTCCCTGAGGGTCACGGCATTGAAGCCCGATCTGCGGAAGAGCGAGGTCGCCGCGGCGAGGACGGCCTCCCGGCGGTTCGCGTGCCGGAGCGGGGAAGGGGGGTCCCCCTCCGCGCCCGTCGCGGGATGCTCGATGGCCGGGGCGGCGTCCGGCAGCGGGGTGGAGAGGACGCGTGCAGCCGTCTCCGCGGCGATCGCGGCGCGGCGCGCCCTGCCGGCGTTCCCCGTCAGCCCCACGTGGATGAGCAGGCCCTGCAGGGCGGTGAGCTTGAGCCTGCCCTCGGGTGAGTCGAGGGCGACGCCGAACTCCGCCAGCAGGTCCTTCCACGGCGCGCGGATGTCTGCGCGGATCAGGCGCACCCGTTCGTGCGCCTCCGCGTCCAGATGCTGTCGCTGGTAGGCGAAGACGAAGTAGCCGTCCGGATCGTCCAGTGCGGTCTCGACCACCGCTTCGAGGATGGCCGCGGGGCGGTCCGCGCCGCCCAGGCGGTGCCAGGCCTCGCGCAGGTCGCGCAGATGCGTTTCGATGATCGCGGCGAGGAGTGCGTGTTTGCCCTTGAAGTGGCGGTAGATGGCCGGGCCGGAGATGCCGACGGCGGCGCCGATCTCGTCGATCCCGATCTCCTGGTACCCGCGCTGGCGGAACAGCCGGGCCGCCGCCGCCCTGATCTGCGCGGGACGGTCCGCGCCGCCCCTGCCGTTCCGACTGCCCATGTGCGAACTGCCCCTCGAATGCCGTAATGCGCTTGACCCTTCAAGACTACGGGGGCGGCCGCACTCCCGCCTTGTTAACGTCTGTTGACATACAGTTCCTCCGTAAATACTCTGATCGCAACGCTCGTGGAGGCGCATCTGTCTGCGAAGACGCAGTGCCGGATGCCGTGTGAGCGCGGGCTGAGCGAAAGCCCGAAGATAACGACCGTATGAGTTCGAGGAGAGTCGCATGGGGAATCTGCAGGGTCGGACGGCGATCATCACCGGCGCGGGCAGGGGGCTGGGGCGCTCCCATGCGCTGCGCTTCGCCTCGCTGGGGGCCTCGGTGGTGGTCAACGACGCCGGGGGCGGCCCGGACGGGGCCGGCGCTGACGCCTCACCGGCGCATGAGGTGGTCGAGGAGATCCGGGCGGCCGGCGGCACCGCTGTCGCTTACGTGGGCAGCGTCACCGACTGGGCGGCGGGTGCGGAGATGGTGGAGCTGGCGGTGAGCGAATTCGGACGCCTCGACGTGCTCGTCGCCAATGCCGGGATCCTGCGGGACCGGACCCTGGCGAACCTCTCCGAGGAGGAGTGGGACTCCGTCGTCGCGGTCCACCTCAAGGGCCATGTCGCCCCGCTGCACCACGCCGCCGCGTACTGGCGCTCCGAATCGAAGGCCGGACGCGAGGTCAACGGCTCCGTCATCACCACCTCCTCGGGCTCGGGGCTGTTCGGCAATCCGGGCCAGGCGAACTACGCCGCCGCGAAGGCGGGCATCGCCGCGCTCACCCTCGTGGCGGCGCGGGAGCTGGAGCGCTACGGCGTGCGGGCCAACTGCATCGCCCCGGCCGCCCGGACGCGCCTGACCCTGCAGACCCCGGGCATGGGGGAGCGCCTCGACGCGCAGATCACCGAGGACGGCTTCGATCCCTGGGCGCCGGAGAACATCACTCCGCTCGTCGCCTGGCTCGCCCAGGCCGACTGCCCGGTCTCCGGCCAGGTGTTCGCCAACCGCGGCGGGCACATCGGCCACATGCAGGGCTGGACCGAGGTCGAGGCCTTCGACAAGGACGGTGCGGCCTGGACGGAGGACGAACTCGACTCTGCCCTCGCGGGCCTGCCCACGGCGGCCTCGTCCTACTCGACGACGATCTGAAGGGAGGACCGGCATGTCGCAGCCGCACACGGAGGCGCCCTCGCAGCCGCGCCCGCAGCCGCAGAGCATCATCGGCAGGACCCTGCCGCCGTTTCGCACCACGCCGGAGAGGAGCCAGCTGCAGTTCTTCGCGCAGGTGATCGGGGAGACGGATCCGGTGTACACGGACGTCGAGGCCGCGCGCGCCGCAGGGCACGCGGACCTTCTCGTCCCGCCCACCTTCCTCTTCAGCCTGGAGCTGCGGCGCCCCGATTCGCACGTGCTCATCGACGAGCTCGGCTTCGACCGCCGGCAGTTCCTCCACGGTGAGGAGCGGTTCACTTACCATGCGCTCGCCTACGCGGGCGAGGAGCTCGAGCTCGCGGCGGAGTACACGGACTGCTATGAGAAGCGCGGCGGTGCGCTGACCTTCATCGTCCGGCGCACCACGGTGAGGCGCGAAGGGGCGCTCATCGCAGAACTGAGCAATGTGCTCGCGATCCGACAGCTGGAGATCCGCTCATGACCGCCACTGCATCCGTCCCGCATTCCCAGGGCGCCCTCGCCCCGGGCGACGAGCTCACCCCGCTCGCGCTCGCCCCCATCAGCCGCACGACTCTCGCGCTGTTCGCCGGCGCCTCGGGCGATCACAATCCCATCCACATCGACCTCGACGTGGCACGGTCCGCCGGCCTGGACGACGTGTTCGCCCACGGCATGCTCTCGATGGCGTACCTGGGCAGATTCCTCACGGCGAACGTCGCGCAGCCGCGCATCCGGGAGTGGGGTGTGCGCTTCACGGCGATCACCCCCGTGCTCGCGGAGCCCGTCTGCACCGGCTCCGTGCGCGAGGTCGTCGAGCGCGACGGCGAGCGTCTTGCCGTGCTCGACATCGCCGTGACCCTGGCCGACGGCACCGTCACCCTCCGCGGCGATGCCCTCGTCGCGGCAGATCCGGAGGACGCGGCATGACGGCGCTCGACCGCACCAAGCCCAGCTGGATGACCGGTGAGGTCGCGGACCTGTTCGAGCTCGCCTGCGACTTCTTCGAGAAGGAGGCGGTGCCGAATCTCGAGCGCTGGAACGAGCAGCGCTTCGTCGACCGCGAGTTCTGGGAGAGGGCCGGCGAGCTGGGACTCCTGCTCACCTCGATCCCGGAGGAGTACGGCGGCGGGGGAGGTTCGTTCCTGCACTTCGCCGCGGTCGCGGAGGCGATCGGCCGGACCGGCGACAGGTCCTGGGGCAACAACGTCCACAGCGGCATCGTCGCCCACTACCTGCTGGCCCACGGCACTCGGGAGCAGAAGCGGCGCTGGCTGCCGCAGCTGGCCTCGGGGCGGCGGGTCGCGGCCATCGGCATGACCGAGCCGTCCGCGGGATCGGACCTCAAGGCCATCCGCACCACCGCGCTGAGGGAGGGTGACGAGTACGTCGTCAGCGGGCAGAAGACCTTCATCACCAACGGGCAGACGGCGGACCTCATCGTGCTCGCGGTGAAGACGGACCCCGCCGCCGGCGCGCACGGGGTCTCGCTCCTCGTCGTCGAGACGGATGCGGTGAGCGGGTTCCGGCGCGGGCGCACGCTGAACAAGATCGGCCAGCACGGCGCGGACACCTCGGAGCTCTTCTTCGACGAGGTCCGGGTGCCGGCGGAGAACCTGCTGGGCGCCGAGGGCGGCGGCTTCGGGATCATGATGGGAGAGCTGCGCCAGGAGCGGCTCATCATCGGCATCACCGCGATCTGCGCGATGGAGCTGGCGGTCCGGGAGACCGTGGACTACGTGAACGAGCGCGAGGCCTTCGGCGCCCCGCTCATCACGATGCAGAACACGCGGTTCGTGCTCGCGGAGGCCGCGACGCAGGCCCGCGTGGCGCGCGTCTTCCTCGACGACTGCATCCGCAGGCACATGGCCGGGGAGCTCAGCGCGGCAGAGGCGGCGATGTGCAAGTGGTGGCTCACGGATCAGCAGAACGACGTGATCGACAAGCTCCTGCAGCTCTACGGCGGCTACGGCTACATGACCGAGTACGCGATCGCCCGCCTCTTCGCCGATGCCAGGGCGCAGAAGATCTACGGCGGGGCCAACGAGGTGCAGAAGGAGCTCATCGCCCGCACGCTGGACCGGACCGCGAGGGGCGGGAGCCGGGCAGCGGGCGGTGCCTCCACAGGCGGTTCCGCGGGCAGTGCTGCAGCGCGCAGTGCCACGGGCGGCCCCTCGGCAGGCGGTGCCCGCCCCGCCGATCGGTCGCGGGGCTGAGAGGAGGCGGTCATGGAGCTCACGCAGTCTCTGCACCGCAATCTGCAGCAGCGCCCGGACGCCGCCGCAGTGGTCGACGGGGAGGTGGAGCTGAGCTGGCGGGAGCTCGTCGACGAGGTCGCCCGGCTCGCCGCCGCTCTGCGCGCCCACGGGGTGGAGCCGGGCGACCGGGTGGGGATCCTCGCGGAGAACTCCGTCCGCGTGGTCGAGCACGTCTTCGCCTGTGCGTGGGCCGGGGCGGTCGCGACTCCGGTGAACTACCGCTGGTCGGTGACGGAGATGGCCGGGCAGATCGAGGAGGCCGAGGTCGCGGTCCTCCTCGTGGGTGACGGCTTCGCCGGGGCCGCTGTGGCTCTGCGGGAGCGCTGCGCGTGCCTCACCGTGCTCGTGCACGCAGGCGGCGGATCCGCGCCCGCCGGGTTCGCGGACGTGCGGGAATGGATCGCCGGAGCCGCGCCGATGGCCGATGCCCGGCTCCCGGCCGACGCTCTCGCCCTCCTGCTCTACACGGGCGGCACGACGGGCGAGCCCAAGGGGGTCATGCTCAGCGCCCGCAGCGTCATGACCTCGGCGCTGGGCACGTTCGCCTCCACCGGCCTGCCCAACCGCGCCGAGCGCTGCCTCGTGATCTCCCCGCTGTTCCACCTCGCAGCGCTCGGGAACCTCCTGGGCCACATGATGATCGGCTCCACGATCGTCGTGGTCGCGGGCTTCGACCCGGCCGCCGTCGCGGAGCTCATCCACCGGCATCGCATCACGACGCTCACGATGGTGCCGACGATGATCGCCTGGATGCTCGACCATCTGGAGGAGGGGGAGGAGGAGAGGCTGCGCACCCTGCGGACCGTGAGCTACGGGGCGGAGTCCATCTCCCCGGAGCTGCTGCGCCGGCTGCGCGCGCGGCTGCCGGGGATCAGCCTCTCGCAGCGCTACGGGATGACGGAGCTGGGGCCGGTGGCGACCTCGCTGCGTCCCGATGACCACTCCGACCCCGCGCTGCTGGCCTCGGTGGGCCGGGCTGCGCCCCACGCTGAGGTGCGCATCGTCGACCCGCTCGACCGTGAGGTGCCGGTGGGCGAGGTCGGCGAGATCACAGTGCGCGGGGACAACGTCATGCTCGGCTACTGGAAGCATCCGGAGGAGACGGCCCGCGCCCTGCGCGGAGGCTGGATGCACACGGGCGATGCGGGCCGGATGGACGAGAACGGCTACCTGTTCCTCGCGGACAGGCTCAAGGACATGATCATCTCCGGCGGGGAGAACGTCTACAGCGCCGAGGTGGAGAAGGCGCTCGCGGAGCACCCGGACATCGCGCAGATCGCGGTGATCGGAGTGCCGGACGAGCGGTTCGGGGAACGGGTGCACGCGGTCGTCGTGCCCCGCGAGGGGGCGCACCCCTCGCTGGAGGAGCTGCGCGGCTTCGGAGCGGAGCGGCTGGCCCGCTACAAGCTGCCGCGATCCGTGCAGCTGGTCGAGAGGATGCCGCTCTCACCCGTGGGCAAGATCCTCAAGCGGGAGCTGCGGGATACCGCGGCCGAGGCGGCCGGCGTGACGGTGCCGACGGCGACAGGTGAGAGGGGTGCGGCCGAGGCCGCCGCCTCGGCGGAGAGGGGAGACGGAGGATGAGCGGCACTGATGCGGGCGCGGACACCGGAGCGGGCCCGCTTGCGGGAATCCGGGTCGTCGAGTTCGCCGGGATCGGTCCGGGTCCGCACGCGGCGATGCTGCTGGCCGACCACGGCGCCGAGGTCGTGCGCATCGAGCGTCCCGCGGGTGGTCCGCCTGCGGATGCGATGCTCCGCGGCCGGCGTCTGGTCCGGGCCGATCTCAAGGACGCAGACGACCGTGAGGCCGTGCGCGGGCTGCTGGACGCCGCGGATGTCCTCATCGAGGGCTTCCGGCCCGGTGTGATGGAGCGGCTGGGACTGGGGCCGGACGAGGTCATGGCCCGCTGCCCGCGCCTCGTCTACGGCCGCATGACCGGCTGGGGGCAGGACGGGCCGGAGGCGCGCACCGCCGGTCACGATCTCGCCTACATCGCCCGGACGGGCACGCTCTCGCTCATCGGGCAGAGCCCGGACGCCGCGCCCGTGCCTCCGCTCAACCTCGTGGGCGACTTCGGCGGAGGGTCGATGTTCCTGGTCCTGGGCGTCCTCGCCGCTCTGCTGGAGCGTGAGAGGACCGGGCGCGGGCAGGTGGTCGACGCCGCCATCGTGGACGGGACCGCGGCGCTGTCCGCGATGATGTGGGCCCGGCGGGGCAGCGGCGGCTTCTCCGATGTGCGCGGTCGCAACCGGCTCGACGGCTCCGCTCCGTTCTACTCCGTCTATGCGTGCTCCGACGGCCGTCACATGGCGGTCTCCGCCGTGGAGCGGCCGTTCTTCGACCTCGTCACGGAGGCGCTGGGGCTGCCGGGCTGGCCGGAGGAGGAACGGCTGGATCCCGCACGCTGGCCGGCGCAGCGCGCGGTGCTGGCGGCGGAGTTCGCGCGGCATCCGCAGGCGCACTGGATCGAGGTCTTCGACGGCACCGATGCATGCACGGCCCCGGTGCGCGCGATGCCGGAAGCCGCTGCGGACCCGCAGCTGGCGGCGCGCGGCGTGCTCGTGGAGGCGGACGGTGTGGTGCAGCCGAGGCCCGCGCCGCGGTTCTCCGCACACGGAATCCAGGAGCCCCGCCCGGTGCCGCACGAGGCGGAAGCGCTGGAGACGCTTCTCCTGGAGTGGCGAGCCTGACCCCGTGTGCCCCGGCGCGGCGGGGGCAGCCGTGCGAAGTTAATAGATATGCACACGTGGCCGCTGAGCCCTGGTGCCGCTTTCCGAGCGGGAGAGCGGCACCAGGGCCTTTATGTGGCCCTGGAATGGGGTGCCTGTGGCAGTCTGCGTGCGATTCGCCTGCACTGGGAAGTTAACGCTTATTGACGGTAGACACTCGCGATACTAGGCTCGTGCCAGGACCAGGCGCACGGCTCGACGACGAGCGCGCCGTGGGGCGAGGGGGCTCCGGTCGGACTGGCGCGGTCCCTTCTGCGGGGCCGGGCGGAAGGGAGAATCATGCGGAGAGGACTTCAGTGCTCAGCCGTCGCGGCGGTGGGACTGCTGCTCGCATCGTGCGCCGGCGGAGGGGAGGCCGAGGGCGGAGCGGATGACGTGGTGATCACCAGCTACGGCACCTCCACCTCGTCCTATGCGGAGGTGGCGGCCGTGGCGGAGGCCGTCATGCAGGAGGACGGGACGCGCTTCCGCATTCTCCCCTCGGACACCGGGGTGGGGCGGCTGCAGCCGCTCGTCGAGGAGACCGCGGACTTCGCGCGCACGGGCGACGAGTACTGGTTCGCGTTCGAGGGCATGTACGAGTACGCGGTGCCGGAGTGGGGGCCGCAGCGGCTGCGGGTCGTGTGGACGCCCGTCTCGCGGGTGGGCTTCCTTGCGCGCGCGGACGCGGGGATCGGCTCGGCGGAGGACCTGGCGGGCAAGCAGGTGCCGCGGGTGACGGCGAACCCCTCCGCAGACACGAAGGTGCAGGCCCTGCTCCAGGCCGCGGGGCTGACGCGGGAGGACACGAACGCGGTGGACGTCGCCTACGGGGATCAGCCGGATGCGCTGAAGAAAGGGCAGATCGACGTGATGATCATGTCCACCGACGCCTCGAACGTGGCCGAGCTCCAGGGTTCGGGCGAGTACGCGTGGGTGGAGATGGATCCCGCGGACCCGGAGCTCCAGGAGGCATTCGCCGAGTGGGCGCCGGCGGTGGAGATCGACGAGTTCTCCGGCGCGCCCGGGCAGGCGGAGGGCGAGTCGGACTGGGCCATGCACTACCCCCTCCCCATCGTCACCCGTGCGGATGCGCCCGAGGAGGAGGCGTATGAGATGACCAGGCGGATCGTGGAGACGTACCCGGAGTACGAGTCCTCCACGGCCATGGGGCAGATGTGGGCCCCGGACCGCGTACCGCTCGTGCCCACCGTGGTGCCGTTCCACGTGGGCGCCATCGCCTATCTCGAGGAGGAGGGGCTGTGGAGCGACGAGGCCCAGGAGCGGCAGGAGGAGCTGCTGGAGAAGGAGGAGGCGATGCTCGCCGGCTGGGAGGGGGTCGTCTCGGATGCGAGCGGAGACGAGCTGGCCGAGGCCTGGGCGGCATGGCGCGAGGACAACCTCTGAGAGCGCGGCCGTCAGGGGGCGACCTCCTCCAGGTAGCCGTCGAGCTCGCCGGTGCGCTCGGCCATCGTCGCGTAGCGGGCGCGGAACTCCTCGGCGTCCTCGGGCAGGTCTGCGCTGATGCCGGAGGCCTCCTCGAACAGAGGGGCATCGGCGCCGGCGGTCTCCGCGAAGCCGGTGACGAGGGCCTCGGCGTCGTCGACGCCTTCGGGTGCCGCCTCGGCCAGATCCTTCGCACGCTGCGTCCGGAACTCCGCGAGGGCATCGCGCATGTCCGTGGGGATGAGGATCTCCGTGTCCGCATCCCTGGCAAGAGGCCCGTCCTCGAGGAGCTCGTGGACCTCGTCGAACGAGGCATGGGCATAGGTGTCGAAGTACGCCTGGCGTCCCGTGGTCCGGATGATCTCCTGCAGGTCCTCCGGCAGGCTCTCGAGCGTGTCCGTGTTGAACAGCACCGGCAGGACCGTCGGCGAGAAGCCGATGGGGATGAGGTGCTTCGCGATCTCGTAGAGGCCCAGGTCCTCCGCGCCGGAGATGGAGGTGATCGTGCAGTCGATGGTGCCGCGCTGCAGTGCCTCGTAGGTCTCGCCGTGCGCCAGGGAGACCGGCGACATGCCGAGCTCCTCGACCTCCGCGCCGTGCTGGGTGGAGGCGACGCGCACCAGCTTGCCGCGGGCCTCCTCCAGGCTGTCGATGGGGTCCTTGCAGACGAGGGCGTAGGAGTCGGTGGTCGCCACCGTGACGGGCACCGCGCTGTGTTCCGCGTACTCCGTCGTGACGGCCTCACTGTCGAACGCCGCATGCATGGCGGGGTTGGCCACGAAGGGAGGCAGGATGTTCGCCGTGGGCGCGAGGCCGGTGAGTCCCTCCGCCCAGCTCGCGACGGGCAGGTCCTTGGGGTAGTAGGCGGTCGGGATGCTGGCCGAGTCCACCATGCCGGAGCTGAGCGAGTTGAGGATCTCGGTCCCTCCCGCCATGGAGCCGGACCAGAAGTACTCGACCTCGATCGTGCCTGCGTACTCCTCGTCGATCGCCTCGAACATGGCCTGGGCGGCCTGGCCGAGGGTGTTGTCCTGGGAGGTGAGGTCGGCGAACGTGAGCGTGACGGTGTCCTGCTCGTTCTGCACGCCTCCGGCGCATCCGGAGACGGCGGTGAGCAGGAGGGCTGCCAGGGCGGCGCCTGTGCGGTGGGTTTCCACGGTTCTTTCCTCTCGGTGCCTTTATGTCGATGATCGTTCGACGGCGTTGTCGGCGATCCATGCTGAATGCGTGTGCGTGCGGTGTGCGCAAGGGATGATGTGCTCCCGTGTAGGCAACTCAAATGTATATGTCCGTTAACATCAAGGCAATGGTCGGAGGACTCTCGCCGAGCTGGCGCGTGAGTTGGCGTGGGCGCGCTGTGGCATCGGAGATCACTGGACGGTCACGACCGTTATCAATATGTGACCTTAATCACGCCCCCGTTCGTTACTGTGTAGAAGATGTGACCGCAGTTACAGGCTGCTGAGTGTCACCTGAACCACTCGCAGAGCGCCCGGAGTCCTGCCGCGCACACGCGCCGCGCACCGGGCGCACATCGAAAGGCACACAATGCAGAGACGATCCTCACGGCACCGCGCAGCGGTGCGCGGCACCGCCGCAGTCGCGGCAGCGGCGGCACTGGGTCTCGCCGCCACCGCCACGGCTCCCGCCCTCGCCGCACCGGCGCAGGACGGCCCCTCCGAGCACACGGATATGGGGGTCACCGGCGCAGACGCGATGAAGCACCTGCGCGAGATCTCCGACATCTCGCTCGCACACGCCTCCCAGGGCCACCGTGCGCTGGGCACGCCCGGCTACGCGGAAGCCTCGGAGTACGTCGAGAGCGTCCTCGAGGCGACCGGCGCGTACGAGGTGGAGCGGCAGAGCTTCACGCACGAGGCCTACACGTCCCATTCCGTGGGCTTCTCCGCCGACGGCACGGACTACGAGGCATTCAGCCTGAGCAACGCCGAGGCCGGAGAGGTGGCCGGGGCGCCGCTCACCGTGCCCCAGGACGACGCGTTCGGCGACGGTGCCGGCGGGGAGCTGGGCTGCGAGGCGGGCGACTTCGGTGCGGACGTGAGGGACTCGATCGTCCTCGTGAAGCGCGGCACCTGTGACTTCGGGCTCAAGGTGACCCACGCCTCGAACGCAGGGGCCGCCGGCGTCGTCATCATCAACACGGATGACAACCCCCTCAATGCGACCCTGGGCGACCGGGTGGAGGGCAATGCCCCCGCCGTGGGTCTGACCCAGACGGACGGCGATGCCCTGCGGGACAAGGTGCTCGAGGCCGCGGCCGACGGCGCGGATGCCGACGGCACGGACGCGGACGGCGCAGACGGTGCGAGTGCCGGCCTCGGCGGCTCGAGTGACGGCGATGCCCCTGAGGGCGATGCGGCCGAGGCGACGGCGACCGCTCCCGGTGAGGACGGCGAGGGCTCTGCCGAGCAGGCTGCCGAGCCCCTCACCGGCGACCTCTCCGTGGACGCGAGCTTCGACTCCGTCGAGACGTGGAACATCCTCGCGGAGACGAAGGCCGGCGACCCGGAGAACGTCGAGATGCTCGGCGCCCACCTCGACGGAGTGGCGGAGGGGCCGGGCGTGAACGACAACGGCTCCGGGACCGCGGCACTGCTGGCCGTGGCGGAGAAGCTCGCCGCGCAGCCCACCGAGGTCGACCACCAGGTCCGCTTCGGGTTCTGGGGCGCGGAGGAGGTGGGCCTCGTGGGGTCCACCCGGTACGTCGAGAGCCTCGACGAGGCGGAGCTGGCGAGGATCAACTCCTACCTCAACTTCGACATGGTGGGCAGCGAGAACTTCATCGTCGGCACCCTCGACTCCGACGGCTCGGACATCCCCATCCCCGAAGGCGTCGAGGTGCCGGAGGGCTCGGCCGAACTGGAGAAGATCTTCACGGACTTCTTCGACGCGGACGGGCAGCCGCACGTGGGCACGGACTTCTCCGGCCGCTCCGACTACAAGGCGTTCATGGACCACGGGATCGCCTCCTCGGGCCTGTTCTCCGGGGCCGACGGCATCAAGACCGCGGACGAGGTCGAGAAGTTCGGCGGCGTGGAGGGCGTCCAGTACGACCGCTACTACCACACCGTCGACGACACGATCGAGAACGTCTCCGCGGAGTCGATGGACATCTTCCTCCCGGCCATCGGCTTCGCCGCGCATACGCTGGCCTATGACCTGCGTGAGCCCACGGAGGAGCCGACCGAGGATCCCACGGACGACCCCACCGGTGCGCCCACCGGCGATCCTTCGGAGCGGCCGACGGATGACCCCGGCGGCGAGCCCACCGACGACCCGAACGGCGGTCAGGACGACGGTCGCGGCGACGGCGGCAGGGACGACAACGCCGACAGCCTCCCCCGCACGGGTGCGGACACCCTCCCGCTCGTGACGGCGGCGGCGATCCTCCTGGTGGGCGGCGGCGCACTGGTGGCCGCGACCCGCTCGCGGCGCAGGGGCTGACCCGGAGTCGGATCCCACTCGCGCTGCGTCGTTCCCACCCGGGGCGATGCGGCGCGAGGCCCGGGATCCGAGCAGATCCGTCCAGCAGGTGAGCGCAGGCTTCTCAGATGAGGGAGGCCTGCGCTCACCCGCGTCCGGTCCGTGAGGATGGACGCGTGACTCCCAAGACCTTCTTCAGCATCTTCGCCGTGGGCGAGGCCCTCACCTGGGCACTGCTCCTCGCGGGCATGTTCCTCAAGTACGTGACCCGGACGACGGAGGCGCTGGTGAGCGTGGGCGGTGCCCTGCACGGCTTCATGTTCCTCGCCTTCATCGTCGCCACCGTCTATGTGGGCGTGTCCCAGAAGTGGCGCGTGGGGAGGGTGCTGCTGGGGCTGCTCTCCGCGATCATCCCGTTCGCCACCGTCCCCTTCGAGGTGGTCGTCACCCGGCGCGGCGGCCTCGAGGGCGGCTGGCGCCTGGGGCGCGGGGGTGACGAGCCCGCCGGTGCGACCGAGGCCGTGGTCTCCTGGACGCTCCACCGGCCGGTGGTCTCCGTCGTGGCGGGGCTGGTCGTGGTGGGCGGTGTGTTCACCGCGCTGATGCTCTCCGGTCCGCCCGTCTGAACGAACGGCCCGCAGTGGCGCCTCCCGCATGCGTTCTCCGCACGCGGGAGGCGCTTTCGCGTGGGGGAGCGGCCGCCCCGCGCCGGTGGGTGCGGAGTGTGCGCGCCGGTGCGCAGCGGGGTATGACCGCCTGCGGGCATGGTCCGCGAAGTGGCGTCCGTCATACTGGTGGGTGACGTTCAGACCGCGACGAACAGGATCCGCATGTTCCAGACCAACGCCGCAGAGATCGTCCTCCTGCTGCTGGCAGCGCTCGTCCTCGCAGGCTGTCTGGCTCTCGCGGCGATGGGGCTGCTCTGGCTGCGGCGGACCGGCCGTGTGCTCGCGCAGGAGGCCGCCGAGCGGACGGAGCGGGAGGCGAAGGCCGCCGGGCTGGAGACCGAGGCCGCGGGGCTGAGAGCGGAGGAGCTCCGTGCGCGGACGGCGGCACAGCAGGCGGCCCGCGCGCTCCGCGAGGTGCAGGCGAGGGAGGCGGAGGCCCGCGTACGGCGCACGGAGGCCGAGGTCGTCCGGGAACAGGCGGAGGCGTCTCGTGTCGAGATGGAGACCCGCCGGGTGGAGGCGCAGGTGCGGCAGGCTGAGGCAGAGACCTCGCGTGCGGAGGCTGAGGCCTCGCGTGCCGAGGCGGAGACCGTGCGTGCCCAGGCCGGCACCGAGGAGCTCCGGCGACCGGCCGGTGGTGTCGTCGGTGCCGGCAGCGGTGGCGCGAGCGGCCGCTCCGGCAGCGGCGGAGGGCTGTCGCCGCATGCGGCGTTCGACGCGGCCTCCCTGCAGCGGATGGCCAGGGAGCTGGGCGCGGACGTGTCTCTCGTGAAGAGGGTGGCGGACACCTTCGGCGACCGCGGGCTCACGGGTCTCTACGATCTCACCCAGCGCTGGGTCCCGGGACGCGGCGAACAGAGGCGCAGGAGCCGGGAGGACCGCGACGCCGAGGACCACGGCACCGAGGAGCGCGGTGCTGACGGGAGGGGCGATGCCGCGGACGAGGTGAGCCCGTCCGCGAGCCCCTCCGGCTGGCACCCGGGAGAGGTCGCCGAGGGAATCGAGCGCCTGCTGGGCCGCGGTATGGACAGTGCCGATCTCGAGGACCTCAAGGACTGGCTGGGCGACTGGTTCGATCTCGGCGCGGTGCGGCGACGGCTCGGAGATGCGGCCGGGCAGGACGATGCGGATGAGCAGTCCCCTCGGCCGGGGAAGGACGATCGGCGCGGACCGGACGGCGGCGCGGGGCCGGGAGAGGACGGGGGCGCCCCGGACGACCCGGCCTCGGGCGAGGACGCTGCGGACGGCCGTGCGGAGGCGGATCGCTCAGCCGCCGATGGCGATGCCGGGCCCGAGTGCTCCGGCGCCGGAGCGGACGCGGACGATCAGGTGCGTGCGGTCGAGGAGGACGGAGGACCCGCGGCGCCGGAGCTCGATGCCTCGCCGGCGCCCACGGGCGGGATCGACGTGCGCGCGCTCATCGAGGAGGCGCTGCGTGAGCGGCGCAGGGGAACGGAGTCCGCGGACGCGGACGACGAAGGCGACCCGGCCTCGGGCGACGCGGACTGAGCCAAGCCTCCGGCGCGCTGCCCCGTCGTCGGACACACACCTCACCTCCGCTGCAATGCATCTCGCCTCCGAGTTCCCCCGCTGCGGACCGGGAGCCCGGAGGCGAGGTGCCGCGCACCGCCCGGCCCGCGTGCATCTCGCCGTGCCGGAGCCCGCTCAGCGCGGGAGGTCGATGACCTCCGTGCGGAACTTCGCGAGCTGTGCCTCGTCGATGCTCACGCCGAAGCCGGGGCCGGTGGGAACGTCCACGACGCCGTCGTGCATGACGATCTCCTCCGTGATGTCCTCGTGGAAGAAGCGGCTGGAGCCGGAGATGTCTCCGGGGAGGCTGAAGCCCGGCAGGCTCGCCAGCGCGGCGTTCGCCGCACGTCCCAGGCCCGTCTCCACCATGCCGCCGTGCCACACCGCCACACCGTGGGCGCGGGCGAGGTCGTGGATCCGCTTGGCCTCGAGGTAGCCGCCCACCCGGCCGGGCTTGATGTTGATGACGGCGGCGGCCCCCAGGGAGATCGCATCGGCGGCGGCCTCGGCGGAGACGATCGACTCGTCCAGGCACATGGGGGTGTGCATGAGCGTGGCGAGCTCCGCGTGCTGGCGGATGTCCGCCTCGCCCAGCGGCTGCTCGATGAGGAGCAGGCCGTAGTCGTCGAGCCGGCGCAGGTGCGCGGCATCCACCAGCGTGTAGGCGGCGTTGGCGTCCACCTGGAAGAGGACGTCGTCGCCGAACTCCTTCCGCACCGCCGCCACCGGCTCGAGGTCCGCACCCGGCTTGATCTTCAGCTTGATGCGCGCGTAGCCCTCCTCGAGGTAGCCGCCCACCACGCGCAGGAGCTCCGGGATCGAATCCTGGATGCCGACGGACACGCCGGAGGGCACGGCGGCGCCCACGCCGCCCAGGTATTCCTGGAAAGAACGGCCCTGCGCCAGCAGCTGGGCGTGGAGGACCGCCATCTCCAGCGCGGATTTCGCCATGGGGTGCCCCACGATGTGGCGCAGGTGCCAGCCCACCGTCTCCGCCGTGAGGCTCTCCGCCTCGTACAGGCGCGGCGCGAGCCAGTCGCGGGTCACGGCGATGCCGCCGTCCACGTACTCCTCCGAGTACAGCGGCGCGATCATCGCCACGGACTCACCCCAGCCGGTCACGGGGCCGGCCTCGGTGTCGAAGGACGCCTCGACGAGGTAGCAGTCCTTCTCCGTCTCCCGCATGAAGGAGGTAGTGAAGGGGGAGATGAGGGGCATGGAGATCCGGTGGAGCCGGAGTGAGGTGAGCTGCATGACAGCAGGGTAGCAACGGAGCGGCTCGGCTTCCCGGCCGTGGGCCGGAGCCGCGGTCTCATTCCCCCGTGAGGCCGTCGAGCGACTGCCGGATGAGATCGGCGTGGCCGAGGTGTCGCGCGTACTCCTCGATCATGTGGGTGAGGATCCAGCGCAGGGAGACCTGCGCCCTCCCGCCCCAGGCCGGGTGCGTCCGCTCCAGTGCCACGGCCGCACCGCCCTCTGTGAGACGCGCGACCTGTGTGCGCGACCGGACAGTGCTCGCCTCCCACAGCGCGCGCAGCTCGACACCGTCGGAGGTGTGCACGAGGTGCCAGTCGGCGTCGGGGTCGGCGTCCCAGTCCGTGCCCGCCCAGGGCTGGGGCATGCGCTCCCGTGCAGCCGTGTGCGTGAACCAGAAGTCCTCCACGAAGGCGAGGTGCGCGAGCATCCCGCCCAGTGTGAGGTCCGCGGGCGGAAGGCAGCGGCGCAGCTGCTCGGTCGAGAGGCCGTCCGTCTTCCAGGCGAGCGAGGCGCGCAGGAAGTCGAGAAAGCCCAGGAGGGTGTCGAGCTCGCCGGCTGAGTGCGGAGGTTCCGGTCGACCGTGCTCGTCGCATGCGGCGTCGTCGTCGGCTGTCATACCGCTGAGTCTGCCACGCGACCGGAGCCTCGTGTCAGCATCGCGGCGGAGCCTCTGTGAGGCTCTGCCCGTTGCCCGTTGCCCGTTGCCCGTTGCCCGTTTCCCTCGCGCCGCGTCGCGTTGCCCGCGCGCCGTGTCGCCCGGACCGCCGCCGTTCAGTCCGCGAGCTGGTCGGCCAGGAGGGCTGCGAGCAGCGCGGTGCGCGGGGCGATGTGGGCACTGAGCGCGTGCTCGTGCTCCGCGTGTGCGCCGTCGCCCACGGCGCCGAGGCCGTCGAGGGTGGGGATGCCGTCCCCGGCCGTGAAGTTGCCGTCCGAGGCGCCGCCCACCTCCACGCCCACGGGAGCGTCGATGCCCAGCTCCGCCGCGAGCTCGCCGGCACGGGCGAAGAGGCCCTCGGAGGCGCTGCGCTCCATGGGCGGACGGTTGATGCCGCCGCGCACCTCGATCCGCGCACCCTCGACGGTGGGTGTGAGCGCACGGATCGCCGCGTCGACGCGTTCCTGCTCCGCGAGGGACTTCGCGCGCACGTCCACGTCGAACTGCGCCTGCGCCGGCACCGTGTTCGTGGTGGTGCCGCCGGACAGCAGCGTGGGCGTGACCGTGGTGCCCAGTGCGGGATCGCCCAGCGTCGCCACCTGCTGCAGCAGATGCGCGAGCTCCAGGCCTGCGTTGACGCCCTTCTCCGGTTCCAGCCCGGCGTGGGCCGCATGCCCGTGGATGACGAGGGTGTAGATGGACGTGCCCTTCCGCGCGAGCTTGAGCGCACCCGCCTCGCCGGCCGAGGCCTCGAGCACGAAGGCGGCGCGGGCACCGGCGGACTCGGCCCGGAGGAAGTCCGAGCCGGTGAGGGAGCCCACCTCCTCGTCGCCGGTGACGAGGAGCGTGAGACCGTCGAGGGCCTCGGGCCCGCCGTGCTCCTGCAGCATCGCGATGGCGTGGATCGCCATGATCGCGCCGGTGAGCATGTCGAAGCTGCCGGGCCCGCGGATCACGCCGTCCTCATGTGAGAAGGGGATGCGCTCCAGCGTGCCCACCGGCCACACGGTGTCCTGGTGGCAGAGCACCGCGACGCGGACGGGCGCGGAGCCGAACCGCAGGCGCAGGTGCGTGACCCCGTCCACCACGACGGTCTCCGGCGTCGCTCCCAGGCGCTCTGCGATCAGCGCGGCGAAGTCCGCGGCACCGGCGGCCACGGCGGCGAGATCGTGCGAGGGCGTCTCGACGGAGATGACCCGCTCGAGGTCCGCGAGCATCTGCGGCAGACGGGACTCGGCGGTCGGGACGAGCGAGGACAGGACGGCGGAATCGAGGTGTGCGGTCATGCGGCGAGTGTATGCGCGAGGTCCGCGGCGGTGAGCAGCCGGGGCCGAGGCGGGCGGGACGGTGAGAGGGCATGGAACGGAAAGTGGGAGCGGAGGTGAGATCTGTGCCACCATTCGTGCATGGGAGAAGCAGTCGGGTCCACCCGGTACACACCGCGCGAGCGGACGCACTACAGGACGAAGCTCCAGGAGAACCTGGAGACCTTCGACTCGTATCTGCAGAAGGCGGTCTTCGTCGCCAAGGGCACGGTGGGCCTCGAAGTCGAGTTCAACCTCATCGACGAGGAGGGGGAGCCCGCGCTCCGCAACGCCGAGGTGCTCGCGGAGGCGGACGACGGCGACTTCCAGTCGGAGATCGGCGCCTACAACGTGGAGATCAACCTGCCGGTCATGCGGGTGCGGGACCACGGGCTGGCGAAACTGGAGCAGAGCCTCGAGACGAGGTTCGCCGCCCTGCGGAAGGCGGCCTCGGCGGTGGGCGCCACCCCCGTCTCCATCGGCACGCTTCCCACGGTCACCACGGAGCTCCTGGAGAACGAGGCGTGGATGACGGAGGAGAACCGCTACAAGGCGCTCTCCAACGCGGTCATCGACGCCCGTGGGGAGTACGTGGGCATCGACCTGGACCGGGAGGACCACTACACCCACGAGTTCGCGGACATCGCTCCCGAATCCACCTGCACCTCCATGCAGCTGCACCTCCAGGTGGCGCCCAACCGCTTCGCGGACGTCTGGAACGCCTCGCAAGCCATCGCCGGTGTGCAGGTGGCGATGGCCGCGAACTCACCTCTGTTCCTGGGGCGGCGGCTCTGGCACGAATCCCGCCTGCCCATCTTCGCCCAGTCCATCGACACGCGGACGCCTGAGCTCGTCCACCAGGGGGTGCGGCCGCGCGTGTGGTTCGGCGAACGCTGGATCACGAGCGTCTTCGATCTCTTCGAGGAGAACGTCAGCTACTTCCCGCCGCTGCTGCCGGAGAGCAGGGAGGCCTCTGGCACGCCCATCGCCACGGATGGCGGCGTGCCGCTCCTGCACGAGCTGCGGCTGCACAACGGGACCGTGTGGCGCTGGAACCGGCCCATCTACGCGCCCGGCGGGGATTCCGCGCACATCCGGATCGAGAACCGGCTCCTGCCGGCCGGACCCTCGGTGAAGGACATGGTCGCGGACGCTGCCTTCTACTACGGGATGGTCTCCTTCCTCGTGAACGAGAACCGTCCGGTGTGGTCGCGGATGACCTTCGCGGAGGCGCACGAGAACTTCGAGAACGGAGCCCGGGACGGGATCGGCGCGCGCGTGAGCTGGCCCAAGCACGGCACGCTCGACGTCACCGAGCTGGTGCTGGAGACGCTGGCCCCGCAGGCGCGGGTGGGCCTCGAGCAGCTCGAGGTGGACGAGGAGCTGATCGACGAGTTCATCGGCATCTACGAGGAGCGTGCGCGCACGGGGCGCAACGGCGCGTGGTGGCAGCGAAAGGCGCTCGACGCCCTGTCCGGCCGTGCGGCGGTGGGCACCGAGGAGCGGGCGGAGGGTCTGCGGACGCTCACCCGGCTCTATGCGGAGAACCAGGCCTCGGGTGCGCCTGTGCACACCTGGGAGCTGCCCTCCGCATGAGGGGTGGGGACTGAGGTGCTGCGGTGGGCCTCGGCGATGCCGGAGCGCCGTTAGAGTGAGGCCATGATCGACGACCAGACCGGAACGGACCGCGCCGTCGCTGCCGCGTCCGTGACCGCTGCCCCGCTGACGGTCTCCCGCCGCTCCTCCCGCGTGCGCCCCTTCGAGGTGATGACGATCCTCAACCGGGTCTTCGAGATGCGCGCGGAGGGCCGCGACGTCATCTCGCTGTGCGTGGGCGAGCCGCAGCAGGGTGCGCCGGCGGACGTGCGCAGGCGCGCGGCGGAGGTGGTGCTCGACGGCACGGACCTGGGCTACTCCGAGGTGTTCGGCATCGTGGGCCTGCGCGAGCGGATCGCGGAGCACTACCGGCGCTGGTACGGGGTGGAGGTCCCCGTCTCCCGGATCGCCGTGACGAGCGGCTCGTCCGGCGCGTTCGACATGGTCTTCCTCGCGAGCTTCGACGCCGGTGACAGGGTGGCGCTCGCGACGCCGGGCTACCCCGCGTACACGAACATCCTCCGCGCGCAGGACGTGGAGGTCGTGGAGCTGCCCTGCGGGCCGGACGTCCGCTTCCAGCCCACCGTGGAGATGCTCGAGGCCGCGCACCGGCAGGAGCCGCTCAAGGGCCTCATGCTCGCCTCCCCGGCCAACCCCACCGGCACGATGATCTCCCGCGAGGAGCTCGCCGCGCTCGCCGGCTGGTGCGCGGAGAACGGCGTGCGGCTCATCTCCGACGAGATCTACCACGGCGTCACCTTCGGCTCGTCGAAGGGCACGTCCCTCCTGGAGTGCTCGGACACCGGCGTCGTCATCTCCTCGTTCTCCAAGTACTGGGGGATGACCGGGTGGCGGCTGGGCTGGGCGATCCTGCCGGAGGACCTCGTGAAGCCCTGCGACGACATCGCGGGCAACCTCGCACTCTGCCCGCCGGTCCCGGCGCAGCACGCCTGCGTCGAGGCGTTCACGGAGGAGTCCTACGCGGAGTGCGACGCCGCGGTGGCCGGCTTCGCGCGTGCGCGGCAGCTGGTCCTCGACGCGGTGGAGGGACTGGGCTGGACGAACATGGCCCCGGCGGACGGCGCCTTCTACATGTACTTCCGCATCGACCAGGTGCTGGGCGTCTACCGGGACGCCACTGCCTGGTGCGCGGGCCTCCTGGAGCGGGAGGGCGTGGCGCTCGCCCCCGGTCTGGACTTCGATCCCGTCAACGGCCGGGACTACGTGCGGCTCTCGCTGGCCGCAGGGCCGGAGAACATCGCCGAGGCGCTGACCCGGATCCGCCGGTTCCAGGACTCCTCCGCGGGCTGAGGAGGCCGGTCTCCCGGCGGCGCGGCCCCGGCGCTCCTCCGGAATCCGTGCCTGCCCGTCACCGGACGCGCAGGTCCCCTCTGCTCCGCGAAGGAGCGCCGTCCGTAGGGTGGGGCCGAGCGGTGCCGTCGAGGGTGGGCGCACCGTCGACGGGCGTGGGTGAGGGGTGCCGCGGCGGGCGGAGGCATGTGCGCGCGGACCGAGGCGCGGCCTCAGTCGTCCTCGTGCTCCACGCTGTGGTCGAGCGCGTCGAGGAGGATGTGGGAGACGTGGTCGTCCTTGAAGGAGTAGATCGCCTCGCGGCCCATGCGGCGGACCTCCACCAGGTGAAGGCTGCGGAGCAGTTTGAGGTGCTGGGAGACGAGCGGCTGGGAGAGGCCCGTCTCGTCGACGATCCCGGACACGCTCGTCTCGCCGCGGGTGAGGACCAGGAGGATGCGCAGCCGGGAGCTCGCGGCGAGGGCGCGGAAGACCTCGGCGGTGCGGTCGAGGGTCTCCGCGGAGTAGTCGGGACCGTCTGCGGGGTCGAGGTCCGGGGCGCACACCTCGACGGGTGCCTGCGCGCCCGGGGAGTGTGCGGTTCCGACGGTCTGCGGCTGCTGGCTCATGGAACGCATCGTAGCGCGGCACCCCCGCCGCCTTCCCTC
>NZ_JALAHB010000140.1 GCF_022712115.1 Brevibacterium sp. | reverse complement strand
GGGGCGAGGGGCGGCGCGCGGGTCTACTGCGCGCGGCGGCCCCACCCCGCTGGCGTGTTATGCCGCCCCTGGGCGGGGGCTGGCGGTCCGGGGGGGGCGCGCCTTCGCTATGGGGGCCCCCCGCTTGCGGCGTCTGCCCCACTTCCGTGTTTCGTCACGAGGGCAGGGGCGCGGCGGCCGCGTGTGCCGAAAGCACTGTTCTCCAGTTTGTCAACTCTGCGACCTTTCCGTGACCAAAACGTTCTTAACGCGGCCGATCGCCGTGCCATGCGCCAAGATGTCTCAGGTGAGTCCGAATCCCGCCGTGTGCGCGTCTGCACCCTCAGCGGGGGCCGGGCACCTCCATGTGGACTGAGACAAAGGACTGTGACAATGGCACGACCCCTTTCGGGTAAGCGCACCGTCGCCCTGAGCGCCGCGGCGGCTCTGGGCCTCGGCGGCGCACTGGTCGCCGGACCGGCCGCCTTCGCGGCGCCGGCGGTGGACGACGCTCCGGAGACCTACGAAGCGGCAGCGCTGACTGCGCTCAAGCACGCCGACACCGTGGCGGCGGTGGGCAAGGGCCAGAACGGCCAGCTCATCGTGCAGACCACCGACGCCGCCGTGGACGAGACCTCACCGGAGGTCGAGAGCGTCGTCGCCTTCGCCGCGGATGACAAGGGCACGCCCGACGAGATCGTCGTCGAGCACATCGAAGAGGGCTACTCGGCAGTGGCCGGCAACGACACCGATGTGGTCAACGGCGCCGGCTACCGGATCGACATGGGCGGCGGAGCCTTCGGCCTGTGCTCGGTCGGCTTCAACGCCGTGGGCCCCGACGGCAAGGACGCCATCATCACCGCAGGTCACTGCGGCGACGGTGCGCTCGGCCTCGACATCAACCTGGAAGCGCCCTCGACCTCGAATGTCGCGACCGGCAGCTATGACACCTCCGAGCAGCTCGGCGACAAGCGGCTGGGCACGTTCACCCACGCCCAGTACGGCCCGGCCACGGAGGTGACGAACGACCTCGATCCCGCTGATGCCCAGGACTTCGGCATCATCGAGGTGGACGAGGCCTCCGGGTTCAACATGCCCGGCGAGGTCACGCAGTGGTCCGAGGCCGCCTACCAGGCCGACGATCTCGCCTCCGACGCGCAGCCCGTCAACGGCGTGCTCGACATCACCGAGGACAACATCGGCGATGAGATCTACCACTCCGGCCGCACCACGGGAACCACTGCGGGCGCGATCGACTTCGTCGACGGATACGCCAACGTCAGGGACGACCAGGGCAACCCCCACATCGTCTACGGCTTCGGTTCCACCGCCTCCGTCGCCGGCGGCGACTCCGGCGGAGCCGTCATGCTCGGCGACCAGGCCGTCGGTGTGGTCTCCGGCGGAGCGCCCGGCGTCCTCTGGACCGCAGAACTCTCCGAGGGCCTCAAGCACCTTCCCGGCGACTACACCGTGAAGACTGCGCAGGACGAGCCGAGCCCCACTCCGACGGACACCGAGTCCCCGGAGCCGACGCCGACGGCGACGGAGACCTCGGAGCCCACCGAGACCGCTGAGCCCACGGAAACGGCTGAGCCGACCGAGACCGCTTCGCCCACCGAGGAGCCCACCGCGACGGAGACCCCGTCCGAGACGCCTTCGGAGACGCCCTCCGCGACTCCCACCGAGGAGCCCGAGGAGCTCACGATCAGCGCCACCGAGGTGGAGGCCTCGAAGTTCGTCGCCGACAGCGAGGAGCAGGCGGAGGCGGAGAACCGCGGCGTCGTCTACACCGTCACGGGTGCCGAGCCGAACAGCTCCGTCACCTTCGAGACCTTCATCGACGGCGAGTCCGAGTCCGCGAAGACCGTCACCGTCGAGGCCGACGCGAACGGCGTGGCCGGCTCCCGCATCTGGGGGCTGACGACCGCCGCGCCCGAGGCCTACATCGGTGACTACGAGGTCGTCGCCACCACGTCCGAGGACGTGCATTCGGCGGAGTTCTCGGTGGTCGCCGATTCCGAGGGCGGCAACGGCGGTGAGGACGACGGCAACGACGACGGCAAGGACCTGCCCCGCACCGGTTCCACCACCGGTCCGCTGGTCGCCGGTGCCGCCGGTCTGCTCGCACTGGGCGGTGCGCTCGTCTACATCGCCCGTCGCCGCCTGAGCTGAGAACGACGGTCAGTCGCGGGCGCCGCTCGGATGAGCGCGCCCGGCGACTGGGCAGTCCCGATCGGCCGCGCATGAGAGCCGGCTGAGAGGCGCCGCCCGAATGGGGCATCCGCACCGAGCGGATGCCCCATTCGGCGTCCCGGGATGAGACGATCGGAGCGCACAGCAGGGCACAGCAGAAGCAGCGCACAGCAGAGCGGTGCAGAAGGCGAGGCATCATGAGTGAGTATCAGCCGGGCGGACGGCCCCGTCTCCAGGCCTCCGCGGTCGGTCCCGCGGCTCAGGCGCCTGCGGCCATCGCCGGCACCTGGCGCGCGGAGGATCCTGCCACCGCGTTCCTCACGTTCAGCACTCCTGCCGCCGGAGCCGGACACATGACGGGCTCCGACGGATGCAACGGGGTCCAGGGCCGGTACACGCTGCAGGGGGACACGGCCACCATCACGCGCGGATTCTCCACGCTGAAGGCGTGCCTCGGTGTGGACACCTGGCTCGCGGGCACCACCGCCGTGACCGTCGCCGGTGACACACTCCGTGTCTTCGACAGCCACGGGGAGGAGATCGGCACGCTCAGGCGGGAGAGGTGACGGTCCGCGCGGGCCGGTGAGCCCGAGGCCGCCGGCGCCCGCGGCCTCGGCCTCCGGCTCCGTTCCCACCGCCGGACCACCGTGGGCGGCACTCTCCCTCAGCGCAGCCGTGGCCCTGCGTTCACGCTGATGAACGCCCGCCGGAACTGCCGCACGGAGAGGTAGAGGTCCTTCCGCCGCATCGGCGGCCGCCGGCACTCCGGCGCTCCGCCGCCGGAGCCGCTCCGGGGATCCGGCCCGCCCACGGGATTGCGGAGGTGGACGCGCAGGACGGAGCGCGCCGACGGCACTCCGTCCTCGTCGCAGCGGAGGACTCCGCGGACGGAGTACACGTGGCCGTCCATCACTGCGACCACGCGCTCCGGGTCGTCCTCGCGCGGCAGAGTGAACGAGCCGCCCGGCCGCACCAGCGTGGAGGCCACCACCGGGCGACCTGCCTGCAGCCATCGGGCCACCGTCTCCAGCCGCTGCGGAACGGGCCGGGCGAGTGCCCAGCCGCCGGTGAGGAGGGCGAAGCCGATGCCCGCGAAGTCGCGCGCCAGCCGCCTGTACGAGCCCTGCGCCCACACGATGACGGCGGCCTTCTCCACGAGCGACGCCGCGTTGGGACTCAGCCCGTGACCACCGGCGCGCCGATCACGGGGGACCGCGGTGGAGAGCGGCACATCGAGGCGGCGGAGGGGGAGCCCCGGCAGGCGGCGGAGCAGCGGGACGGTGACCACGGGGGAGTGGAGCCGTACGGTGGCGAGCCGGAGTCGCGCACCGTGCTGCCGGCGGCCGGGGCCGCGTACCGTGCCCTCGCGCACGCCCGCCGCCGCATCGGGACCACCCGGCGCGCCGGATTCGCCCGCCTCTGTCCGTACGCGCACGAGCCCGCGCAGGTACCCCGGCCGAGCGACCTCGCAGGCGTCCATCACCGCGACCAGCCAGCAGTCGCCCAGGCGGCCCTGGCGGACCGGCGTGCGGGCATCGGAATCGCGCAGCAGGCCCGGAGGGACGACCCGGCGGCACGGCGCCCCGGCGGTCAGCGGCTCGAGGCCCGGGGCCGCGGCCACCGCGCGGCCGGCCGCGGCGGTCCCGGCGGTGACGAACATCCGTGTGAGGAGCGCGGAGCCGGGCGCGGGACGCAGGAAGCGGCGCAGACGAGCGACGACGGCCGGAAGCAGCGGCAGGGTCGTGAGGGACGTGGACTGCATCCGGTCCAGCACACGGGCAGCCGTCCGCAGATCGGCCTCGGCCGTGCCGGGGTCCGCCAGGACGCCGCCGACGGCGTCAAGAGGCGCGGTCAGGCCTGGAGGCGGACGGTTGGGCCGGCCCAGCGGTGTGTCCCGCTTGCGCGCTCGGGCCCGCTTGGCGTAGAAGAGCGCGGTCATGTACAGTTTCCTATTGGCCTGTGACCAAGGGGCGTCAGTGTGTCCGGTTCATCCGGGAGATCGCTGACGCTGCGCACGCGGAGAGTATATCCGCGTCTGCGGTCCGGATCCACGGATCCGCGCACCGGGGATGGGCTGCCGGTCCACGCGGGGTCCGCTCCGCATGAACGAAACGCGATACCGACTCGCGGGAAGAAGAGGTTACGGACGATATGGCCAAAAAAGAAGGGGTCATCGAGATCGAGGGATCCGTGGTCGAGGCTCTGCCGAACGCTACATTCCGCGTCGAGCTGACCAACGGCCATAAGGTTCTCGCCCACATCTCCGGCAAGATGCGCCAGCACTACATCCGCATCCTGCCCGAGGACCGTGTGGTCGTCGAGCTGTCGCCGTACGATCTCTCGCGCGGACGCATCGTGTACCGGTACAAGTAAGCAGAGGATCGCTTCGACGATTTCGCGCTGTACTGCCCCGGGGAGTACCTCGGGGCATTCGCGGTGAGAAGAAGGAACAGCTATGAAGGTGAAGCCAAGCGTCAAGCCGATCTGCGAGAAGTGCAAGGTCATCCGTCGTCACTCCCGTGTGATGGTGATCTGCGAGAACCCGCGCCACAAGCAGCGCCAGGGCTGATCTCCCAAGCATCCGCAGATCTGGTGTCGGTCCGGGAGCCGAACTCCCGGGTCCGAGCCGCACACCCACGCAGACCTCGCCCCCTCGCCACCGTCGCCCCTGCGGGCGGCAGGTGAGGACGACACCCCCAGTCGGAGGCTGGGGACCCGCCGGACGCAGCGCCGGCGGGACCAGGACTGCACCAGCACCTCCGAAGAACCAGAAGGAAAGAACTGATGGCACGTCTTGCCGGAGTCGACATCCCTCGCGAGAAGCGCGTGGAAGTCGCCCTGACATACATCTACGGTGTGGGCCGCACTCGTGCGCGCCAGACCCTGACGGAGACCGGGATCAACCCGGACACCCGCGTCAAAGACCTGACCGATGCTGAGCTCGTTCAGCTGCGTGACTTCATCGAGGGCACGTTCAAGGTGGAGGGTGACCTCCGCCGCGAGGTCGCCGCTGACATCCGCCGCAAGGTGGAGATCGGCTCCTACGAGGGCCTCCGCCACCGCCGCGGTCTCCCCGTCCGCGGACAGCGGACGAAGACCAATGCGCGCACCCGCAAGGGACCCAAGCGCACCGTGGCCGGTAAGAAGAAGTAAGCAGCACCTCGAACGCATCGATCAGGAGTTTGTGAAGAATGCCTCCCAAGTCACGCGCAGCAGCGCGCAAGCCTCGCCGCGGGCAGAAGAAGAACATCGTCGCCGGCCAGGCACACATCAAGTCCACGTTCAACAACACCATCGTCTCCATCACGGATCCCTCCGGCGCCGTGATCTCGTGGGCGTCCTCGGGTGAGGTGGGCTTCAAGGGTTCGCGCAAGTCGACCCCCTACGCAGCGCAGATGGCGGCGGAGTCCGCAGCCCGCCGCGCGCAGGAGCACGGCCTCAAGAAGGTCGACGTCTTCGTCAAGGGCCCCGGCTCCGGCCGCGAGACCGCGATCCGCTCGCTCCAGGCCGCGGGCCTCGAGCTGGGCACGATCCAGGACGTGACCCCCACCCCGCACAACGGCTGCCGTCCGCCCAAGCGTCGTCGCGGCTGAGCCGCTGCCCGGGGACGATTCGGTGCCCGGCCGTCCTGCCCTCACGGGCGGGCGACCGGCGTCGGGTCTGATCCGGACCGTCTACCGCTAGCGTTTCGAGTCAGGTCCCATTGGCCCTGCGCTCACGACTTCGCGGACGTCATATAGCGGATGTCCGCTGAAAGGAAGCCCACGTGCTCATTGCACAGCGCCCCACGCTCACGGAAGAGGTCGTCTCCGATCGCCGCTCCAGGTTCACCTTCGAGCCCCTGGAGCCCGGATTCGGATACACCCTCGGCAACTCGCTGCGACGCACCCTGCTCTCGTCCATCCCCGGCGCCTCGGTCACGAGCGTCAGGATCGACGGAGTGCTCCATGAGTTCTCGACGGTTCCCGGGGTCAAGGAGGACGTCACCGAGTTCCTCCTCAACCTGAAGTCCCTCGTCGTCTCCTCCGAGTTCGACGAGCCGGTCGTCGCCTACCTGCGCAAGCAGGGCCCGGACACCGTCACCGCCGCAGACATCTCCGCGCCCGCCGGCGTGGAGATCCACAACCCTGAGCTGTACATCGCCAGCCTCAACGACACCGGACGCCTCGACATCGAGCTCACGATCGAGCGTGGACGCGGCTACGTCTCGTCCACGCAGAACAAGAACGTGGACGCGGAGATCGGCCGCATCCCCGTCGACTCGATCTACTCGCCCGTGCTCAAGGTGACCTACAAGGTGGAGGCCACCCGCGTCGAGCAGCGCACCGACTTCGACCGCCTCATCGTCGATGTCGAGACCAAGCCGTCGATCGCCCCGCGGGATGCCCTGGCATCCGCGGGCAAGACGCTGGTCGAGCTGTTCGGACTCGCCCGCGAGCTCAACGTCGAGGCCGAAGGCATCGAGATCGGCCCCTCGCCGGTCGACGCCGCCATGGCCGCAGACCTCGCGCTCGCGATCGAGGATCTCGATCTCACCGTCCGCTCGTACAACTGCCTCAAGCGCGAGGGCATCCACACCGTGGGTGAGCTCGTCGCTCGGAGCGAGGCCGACCTCATGGACATCCGCAACTTCGGCTCGAAGTCCATCGACGAGGTCCGGCAGAAGCTGGGCGAGCTGGGGCTGAGCCTCAAGGACAGCCCTGCCGGCTACGGCGAGAACGCCGATCCGGAGGACGAGTCCTTCGTCGAGGACGAGCAGTACTGAGCTGCGCGGTTCCGTCCGCGGTACACAGGAATTTCCAAGGAGACTGAACAATGCCCACCCCCACCAAGGGTCCCCGCCTCGGAGGCTCGCCGGCGCACGAGCGCAAGATGCTCAACAACCTCGCCGCGCAGCTCTTCGAGCACAAGTCCATCACCACGACCGTGACGAAGGCCAAGCGTCTGCGCCCGGTGGCTGAGCGCCTCGTGACCTTCGCCAAGCGCGGAGACCTCGCTGCCCGCCGTCGCGTGCTCCAGCAGATCACGGACAAGGGAATCGTCCACGAGCTCTTCACCTCGATCGCTCCGGCGGTCGCCGAGCGTCCGGGCGGTTACACCCGCATCACCAAGATCGGCCCCCGCAAGGGCGACAACGCCCCCATGGCGGTCATCGAGCTCGTGCTCGAGCCCTACTCGCCCAAGCAGGCAACGGTGAAGGAGGCAGAGGTCGCGACCGCTGCCGCCGCCGAGGCCGTTCCGGCGGAGGAGGCTCCGGCGGAGGAGACCCCGGCCGTCGAGCCGGACGTCGAGTCCGGTCCGCAGGAGGACGAGGCTCAGGCCGCAGCCGACGACAAGTGATCGTCTGAGTGACTGATCGGAGGGGCTGTTCCCGCGTGAGCGGGAGCAGCCCCTCCGTCGTGTCCGAGGGTATGGGCGCGGCGTGGGAAGCGGGCCGCTGTCCGGGTGCTCCGCGCCCGGTGGAGTTCAGGTGCCGGGACGGTCCATCGTCTGCGCGGCGTGGGTGATCTCCTCCCAGGTGAGGACGCTCCACGCAGCCTCGGGCAGGAGGGTCTCGAGCGCATGCGAGAGGGTCGTGCGGGCCAGGGCGGTGTCGATCCGGTCGACGAAGATCACGGCGTGCGGCCTGGCGAGTCCGCCGAGCTCGGTGCGCACGGTGCTGGCGAGTTCATGGGCCGTGGTTCCGCTGGGCTCCACGGTTGTCACCACGCATGCCACGATGCGGTTGCCGTGCTGGTGGTGGGGCAGCCGCACTGCGGTGGCCTCCGCCACGTAGGGATGCTCACGCAGCGCACGGGCCACCGCTTCGAGGGAGACGAGCTGCCCGGCGACGGAGACCACGGCGTCGACTCTGCCGTGGAACCGGAACCCGCCGTCGGCTGAGACCTCGACGACGTCGCCTGTGGGGGAGACCTCACCGTGCGCCGTGAAGACCGGCGGTGGAGAGGTTCCCACGACGCGGCCCGGCAGGGGGCGTGTGAGTACGAGCTGCCCGCTGCCGCCTTCCGGAACAGGGACCCTGCCTTCGTCCAGGGCAATCGCTCCGCCGGGGTTGTAGTCCGTGCGCGGACCGGTGGCGTAGACGATCCCACCGAGTTCGATCTGCCCCCACGCGTCCGAGACGGTGCATTCGTCGTCCGTGAATGTGGCGTGCATCCAGGAGCGCAGCGCGGGCTCGACGGGTTCGCCGGCCGTGATGACGTGGCGCAGGGCCGTATCGCGGGCTCGGAGGTCCGTCTCGATCCTCCACGAGCGGAGGGTGCGCATGACCGCGGGATTCGTCAGGAGCGTGGAGACTCGGTACCGTTCGGCGATGTCGAGCAGCCGGGTGTGATCGGGGACGTCGAGGGTTCCTTCGTACACGACGACGGTGTCACCGGACAGGAGCGGTCCCAGCAGCCCGTGCCATGAGGAGACCGCCCATGAGACATCGCCCGCGCACCAGAAGGTGTCACCGCTGCGGGCAGTGGTGTGGAAGGCCGCCGCGTTCAGGAGGATGCCGCCCAGTGTGTGCTCCAGGTGCTGCGCGGCGGTGCTGGAGGCGAGCTGCCGGATGCAGAGGAGGTCCTGCAGCGAGCTGCCGGGGCCCGGCTCTGCCGGCCCCGACTCCGGACGTCGGACCCGGGCCCGGACATCGCTGAACCATTCGTCTCCGTGGAACCACTGGACATCCATGCCGGTTCGTCTGACCACAACTGTGTGCTCGACGCTGTCCGCGCTGGCCAACGCTTCATCCGCTCGCGCTTTCAGGGGAATGACTGTACCGCGGCGCCATGCTCCGTCCTGGGTGAGGACGAGGGCGGGGGCGAGTTCGGAGATCCGCGTGCTCAGAGCCTCTGCCGGGAGCGAGACGGGCACGGTGGCCCACGGTGCGCCGATCCGCATGCAGGCGAGCATCATCACGATCGTCTCCGGCAGCCAGCTGGTGTGGACGGCCACGACGTCACCCGTGCGGAGCCCGAGGTCTCGCAGGGCGACGGCCATGGTCTCGACCTCGGCGGAGAGCTCGGAATAGGTGAGGGAGCGGCGATCGCCGGGTTCGCCCTCCCAGTGGACCGCTATGCGCGATCCGTGGGTGACGGCGTGGCGATGGACGAGGTTCCAGACCGTGTCCAGACGACCGCCGGGAAACCAGGTGCCGTCGGCGCCGATGACGTCCGACGGGGCCTGGGACCAGTCCAGGCTCGAGGCAGCGGCCACCCATTCGGGGGCAGGCGCGGGTGCGTGCTCGTCCGGACGCTCAGGCATGGGGGATGCTCCTTCCACCGGAGACCGCGGTGCGGGTGAGAAGCGGGACGAAACGGGCCGCGTCCGCATCGGAAGGGAGGTCTGCGCTGAGCGCGGCGACAACGGTCCCGTCGACGGCACGGACCGGCACCGCCACTTCGTCCGCGGCGCCGGGCGCAGCAGAGCGGTGCACGAGATGGTCCGCTGCGCGCCACTCCGCGCGGAGCGGCGCGCACTCGGCCGCGGTGTCCGGGGCGGCTGCCGCGTGGACGTCCTGCCAGGTGGTCTCCGGCGCGTGCGCCGCGAGCAGCCTGCCGGGAGCGCTCTCCAGCGCGGGTCCCGCGTGCAGCGGACGGCGGAAGGGCCCCCGATCCGTGGCCTCGACCTGATCGATGCAGACGGCGTCCCCTGCGACCAGCACGTGCACGCCCACGGTCGCGTCGAGCTGATCCCGCAGCGAGGAGAGGAAGGGACTCAGTGCGCTGAGCACCGGACTGTTCTCCATCTGGCGCACAGCCAGCCGCGTGAGGGCCCGGCCCAGTCCGTACCTCGAGGTGGTGGGGTCCTGCTCCGCGTACTCGGCATGGACGAGCGAGCGGAGCAGCCGGTGGACGGTGGGCACGGTCATCCCGGAGCGCTGCGCCAGATCGGAGAGCTGGTGCATGTACGGAGCCTGTGCCAGGAGGTCCATGAGGAGCGTGGCATTCCTGATCGTGCCCAGTCCGCCTTTGGGGGTGCCGGCGTCCGTAGGCATGCGCACTCCTTGCTGGGTGTCCGGGAAACCTGTCTGGAAGGAACGATACGAGCCGAGAACGTCTACCGCAATCTGCGTCCTGGTTTCTCATGAAGGTATTGCATTCAGCATAGTGGAACTCTATTCTGGAAAAAGTTCAGTGATGACGGTCACACCTGCGTATGGGCGAAGACGTCCTCGCCGCGGAAAGCAAAGGAGCACCCGTGAGAACTCGCGCGTACCGCCATTCCCTCAACGGCAGTTCGATGCCGCCGGGGCAGTCCCTGCTCCGCGTCACGGATCTGACGCTGCGGTTCGGGGGAGTCACGGCGCTTAAGGATGTGGGGATGGAGGTGGAATCGGGCCGGATCCACTCCGTCATCGGTCCGAACGGCGCAGGGAAGTCCTCCCTGCTCAACTGCATCTCCGGCCTCTACCGGCCCACCAGTGGAGAGATCGTGCTGCGGACCGTCGCCGGTGAGTCCGTCACCGGCCCGGACAGTGGTGCGGGCGCAGGTCTGCACTATGAGAACCGCAGACTCACCAGCCTGCCTCCCAACCGCGTCGCCCGGCTCGGTGTGGCGCGCAGCTTCCAGAACATCGAACTGTTCGACCATCTCACCGTGCTGGAGAACATGATGCTGGGCCGGCACATCCACATGAAGCAGAACGTGCTCGCAGCGATGCTGTGGCTGGGCCCGGCGCGGAGGCAGGAGATCGAACACCGCGAGATCGTGGAGGAAGTCATCGACCTGCTCAAGCTCCAGGCGCATCGGCAGAAGCCGGTGGGCACGCTGGCCTACGGCATCCAGAAGCGGGTGGAACTGGGGCGTGCGCTCGCTCTCCAGCCGTCTCTCCTCCTCCTCGACGAGCCCATGGCCGGTATGAACGCGGAGGAGAAGGAGGACATGGCGCGCTACATCCTCGACGTCCATGAGCTCGCGGGCGTCTCCATCGTGCTCATCGAACACGACATGAACGTCGTCATGGACATCTCGGACCGGGTGACGGTCCTCGACTTCGGCCGGGTGATCGCGGACGGCACCCCGGCGGAGGTCATGGTCCACCCGCAGGTCATCGAGGCCTACCTGGGAGTGGGGGCAGCCTCATGAGCGCCGTGTCCCCGCACGAGGCAGCGGGCATGTTCGTCGCAGACCGGCCGCCGCACGGCGTGGCGCGCACGATGCCCCAGCTCCTCGACAGGCTGGCGGCGGAGCATCCGGACCGGCTCGCCATGCAGGAGAAGCGGTACGGGATCTGGCAGCCCACCTCCTGGAAGCTGTACCGCGAGCGCGTGCGGGACTTCGCTCACGGGCTGGCCCAGCTGGGGGTGCGGCGTGGGGAGATCGTCGCGGTCCTGGGCGACAACCGCCCGGAGTGGCTCATCGCGGAGCTCGCGGCGCAGTCCCTGGGGGCGAGCGTGGTGGGCATCTACCCCACGTCGATCGGCGCGGAGGTCACGCACGTCCTCGAGGTCTCTCAGGCACGCATCGTCGTGGCGGAGGACCAGGAGCAGGTGGACAAGCTGCTCGCGCTCCACGCGGAGGCCCCGCCGGAGGTGCGGATGGAGAAGGTGGTGTACTACGACCCGCACGGGCTCGAGCAGTACACGGACGAGATCCTCCTCGACTTCACCGCGGTGGAGGACAGCGGCCGCGCCTGGGGAGAGGACCGGCACGGCTGGCTGGACGCGCAGGTGGCCGCCGGCTCCCCGGACGACCTCGCCGTCGTCTGCACGACGTCCGGCACCACCTCCAAGCCCAAGCTCGCGGAGCTCTCCCACGCCAATCTCCTCTCCATGGCGCGTCAGCTCACGGAGGCCGATCCCATCGACCATCGCTTCCGGTACGTGTCGACGCTGCCCTTCGCCTGGATCGGGGAGCAGATGCTGGCGGTGGCCTGCGGACTGCATGCGGGCTTCACCGTCTCCTTCCCCGAGGACGCCTCCACCCAGAAGGCGGACCTGCGGGAGATCGGTCCGGACGTCATGTTCGCCCCGCCGCGCATCTGGGAGTCGATGCTCTCCGAGGTGCAGGTGCGGATCGACGAGGCCGGGGCGCTCAAACGGGGCCTGTTCGGCTGGGGGTACTCCGTCATGGACAGGCTCGCACAGGCACGCAACGGGGGCCGGACCCCCTCGGCGGGGCTGCGCCTCGTCGCCGTCCTCGCGGATCTGGTGGCGACCCGGCCCGTCCGTGAGCAGCTGGGCCTCACCCGGATCCGTCGCTGCTACACGGGCGGTGCCCCGCTGGGACCGGACGTCTTCCGCTTCTTCCATGCCGTGGGGGTCAACCTCAAGCAGATCTACGGCCAGACGGAGATCTGCGGCATATCCGTCCTGCACCGGGACGGTGCGGTGTCCTTCACCTCGGTGGGGCAGCCCCTGCCCGGCACGGAGCTGCAGTTCGGTCAGAGACAGGAGATCATGCTCCGCTCCTCGGCGGTGTTCCGCGGCTACCACCGCAACCCGGAGGCCACCGCCGAGGTCGTCACTCCCCAGGGCTGGCTGCACACCGGGGACGCGGGGTACCTGGACGACGACGGCCACCTGGTCGTGGTGGACCGGCTCAAGGACGTGGTCTTCGCCTCCGACGGCACCATGTACTCCCATGCGTTCATCGAGAACAAGCTGAAGTTCTCCCCGTACGTGGAGGAGGCCGTCGTGTTCTCCGGCGGCAGCCTGGAGCCGGGCGCGGACGGCGGTGGGAGCGATGACGTGATGTGCGGCCTCCTCACGCTGGATCCCGCCACGGTGGGTGCGTGGGCGGAGGCACAGAAGCTGTCGTTCACCACCTACACCGATCTCGCCTCGAAGCCGGAGGTCCACGCCCTCATCGCGGAGGAGATCGCGGAGGCGAACGAGGACCTGCTGGAGCGGATCCGGGTGGGACGGTTCGTCCTCATGCACAAGCAGTTCGATCCGGACGACGATGAGATCACCCGGACCCGGAAGGTCCGTCGGAACGTGATCGCACAGAGGTATGCGGACATCATCGCCGCGCTCTCGGCAGGTGAGGAGTCCGTGACGATCCGCTCCGCCGTCACCTATCAGGACGGCACGGTCACGGAGCGTTCGCTGCCCCTGCGCATCTTCGACCTCGCGGGGTTCACCGTGCCCGCCGGCCGTGCACGCAGACAGGTTTGGAGTGGTCGCAAGTGAGCACATTCGTCACACTGCTCGTCATCGGGCTGTCAGAGGGCGCGATCCTGGCGCTCGCCGCACTGGGCTTCGTGCTCATCTACAAGGCCACCGGGGTGATCAACTTCGCCCAGGGGGAGTTCCTCCTCATCGGCGCGTACTCCTTCTACACGGCGTTCGCGGTCCTGCGGCTGCCGCTGGTGCTCGCGCTGCTGGTGGGCGTGGTGGTCGCCGTGGTGGTGGGCGCTGTGGTGGAGAGGCTCATCCTCAGACCCATGGTGGGGCAGAGCCACATCTCCATCATCATGGTGACCATCGGCCTCTCCGGGCTCCTGGGCGCCATCGTCCAGATGTTCTTCGGCACGCAGCCGCGCTCGATGGACCCGATCCTGCCGACGGGGTCCGTGGGCATTCTCGGCGGCACCGTCCCGGTCAACCGCCTGTGGGTGATCGTGATCTGCGGACTGGTCCTCGGGCTGCTCACCTGGTTCTTCCAGAAGTCCCGTCACGGTGTCGCCATGCGCGCGGTCGCCGACGACCAGCAGGCGGCCATGACGGTGGGCATCTCCGTGCGCCGGGTGTTCGCACTGTCCTGGGCTCTCGCGGCGGTCTCCGCGCTCATCGCCGGCGTGCTGCTGGCGGACGTCACGGCGGTGGAGATGAACATCGTGAGCTTCGGCCTGCTCGTCTTCCCCGTCGTCATCATGGGCGGCCTCGACTCCGTCCCCGGCACCATCGTGGGCGGTCTGACGATCGGCCTCATCACCCAGTTCGTCTCCGGGTACATGGACCCGGGCCTGGCGGAGGTCATCCCGTACATCGTGCTCGTCCTGGTCCTCCTCGTGCGGCCCTACGGCGTGTTCGGCGAGAAGCGAATCGAAAGGGTCTGAACTGATGCCTGCTGCAGAGACCGGCCTCCACCACGCTTCCTACCGATCCGAGCTGCGGCTGTTGCACACCCGGCCGCAGATCGTGCGGATGGCGGTGCTCGCCCTGGTGGCCTGCGCGCTCCCGTTCGTCCTCGACAACTACTGGCTGGCGCTTGCCAACACCGCGCTCATCGCGTCGATAGGAGCCATCGGCCTCAACATCCTGGTGGGCTTCACGGGGCAGATCTCCCTGGGACAGGGCGGATTCCTGGCGGTGGGGGCGTTCACCACCGCGATCCTCACCGACCGCATGGGTCTCCCGGCGCCCGTGTCCATCCTCTGCGCGGTCATGCTCACCTCTGCGGTGGGAGTGATCGTGGGGCTGCCCGCCCTGCGGCTCAAGGGCCTCTACCTGGCCATTGCCACGCTGGCATCACAGATGCTCATCATCTTCGTGGTGCGGCGCTGGGAGTTCCTCACGGATGGGCAGGGGTTCGTGGACGTGGCGCGGCTGGAGGTGTTCGGCCTCAGGATCGAGCGGGCCGCGTTCGAGCAGCAGTGGTACGTGATCCTGCTGATCCTCACGGTGCTCGCGGCGCTGACCGCCACCAACCTCTTCCGCACCGGGGTGGGCCGTTCGTTCATGGCAGTGCGCGACCAGGACATCGCGGCCTCGGCGATGGGGGTCAACCTCACCCGCACCAAGCTCACGGCCTTCGCGGTGTCCAATGCCTATGTGGGGCTGGCCGGTGCGCTCCTGGCCCACTACACGGAGATCATCTCCTGGGAGAAGTTCACCATCGACGTCTCCATCAGCTACCTCGCCATGATCATCGTGGGCGGTATGGGCTCCGTGGCCGGGGCGGTCTACGGCGCGGTGTTCATCACGCTTCTGCCCGTTCTCGTCCGCATGCTGGCAGGAGCGCTGGGAGGGATCGCCCCGGTCCTCACCCGCCAGCTGCCGGCGGTCGAACACGCGGCCTTCGGACTCGTCATCATCGTCTTCCTCATCTTCGAACCGAGGGGGCTCAACCGCATCTGGCAGCGCATCAAGGACTTCTTCGGCTTCTGGCCGTTCCGCTACTGACCCCCGCAGGCCCTCGCGGCCGCCGTCACCCGCAGCCGGGAGCTCTCAGCCACCGGCACAGCACACACCAGGAGAAGCAATGAAGCACTCACGTTTCCTCATCTCAGCGGCTGCCGCCTCCGCCTCGCTCATGGTCCTGAGCGCCTGCGGCGGATCCGGGGCCTCCAGCGCGGACTCGGACGAACCCATCCCCATCGGCGTGATCGCGGACCTCTCCGGTGCGACAGGCGACGTGGGCAGCAACTACAACGAGGGCATGCTCGCCTACGTCGCGCACCGGAACGCGGACGGCGGGATCAACGGCCGGGAGATCAACGCGATCTCCAACGACTACGCCTACGAGATCCCGCAGGCGGAGGAGCTCTACCGCAGGTATCTCAATGACGAGGTCGTGGCCATCCAGGGCTGGGGCACCGGCGACACCGAGGCGCTGCGCACGCGCGTGGCCAACGACGAGCTCCCGTTCATCTCGGGTTCGTTCTCCGAGGAGCTCACGGATCCTGAGGAGTCGCCCTACAACTTCCTCATCGCACCCACCTATTCGGACCAGATGCGTGTGGCGCTGAACTGGATCGCCGAGGACGCCGGCGGGCCCACCAGCGTGGCCGTGCTGCATCACGACTCCCCGTTCGGCACCTCACCGGTGGGCGACGGCGAAGCGTGGGTGGACGAACAGGGCCTGGACATCGACTACGTCTCCCACGCCATGCCGGCGGGAACCACCAACTTCGCCGGGGTGCTCAGCCAGGTGGACGCCGCCGGGGCGGAGTACATCGTCATCCAGAACGTGGCGAGCCCTGCGGCGCACCTGGCCCGCGACCTCGCCGCCCAGGGCGGCGACCAGAAGATCGTCTGCCTCAACTGGTGCGGCAATGAGCTGTTCGCCACCTCGGCCGGAGACGCGGCTGAGGGGCACATGGCGGTGCAGCCCATCGCTCCGCTCTCCGCGGAGAAGCCGGGGCACGCGGAGATCACGGCCTATCTCGAGGAGAACGGCACGGACCCCTCCGCCGCGGGCGTGAGCTTCGTACAGGGCTGGTACGCCATGCACGTCATGGCCGAGGGCATCGCCCACACCCTCGAGGCGGGCGAGGACCTCACGGGTGCGGCGATCCGCGAATCGCTGGAGAGCATGGGGGCCATCGACACCGGCGGAGTGCTGGGCGACGGCACCGTGGAGTTCTCGGCGGACTCCCATCGCGGCACGGTGGCCTCGAACATCTACGAGATCAAGGACGGCGTGCTCAGCGAGGTGGAAGCAGGCGCGACGCCATGACCCCGGCGACAGCGGAGCATGCGCCGGCGAGCGCGGCCAGGGGAACTCCTGATCCGCTCCTGAGCGTCAACAACATCGAGGTCATCTACGACGAGGTCATCCTAGTGCTCCGCGGGCTCTCGCTCACGGTGCCGGAAGGCAGCATCGTGGCTCTCCTGGGCTCCAACGGCGCAGGCAAGTCGACCACCCTCAAGGCGCTCTCCGGCCTGCTGCCCAGCGAACAGGGCGAGGTCACGAGCGGTTCGGTGGTCTTCGGAGGGCAGGACATCACGCGCATGGACGCGCCGGAGCGGGTGCGCAACGGCATGAGCCTCTGCATGGAGGGCCGGCATGTGTTCCCGCATCTCACCGTCGCGGACAATCTGCTGGCGGGAGGGTACACGAAGGCGGGGGAGGCCAAGCAGACCCTGGACTTCGTCTACGACTTCTTCCCCAAGCTGGCGGACATGCGCACCCGCACCGCCGGGTTCCTCTCCGGCGGCGAGCAGCAGATGCTGGCGATAGGCCGTGCGCTCATGGCCGGCCCCAGACTGCTCATGCTGGACGAGCCCTCGCTGGGCCTCGCCCCGCTGCTGGTCGAGGAGATCTTCGCGACCATCGCCCGGCTCAATGCGGAGACCGGGCTGACGGTGCTGGTGATCGAGCAGAACGCCCGGACAGCACTGTCCGTGGCCCACCACGGCTACATCATGGAGCAGGGCCGCATCATGCTCGAGGACTCGGCTGCCGCCCTGGCGGAGAATCCGGACGTCAAGGAGTTCTACCTGGGGATCGGCGGCGGCGACTCCACGAAGAGCTACCGCGATGTGAAGCACTACAAGCGCCGCAAGCGCTGGCTGTGAGAAGGAGGAGCGATGCACGTCGATCATGCTGCAGCGACCACGGGGGACTTCGCATCTGCGTTCGCCCGAGCGGCCGCCGATCCCGGCCTGCGCGCGCGCCTGGACGCGGCGGGTGTGCGCACGGAGGAGGTCCGCAGTCCTGCCGACCTCGACGCATTGCCGGTGCAGAGCAAGGACGAGATGGTGGCCCAACGCTCCCACGTCCTCTCCGGCCCCGCACCCGCGCGGATCTTCCAGTCGCCGGGCCCCATCTACGAGGCCCAGCCGGCAGGGGAGGATCCCTGGCGCTGGGGCGAGGCTCTGGCCTCGGCCGGCATGCGAGCAGGAGACGTGGTCATCAACTGCTTCGGCTATCACCTGTCGCCGGCGGGGGCCATGTTCGACGAGGCGATCACTGCGTTCGGGGCCACCGTCGTGCCCGCAGGCATCGGCAGCCAGCAGCTGCAGGTGGACGCGATCCGTGATCTGCAGGTGCGCGGCTACGTGGGTCTGCCCAGCTATCTCAAGGCGCTCATCGACCTGCATCTGTCCACCGGTGGGACGGAGGAGGACTTCCCGGTGGAGTTCGCACTGGTCACCGCGGAACCGCTGCCACCCAGCCTGCGTGCGGAGCTCGAACGCTGCGTGCCCATCGTCCGCATGGCGTACGGCTCCGCCGAGGCCGGGCTGATCTCCTACGAGGACGGCGAGGGTCCGGGGATGGTGCAGGGCGCGGGGATCGTCGTCGCCGTCTGCGGGATCCGCACCGGCGAGCCGCGGGATGCGGGGGAGGGGGAAGTGGGCGTCAGCCTCGTGCGGGAGACGGCACCCCTCGTGAGATTCGGAACGGGGGATCTCTCGGCGTGGGTGCTCGATGACTCGGGTGCGCCGATGACGGACTCCGCCGGGAGGCGACGGCTGGTCGGGGTGCTGGGTCGTGTGGGGCAGGCCGTGAAGGTGCGCGGCATGTTCCTGCACCCCGCGCAGATCAGGACCGTGGTGAGCAGCCTGCCGAGGGTGGCGGCCCTGCGGTTCGTCATCGACCGGGAGCAGCACAGGGATGCCGTGGTCTGTGAGGCCGTGCCGGCCGCGGGAGACGCGGAGTCCGCCGAGGCCGTGCTGGCGGAGGTCGCGGAGCGCATCCGGACGCAGCTGCGGTTCCGGGCCGAGGTGCGTGCAGTCGAGGCGTGGGAGGGCGACGAGCTCATCGTCGACCGCCGCACCTGGGACTGAGCGGGAGCAGCCCCTCCGTCGTGTCCGAGGGTATGGGCGCGGCGTGGGAAGCGGGCCGCTGTCCGGGTGCTCCGCGCCCGGTGGAGGCACTGCGCCTGATGGAAGCCGCCTGTGCGAGGTGGGGAAAACCCCCATGCGGTTTCTGGACGTCTCCAGTGAGCGAGCCGCATGCTCGCTCATAGCGTGGAGCCATGAGCACAGCAGCCGAGCTTCCGTCCACCGCAGGCCGGGCCCCGCACCTCGCCTCCGCGCTCCCCGCCGCGGGCGGCCTCGGCGTGCGGGCCACGGCTGCGCTGCTCCTGGCCGGGGGCTCGCTCGCCGGGCTCGGACTGGTCTGCGTGGGGTTCGTCCTCACGGATACGCCCGTGCCGACGGGCGCGGTCCTGTTCGGTCGCTGGATACCCGCCCTCGTCTCGCTCGGAGTGATCGCCCTCCTGTGCGGCCCGCAGAGGCCGAGGGGTATGGGCGACGCGGTCGCGGACGCGGGTGGCGCGAACGCCGGATTCCGGGATCCGCGGGCCTCTGCACCGCCGGCGAGGCCTGAACCCGGTGGCGGCCGGCGGTTCGGTGCGGCCGGCCTCGGACGGGAACTCGTGCGCTGGTGGGGGCTGTGGCCGGCTCGCAGGCGACCGCTGCTCCACATCGTCGGGACGAGTGTGCTGGCGATGCTGCTGCTCACCGGCGTCTATCTCCTCGCCGCCGCCCTCAGCCAGTCCCTGGGCGCCATCCGGGTCCAGCCGGCGGCCGCGCTCGTGCCCGCGCTGCTCATGATGGTCCCCGTCTCCGTGGTCTTCGCCATGAGCACGCTGGGGGAGGAGGTCGTCTGGCGCTGGCATCTGCCCGCCGTGCTCTCACCGCTGGGGTTCTGGGGCTCGGCCGTCCTCGTCGCAGTCGCATGGACGGCGTTCCACATCCCGCTCCACTGGGCCTATGCGGCGGAGGGCTCCGTCGAACCCTCCACCGCGGTCGCCCTCACAGCGGCCCTGCCGCCGCTGAGCCTGTTCCTCTCCGCTCTCGCCGCACGGTGGGCGTGCGTCTGGCCGGCCGTGTTCGCGCACGCTCTGCCGTTCACCGCCGTCAACCTTGCGGCGAACGGCGCGGAGCTCGGTCCGGAGGCGCTCTGGGCCGTCACCGGCATCACCGCCGTGCTCCTCGTGAGCGCCGCCCTCGTCATCGCACCCGTCGGCGGGCAGGAGGCCGGCGGGCCGGCTCGCTCTCAACCGGGAACGACGACGCCGGGACCCACCAGGTGATCGCGGGAACCCTTCCACGGTTTGACCCAGATCATCTCCTCGCTCGCCATGGCCTCCCCGCAGGTGCTGCAGATCTGACCCTGCCGGGTCTCGCTCCCGCAGGTCTCGTGGACCATCGCCATGTGCGCCCCCGCGGCGGGCAGGGGAGTGTGCTTCTCACCCCACAGGGCGAGCTGCTGCAGGATGGGCAGGAGCTCGGCGGCGGCCTCGGTCGCGGCATAGCCCCACCGCGTGCGGTTGCCGCTGGAGTACTCCGCCCGCGTGAGCAGGCCTGCCTCCACCATGCCGTGCAGGCGCCGGCTCAGCACCGCCTCGGAGATCCCCAGGCTCGCGCGCAGCGCCTCGAAGCGCCCGTTGCCGTGGAGCACGTTGCGGACGATGAGCAGGACCCACGGGTCCCCCACGACCTCCAGGGCGCGCTGGACGGGGCACAGCGCCTCGGACCAGTCGGATCGCAGCGGCATGGCTTCCCTTCCGCCTCGGTTCCACGTACTCTCCCAGGGTAATACTTTCTTGAAGAAAGCGACGGCGATGCGCACCTCCTCCGGCATTCCCGCTTCAGCAGGCGCCCCGCGCGGGAGTCGCATCCACCCCGCATGGTGGGTGGCGGCGGTGGCGTTCCTCGCGCTCATCGGAGCGGCCGGCTTCCGTGCGGCACCCGGTGCGCTCATGGTGCCGCTCCACGAGGAGTTCGGCTGGTCGATGGGGACCATGTCCCTGGCGGTGAGCATCAACCTGCTCCTCTTCGGACTCGTCGCCCCCTTCGCCGCAGCGCTCATGGACCGCTTCGGCATCCGCCAGGTCATCTCCGCGGCACTGGGTCTGGTGGCGCTGGGGGCGGGCGGCAGCGTCGTCATGACGGCCTCGTGGCAGCTCATCGTGTTCTGGGGCCTGCTCATCGGGTTCGGCACGGGTGCGATGGCCCTGGTGCTCGCCGCCACTGTCGCCCACCGCTGGTTCGTCCGCCGCCGAGGCCTGGTCATGGGGATCCTCACCGCCGGCTCCGCGACCGGACAGCTGGTGATCCTGCCGCCGGTGGCGGCCCTCGCGGAGAACGTGGGCTGGAGGCCCGCCTCCTTCGTCATCGCCGGCGCCGCGCTCCTCGTCATCCCCTTCGTCTGGCTGGTGATGCGCGACTACCCGGAGGACCGCGGAGTTCTCCCGTACGGTGCGGAGCCGGCGAGCTATGAGGCGCTCGAACGCGCGGCGGGCGGCGCGGTCGGACGGGCGCTGGAGGGCCTGGCCTTCGCCGTGAGGCATCGCGCGTTCTGGGCGCTGGCGCTCGCCTTCGCCATCTGCGGCGCCACGACGAACGGCCTCATCGGCATCCACTTCATCCCCTCCGCCCACGACCACGGGATGTCCACCACTGCGGCGGCGAGCCTGCTGGCGGCCGTGGGCGTCTTCGACATCGCCGGCACCGTGGTGTCCGGGTGGCTCACGGACAGGTTCGACTCCCGGAAGCTGCTGGCGATCTACTACACCTTCCGCGGACTCAGCCTGCTTCTGCTGCCGTGGCTGCTCTCGCACGAGGTCAGCCCCAGCATCGTCGTCTTTGTCGTCATCTACGGCCTCGACTGGGTCGCGACGGTCCCGCCCACCGCGGCGCTGTGCCGGCAGGTCTTCGGCGATCGCGGCACCATCGTGTTCGGCTGGGTGTTCGCCGCACATCAGATCGGTGCGGCGGTGGCCGCTCTGGGGGCGGGAGTGATCCGTGACGTGTTCGGCACCTACTCCTACGCGTTCTGGGGAGGAGCCGCACTGTGCGTGGTCGCGGCGGTGCTGTCCGTCCTCGCGCGCTCCCGTCCCGCGGCGGGAGTGGCCGACCCCGTGCAGATGCGCTGAGCGGACTGAGCACGCGCTCGCGCCACGAGCGCGAGCGTGCGCGGCAGGCTCAGCGTGCACGTGACGCGCGTCCGCAGCGGGGGCCGGGCGTGCCCGCGGCAGGACCGGGCGTGCTGCCGCCGGGGAGGTCGGCCTTCTCAGCACATGAGATCTGGGGAATAGACTGATATATCAGGGCGATTCGCTGTTAACCTAGCCACAGGCGGAGTACGGGCCGCCACGCTCACCGATTCCACTGCTCACCCCAGGAGAGTGCCCATATGACCGACGCTCCGTCTGCGCTGAACGCAGGCCTCGCCGACATCGATCCGGAGATCGCACAGGTCCTCGACCAGGAGCTGGGACGCCAGCGCGGCACGCTCGAGATGATCGCCTCGGAGAACTTCGTGCCCCGCTCCGTCCTGCAGGTGCAGGGCTCCGTGCTGACCAACAAGTACGCGGAGGGCTACCCCGGTCGCCGCTACTACGGCGGCTGCGAGTACGTCGACGTCGCGGAGAACCTCGCGATCGAGCGCGCCAAGAGCCTGTTCGGGGCCGCCTATGCGAACGTGCAGCCCCATTCCGGTGCCTCCGCGAACGCTGCCGTCATGCACGCCTTCGCGCGCGCCGGGGACAAGATGCTCGGACTCGAGCTGGCGCACGGCGGCCACCTCACGCACGGCATGAAGATCAACTTCTCCGGACGCCTCTACGACGTGGCCTCCTACGAGGTGGACCCCGCCACCCACCGGATCGACATGGACGTGGTCCGCAAGCGCGCACTCGAGCACCGCCCCAAGGTCATCGTGGCCGGCTGGTCCGCGTACCCCCGCCAGCTGGACTTCGAGGCGTTCCGCTCCATCGCGGACGAGGTGGGCGCGACCCTGTGGGTCGACATGGCGCACTTCGCGGGTCTCGTGGCCGCCGGCCTGCACCCCAACCCCGTCCCGATCGCAGACGTGGTCTCCTCCACGGTGCACAAGACGATCGGCGGACCCCGCTCCGGCTTCATCCTCTCGCGTGACGAGGCGAACGCGAAGAAGCTCAACTCCGCGGTGTTCCCCGGCCAGCAGGGCGGACCGCTCATGCACGTGGTCGCGGCCAAGGCCGTGGCCTTCAAGCTCGCGGCGGAGGCGGAGTTCAGGGCCAAGCAGGAGCGCACGCTCGAGGGCGCCCGCATCCTCGCGGACAGGCTCCAGGAGGCCGACGTCGCCGAGGCCGGTGTCCAGGTGCTCACCGGCGGCACCGACGTGCACCTCGTCCTCGTCGACCTGCGCAACTCGCCGCTCGACGGCCAGCAGGCCGAGGACCTCCTCCACGAGGTGGGCATCACCGTCAACCGGAACTCCGTCCCGTTCGATCCCCGGCCGCCGATGGTCACCTCCGGGCTGCGGATCGGCACCCCGGCGCTCGCCTCCCGCGGGTTCGGGCCGGAGGAGTTCACCGAGGTCGCGGACATCATCGCCCAGGCGCTCAAGCCCGGTGCCGACGCGCAGGCGCTGCGCGCCCGGGTCCTCACGCTCACGGACGGCTTCCCGCTCTACGAAGGTCTGGAGCAGTACTGATGGCGCAGGAGCAGAACGTGCCCGAGGCGCCGGCTGCGGCCTCGGCGGAGGGAGCCGCAGCGGACGGCGGCGCCGTGAAGCTCGACGGCAAGGCCACCGCCGCCGCGATCAAGGCCGAGCTCGCCGCGCGCGTGCAGGCGCTCGGGGAGAAGGGCGTGCGCGCGGGGCTGGGCACGCTGCTGGTGGGGGAGGACCCCGGCTCGCAGTGGTATGTGGCGGGCAAGCACCGCGACTGCGCGGAGATCGGCATCGCCTCCATCCGTGAGGACCTGCCGGCCACGGCCACGCAGGAGGACATCGAGGCGGCTGTGCAGCGCCTCAACGAGAACCCCGAGTGCACCGGCTACATCGTCCAGCTGCCGCTTCCCAAGGGCATTGACGAGAACCGCGTGCTGGGTCTCATCGATCCGGCCAAGGACGCGGACGGCCTCCACCCGCAGAACCTGGGCAGCCTGGTGCTGCGGATCCGCGAGGAGATCGACACCCCGCTGCCGTGCACGCCGCACGGGATCGTCGAGCTGCTCTCGCGCCACGGCGTGGAGCTCGACGGCAAGCACGTCGTCGTCCTCGGCCGCGGCGTGACGGTGGGCCGGCCCATCGGCCTGCTGCTCACGCGCAAGGACGTCAACGCCACCGTCACGCTCACGCACACCGGCACGCAGAACCTGCCGGAGCTGGAGAAGCAGGCCGATGTCATCGTCGCGGCGGCCGGTCAGGCGGGCATCGTCACGGCGGACATGGTGAAGCCCGGAGCGGTCCTCGTGGACGTGGGCGTCTCCCGGGAGACGGATCCGGAGACGGGGAAGTCCAAGGTCGTGGGCGACATCGACAGGGCCGCTCGTGCACACGCCGCGTACTACACCCCGAACCCGGGAGGCGTGGGACCCATGACGCGCGCCATGCTGCTGGTCAACGTCGTGGAGATCGCGGAGAGGCAGGCCGCAGCGCAGTCCTGACCAAGCACGAAGGCTCGGGCGCCTCACGCAATTGCGTGAGGCGCCCGAGCCTTTGCGATGCGGAGGGGCTCAGTAGGAGCGGGGCAGCCCGAGCACCTTGGTGCCGAGGAAGTTGAGCACCATCTCCTGGCTCACCGGCGCGATCTTCATGAGGCGCACCTCCCGGAGGTAGCGGCCCACGTGGTACTCCTCCGAGTAGCCCATGCCGCCGTGCACCTGGAGTGCGCGGTCCGCGGCGTCCACCCCGGCCTCGGCGCAGAGGTACTTGGCCGTGTTGGCCTCACGGCCGCTGGGCAGGCCCTGGTCATAGGTCCAGGTCGCCTTCCGCAGGGCCAGCTCCGCCGCATCCAGCTTGGCGAGCGAGTCCGCGAGCGGGAACTGCAGTCCCTGGTTCATGCCGATGGGCCGGTCGAACACCACGCGCTCCTTCGCATAGGCCGTGGCCTTCGCCAGCGCCGCCCGGCCGATCCCCAGCGCCTCCGCCGCGATGAGCATGCGCTCCGGGTTGAGCCCGTCGAGGATGTACTTGAAGCCCTTGCCCTCCTCGCCCACGCGGTGCGCGGCGGGGACCACGAGGTCGTCGATGACGAGTTCGTTGGAGGTGACGGCGTTGCGGCCGATCTTGCGGATGGGGCGGATGTCGACGTGCTTCCGGTCGAGATCCGTGAAGAACAGGGTGAGGCCGTCGGTGGGCCGCTCCACCTCCTCGCGCGGCGTGGTGCGGGTGAGCAGCAGGATCTTCTCCGACTCCACCGCCTTGGAGATCCAGACCTTGCGGCCGCTGACCACGTAGTCGTCCCCGCGGCGACGGGCGAAGGTGGAGATCCGCGTGGTGTCCAGGCCCGCGTCCGGCTCCGTCACGCCGAAGCACACATGGAGGTCGCCCGAGGTCACCCGGGGGAGGTTCTCCTTCCGCAGCTCCTCCGAGCCGTGGACGATCACCGGATGCATGCCGAAGATCGTCATGTGCACCGAGCTGGCGGCATTCATCGCACCGCCGCCGGCGGCGATCGCCTCCAGCAGCAGGGTGGCCTCGGTGATGCCCATGCCCCCGCCGCCGTACTCCTCGGGGGTCGTGATGCCCAGCCAGCCGTGCGCGGCGAGGTGGTCGTAGAACTCCCGCGGGAACTCCTTGGACGCGTCCTTGTCCGACCAGTACTCGTCATCGAACGGCGCCACGATCTCCCGGGCCGCCTGCGCGATCTCCTCCTGGGCCTCTGTCAGTCCGAATCCCACGTGTCTCCTCCTGCTCATCGGTCGCCGGCCGGCCGCGTCGCGCGTTCCGTGCTGCTTCGGCTCCCCGGGCTTCCGTGTCTCTGCACTTCCGTCACTTAAGGTACTACCATTGAAGGAAAACGGAAAGGGGTGGCGATGCGCGGTTCCGAGATCGGCGCCGAGGCCGGGCGGTCGCTCGGGTCCCAACGGGTGGCGGACGACCTCCGGAGCGCAGTCCTCCGCGGTGTGCTTCACGTGGGTTCGCGACTGCCGTCCGAGCGCGAGCTGGCCGAGGAGCGGGGAGTCAGCCGCACGACCGTGCGCGCCGCGCTCGCCGCGCTCGAGGCCGAGGGGT
>NZ_JALAHB010000139.1 GCF_022712115.1 Brevibacterium sp. | reverse complement strand
CTCGTCCATGAGCCGCTCCGCCCGCCACACCTCGTCCGAGCCCACGAAGTAGAACTCCGCGTCCACGCGCGGGGCATCGGCGAATGCGGGCATCCGCAGGAGCGCGGCCCGGTAGACGGCCAGCTGCAGCTCCATGTGGCGCAGCCGTTCCGGGTCCGCAGGTTTCCTGCCGGTCTTCCAGTCGACGATCCGGACGCCGCCGGCAGTGCGGAAGACCGCGTCAATCTTGCCGGGGACGTGCAGTGCCCCACCGCCGTTCCTGCGCTCCAGCACCAGCTCGAAGGACAGCTCCACCGCCGCGGGCGACTCCTCGGAGTACGCGGACCTCAGGAAGGTCTCCTGCAGGCGCGCGAGGGTCATCTGCGCCGCCGGGGGCAGACGCGCGCCGCTCTCGCCGGCCTCCACGTCGAGCAGCACGGCCTGCCCGTAGTGCTGCTCCACCCAGGCGTGGAAGGCGGTGCCCAGCTCCGCGCCGGTGCTCGGTGCCTCGGGCATGGGCCGGAGCCGATCGGCCCACCAGCCGGCCGCGTCCGTGCTGAGCCCCACCATGGCGGTGGCGGAGAGGCGGGCGGGCAGCGCCAGCGGCGAGGCCGCGCGCTCCTCCTCCTCGAGCAGCTGGTGCGCGCGCACCGCCAGGGCGCGCACCCGCGGGGACTCGGCGCTCCGCGCCAGCTCGCCGAGCGACGGGACGGAGGCCTGCACCCGGCGGAGGAGGTCGAGACGCTCCGCCCGCTGCCTCACCAGCGCCTCCGGATCCGCGGACGGCCAGAGCGCCGCGGCCGCGGCTTCCTCCGCGACCGGGTCAGCCTCCGGCAGCTCCGGGAGCGCGACGCCCAGGCATTCGGCGACCTCAGAGAGGAAGGGGAAGTCCTCCACCGGCCGCGTCCGGCCGAGCGTGTAGCGGGAGGCGGAGACGAACAGGCGCTTCCTGGCACGGGTGAGCGCGACATAGGCCAGGCGGCGCTCCTCCCTGCGATGGTGGGCCTCCAGCGCCGCGCCCACGGGCCCGTCGTCCTTCAGCCGCTCCTCGAAGTCCTTGGGGGACTCCAGCTCCATGGTCCTCAGGTCGAAGTCCGGGAGCTTCGTCCGGTCCCCCCGCAGGGGGTAGGGCAGCGCACCTCCGGAGAGCCATCCGGCCTTGGTCCTCCTCCCGCTGGGCAGTCCGCCGTCGTGCATGAACGGTACGGCGACCGCGTCGAACTCCAGGCCCTTCGAGGCGTGGATCGTCATGATCGTCACCGCCCCCGGAGCGGGCTCCGCCGTGGTCTCGCCCAGGTCCTCGGCCTCCTCCATGACGCGCAGCCAGCGCAGGAACTCCCGGGGACTGCCCGCGGGATGCTGCGCGACGAAGCCGCCCACCACCCCGAGGAAGCCGTCGACCTGACGCGCGTGCACCCGCTCGTGCGCCGGGGGCAGGGCGGCGATCTCCGTATCGATGCCGAGTTCGCGCACGATCGCCCGCAGCAGCCCGGTGAGCGTGACGTCTGCGCCCCGCAGCCGGCGCAGGCTCCGGGCGAGCCGGATCAGCCGCCGGTGCGCCTCCGGGCTGAGCAGGACGCCGGAGTCCGCCTCTCCGCCGGCGGCCTCCGCGGAGCGCACCGGGGGCTCCTGCACATGGAGGAGCTCGTCGAGGCCCTCGACCACGCCGATCCCCTCAGCGATCTCCTCCCCGGGGCGCTGAGGGTCCGGCATCGCCACCGCCCGTGTGCGCACGAACTCCGCGAAGGCGCGCACGTCCGCCGCACCCAGTCGCAGCATCCGGCCGGTGAGCAGACGCATGAGGACATTGCCCGCGTCCGGGTCCACCAGCACCTCGAGCGCGGCGAGGGCGTCCGCGACGAAGGGATCCTCGAGGAGGCCGCGGACGCCCACCGCCTCGACCGGCAGCCCTGCGTCCTCCAGTGCCGCGGCGATGTGCCCGAAGCCGGCGCGCGTCCGGCAGAGGACCGCCACGGAGGGCTCCTCCGGCGCGGCCAGGCCCTTCTCCTCCGCCTCGCGGCGTGCCTCCCGCGTGAGCTCCTCCCGCACCCGCAGCACCCAGGCGACGAGCTCCGAGAGCTGGGAGGGCGACGGTTCGGTCTCCGACGACGCGGGGATGCCCGGGTCCACCGCCTGGGAGGTGAGTGAGACCTCGACCGCGCCCGGTCCGGCCTGCGGCCGTGCGGAGAGACCTGTGCGCTCGTCTTCGCTGTCCAGTCCCAGTGCGATCCGGTTGGCCGCGGCGAGGATCGCCTCGTCGTTGCGCCACGAGGTCATGAGCCCGTACTTGGCCGCCGGCCGGTCCCCGGGACCGCGGAAGGAGCCGGAGAAGGAGGTGATGTTGTCCGCACTCGCCCCCCGCCAGCCGTAGATCGCCTGCCGCGGGTCCCCCACCGCCATGACGGGGGCACGGCGGAACAGTGTGCGCAGGAGCAGCAGCTGCGAATAGGAGGTGTCCTGGTACTCGTCGAGGAGGATGACGTCCCAGCGCGACCGCTCCGTGTCCAGGGCGGCCTCCGAACCGGTCATGATCCGGTGGGCGAATGCCACCTGGTCGGAGAACTCCATGCCCCCGTCCGCACGCTTGACCTCCGCGAAGCTCCGCGCCAGTCCGAGGATCCGTCGCTTCGCCTCCAGCTGGGGGACGATCTTCTGCTCGTGCGCCACCACCAGCGGCCGTGCCAGCGCGAGCGCCTCTGCCCGGCCGGGGCCGCGGCCTACTGCCTCCAGCGCGTCCGCGGCCTCCGTGAGCTGTGCGGAGAACTGCCTCTTCGCCTCCTTGTCCGCGTATTCGCCGCTGCGGCGCAGACGCACGGCCTTCGCCAGCCCCCGCAGGAACTCCGGTGTGCACAGCGCCTCGACGGAGGAGTCGAGGACGGCGGCGATGTCGTCGAACGACACGAGGTGCTCGCCCATCTCCCCCAGCAGCTGGGTCATCCACGCCGCCATGGTGGACCGCGCCTTCTCCGGGACCACGGCCGCCGAGGTCGCGGCGTCCAGCACGCCGTCCACCAGTTCCCGGCGCGCTGCGGCGTCGAGCACGCCGTCGCCGCCCTCGAGGCCGATCTCCATCCCGTAGTCGCCCACCAGCGAGGCGGCGTAGGAGTTGTACGTCGAGATGACGGGCAGGTCCAGTCCGGGCAGCTCCTGTGCGCGCTGCGTGCGGTCACCCGCCGCGGCTGCGGCACGGCGGTAGCGGGCGAGCATGGCGCGCACCCGCTCGTTGAGCTCCCCCACGGCCTTGCGCGTGAAGGTGAGGCCCAGCACCCTGTCCGGTGCGACGAGACCGTTGGCCACGAGCCAGACGACGCGCAGGGAGATGACGGTGGTCTTGCCCGATCCGGCGCCGGCGATGACGACGGCGGACTCCAGCGGGGACTCGATGATTCGCTGCTGCTCCGGGGTGGGGCGGTTCGTCCCCAGCAGGTCCGCCAACTCCACTGCGCTGATGCGGTGCGCGCTCATCCCTGATCTCCGTCCGCTGTGAGTGTCGTCATCGCCGGGCAGGAGGACCGCACGGGGCAGTGCTCGCAGTGGCGTCCCGGGGTCGCCGGGAACTGTGCCGCGCGCATGCCGGCGGCAGCCGCGTCGATGAGCTCGTACGTGTCCGCGTGCATCCGCGCCCCGCTCTCCGTCCGCCGGTCCATCGCGGACTGCGTCCGCACCGTGGCGGGCAGCCCGCCCTTCCCCGTGCCCGTCCCCCGGCCGAGGTGGCCGCGCGCGCCGCCCGCGGGCTCCAGACCGCGCAGACGGAGGGGCTCTCCGGCGGAGTGCGCTCCCGGTGCCGCGGGCTCTGCCTGTGCCGAGGGCTCTGCGGACGCGGGGGCGACGATCGCCTCCCCCTCCGCCAGCGCGTACTGGTAGACCGCCAGCTGGGGGTTCTCCTCCGCTTCCTGGTAGGACGGCTGGACCCTGCCCGTCTTGAAGTCGATGACGCGGACGGTGGCGCCCACGCGCTCCAGCCGGTCCGCGCGACCGGAGATGCGCCACGGCCCGCCGCGGGAGCCGGCCGGGGACGCCGCGCTCACCTGTGCCTCCGTGAGGACGTCCACCTCCGCAGGTGCTCCTGTCGCCTCCTGCAGTGCGGCCGCTCGAGCGGCCATGTCCTCCCGGCTGTACCGGAGGTAGTCGATGAGCGCGTCGACCATCGTCTCCGCGTCCCGCCGCGTCCGGTCCCGTTCCCATTCGGAGCCGAGGAGCGCATAGTCGAAGGCCTCCTCGAACTCCGCGAGCATGGCCGCGCGGTCCGGCTCCGTGTGGTGCTCCGCCACCTGGTGCATCGCGGTGCCGAACGAGGCGGCCGTCACCGTCTCCCCCGGCCGGCCGCCGCTGTCGGTGAGGAACCACTGCAGGGGGCAGGTGGCGAACGCCTCCACCTGCGAGGGCCGGATGCGCAGGCGCTCCTCCGCCGTCCGCGAGGGCGCCGCCGAGGACGGCTCGTACCAGGTGCTCCAGGCGCCGGGATCCGCCTCGCGCAGACCGGCGGCGGCGAGCGCGGCCACCAGCCGCGCCCACTCCTCCGGCTCCTCCTCCGTCAGCAGCCCCTGCCGGGCGAGCCCCGCGATGTCGCGCAGACGGGCGGGGACGAGGTCAGCGGCGGCCGTCTCCTCCGGAGCCTCGGGTTCCGCCGCCGCGGCCCGTCCCTGGCCGGTGACCGTGCCGCCCGCGTGCTCGCCTGCGAGGTGGTGGAACGCGCTGGGGCTCGTCTCGCCGTCGTCCAGCGCACAGACCACGAGCTCGTCGCGCGCCCGGCTCACGGCGGCGAGGAAGAGCCCGCCCTCGTCGCGGATGGTCCGGCGGCGCGCCTCCTTGAGCGCCTCGCCGGGGGCGTACTCCTGCTCCGCCGCCGCGGGATCCCGCAGATGCGCGAGGAGGTCCGCGGGGTTGAAGGCGTTGCGGCGGATCCGCGGGTTGGGCCAGTGGCCCTCGTCCACGTCGACCACGACCACGCGGGAGAAGGAACGGTGCGAGACTCCCGCCGGGGAATCGACGGTGAGGAGATCGAGTGCGTCCGTGCGGCTGAGGGAGTCCTGTGCGTAGGTCTGTTCGAGCACGCGGGAGGCGAAGGCCTCCGCCTGGAGCCCCACGGTGTCCTCCAGCTTCTTCGCCAGTGCGAACAGCCGCACCACGGCGTCCAGCCTCTCGCGCAGCGGCGAGCGGGGATCGCGCAGCACCTCACGGCGCCAGCCCTCGGCCACGGCGGAGCACTCCCACAGCTGCCAGAGAGCGGCGTGCGGGGAGTCCGCGCGGACCTCCGCGCCCTTCCCCACCATCTGCGCCGCGCGCACGAGCGGGGCCGGGAGCGGGCTGCCGCCGGACGCCTCCGCCCAGGTGAGCAGGGGGTCGTCCCCCGGCTCCAGGCCCACACCGCGGAGCGCGCGCACCGCTTCCCTCTCCATCCCCCGCAGCGCGAGCGCGTCCACCCCGCCGTAGACGCCGGTGAGGAGCAGGCGCAGCAGCGCCGCCCGTTCCTCCGGGAGCGCGGAGTCCGCCGTCAGCAGCCGCAGGAGCGGCATCGTCGCGGGATCCACGGCCAGGGGGAGGTCCGTCGACTCCACGGGCAGCCCCAGCGCGCCCAGCTCGGAGCGCAGGCTCACGGCGGTGCCACTCGTGCGGGCGATGACCGCGATGTCCGAGAACGCCACATCCTCGTCGTGGTGCCAGGTCCGGACGAGACGGGCGACGTGCCGCGTCCGCTCCGCCGCCGAGGAGTGGGTGACGACGCTCAGCCCGGAGCGCGCGGGCGGCTCCGCGGCGCCCTCGGACGCATGCCCCGGTCCCGGCACGTGCCCGAGGCCGAGCGCGGCGGACAGCCTCCGCGAGAGGGCGACGGCGAGGTCCCGGACCGGTCCGGTGCCGCGTGCGCCGGGCCACTGCGCCGGCAGCACGAGGGTGCGCCCGGGTACCTGCCCGGTCCGCAGTGCGCGCGCCCAGTCCGCCACGAGCCCGCCGGCACCGCGGAAGCCCTGCGTGGAGGAGTCCGGCGAGCCGAACACCGCGACCGCGCAGCCCAGGCGCGTGAGTCCTGCGAGCATGTCCGCCGCGGCGTCCGGGACGTCCTGGGCGGCGTCGACGAGGACGCAGCGGGGGATCCGCTCCGCGGAGAACGTCCAGGCGCTCCCGGCGACGGCACCGGCCTCCGCCTGTCCGCGGATGATCGCGGCGGCGTCCGCGAGAACCCCGGAGGTGTCCACTCCGCCGTACCCGGGGAACGAGAGCTGGTCCCGGTAGTCCTGGAGCACCTGGGCGAGCGCGAGCCATTCGCCGCGGCCGGTCTCCCGGGCGGCGGCCTCCGCCTCCACCGGGGTGACCCCGCGCACCAGCACCGCGTCCAGCGCTTCCCGCAGCTGGTCCCGGAAGGCGGCGGTGCGGCGCATCTCCGGGCTGAAGGAGTCCGGCCACCGCGGAGAGCGCACGCGACCCTCCTCGAAGCCCTCCAGGAGGGTCCCGAGCACGGCGTCCTGGTCCGCGCCGGAGAGGAAGCGCGCGGCCTCGCCCAGCGTCGCGGCGGTCTCCGCGGAGACGAGTCCGAACGCCAGCGAGTGGACGCTGCGGGCGCCGGCGCCCGTGCGGACCGCGCGCTCCCCCGCGCCCACCCTGTCCCGCAGCGCATCCGCGTGCGCGCGGTTGGGGGTGAGGACCAGGACGTCGTCCGGGACGAGCCCGTGGACTCCCAGCAGCCGGGAGTGCGCACCCACCAGGGTGTTCGTCAGACCGCTGCCGGGCACGGCGGCGACGCAGACGGAGGAGCCGCCGGCGAGCAGGTCCGCGACCTCGGCGGACGCCGCCGCGAGGGGACCGCCGTGCGCAGGACGCGAGTCCGTCCGCTCGCTCATGTCGTGGGGATCGCTCATGCGGCCATTCCATCACGGAGCACGGACACGGGGGCCGCGGGCGGGACGCGGGGAACGCACTGCGAGACGCCTCGCGGCGCCGAGATGACCGGTGGGTATCATCGGGACATGTCGACCGCCCCCAAGAGGATGCCGCGTGCGCAGCGCCGCACTCAGCTCATAGACTCCGCCGTCCGCGTCTTCGCGGAGCGCGGGTACAGCGCCGCTTCCATGGACGACGTCGCGGAGGCCGCCGGCATCTCCAAGCCCGTGCTCTACCAGCACTTCGACTCCAAACTGGACCTCTACCTCGCGGTGGCCCGCACCGCGACGCAGACCGTGGATTCGCTGCTGCGGACCGCCCTGGACTCCGAGGGCGACGGCCGCGTCCGCATCCGCCGCACCATCCGTGCCTTCTTCCGGTTCGCGGACGAGCACCGCGACCAGTACACGATCGCGTACACCGCCTACTCCTACGAGCCCGCCGCACAGCGGATCTTCGAGGAGGTGCGCAGCGGGCTGGCCCGGGAGCTCGCCCGCGTGGTCTCCGGCGGAGCGGACATGGACGAGCAGACCACGCGCCTGGTGGGCGGCACGATCGCGACGATCGGCGAGTCCGCCACCCGGTTCGTCATCGCCGACGACGCCATCGACCGGGATGCGGCCGCGGACGCCTTCACCGCATTCATCTGGAACGGGATCGAGGGGCTCGACCTGTTCGCGGCGGGGCGGCCCTCCGTGTGCGCTCCGCCGAGAGACTAAGCTGGGTCCCCGTACGCACGCCGCCCGGCGAGGAGCCGACCGCGGCGAGCAGACTCCGCCGCAGGAACCCGGCCGCCGCAGGGCACCTGTGTTCGGGACGGCTCGGCCGCCCGGAAACCCCAGCCATCGAAAGGAACATGCACAGTGGAGATCAAGATCGGCATGCGCCAGACCAACCGCGAGATCGTCCTCGACTCGGACAGGTCCCGCGAGGAGGTGGGCGAGCTCGTCGCGGCCGCCCTCTCCGACGGCGCCCTCCTCACCCTCGACGACACGAAGGGCCGTCGCGTGATGGTCCCCGCCGAGGCCCTCGCCTATGTCGAACTGGGCGAGGAGCAGACTCGGCGCGTAGGATTCGGCGTAGTCTGAGTGCCGCATCGGTTCCTCCGGCGGTGAGCGTGCGCGCTGCCTGCCGGTGCGCGGAACCGACCGCGAGCGAACGACAGGGCGGGTCTCCTCCCGAGGGGACCCGCCCGCGCCGGTGAGCGGGCCCGCCCGCGCCGGCCTCGGCGGCCACGAGCGCCGCCACGGGATCGCGACGGTCCCGTCCGGGTCCGGCCCCGCCAGCAGGGCGGGGCGGCCCACGCATATCCGTGCTCCTCATGGAGCACCGTGAGGAGAGAACGTGACAGCAGAGAACACGACGGCGGAGACCAGGACCTTCGCGGACTTCGACGTGGCACCGCCCATCGTCGAGGCCCTGTCGGAGGCGGGGATCACCGCGCCCTTCCCCATCCAGGCCATGACACTGCCTGTGGCGCTGTCCGGTGCGGACATCATCGGACAGGCGAAGACCGGGACGGGCAAGACCCTGGGCTTCGGCATCCCGCTGCTCCAGCGCGTCCATGCCCCCGGCGAGGAGGGCGCTCCGGAGCCCGAGGGCCGCAGCCCCCAGGCCCTCGTGGTCGTGCCCACACGCGAGCTCGCGCACCAGGTGGCCGGTGACCTCGAGGTCGCCAGCCGCAAGCGGCCCTCGCTGCGCGTGCTCACCATCTACGGCGGCAAGGCCTTCGAACCGCAGCTCGAGGCGCTGGCCGCCGGCGTGGACGTGGTCGTGGGCACCCCCGGCAGGCTGCTCGACCTCCACGGCCGGCGCGTGCTGCGCCTGGACCAGGTCCGCACGGCCGTCTTCGACGAGGCCGACGAGATGCTGGACCTGGGCTTCCTGCCGGACGTGGAGCGGATCGTCGCGGCCCTGCCGACCGGCCGGCAGACCATGCTGTTCTCCGCGACGATGCCCGGTGCCGTGATCGCGCTGGCACGGCGCTACATGACCCGTCCCACGCACATCCGCTCGCAGGATCCGGCGGACGAGACCCAGACGAATGCGGACACACGTCAGTTCGCCTACCGCGCCCACGCGATGGACAAGTCGGAGATGGTGGGCCGCATCCTCCAGGCCGAGGGCCGCGGCAAGACGATCATCTTCGCCCGCACCAAGCGCACGGCGGACAGGCTGGGCGAGGAGCTGCGCGATCGCGGCTTCTCCGCGCGCGCCCTCCACGGCGATCTCAACCAGCAGATGCGCGAGAAGGCGCTGGCCGCGTTCCGCGAGGGCAGGGTGGACGTGCTCGTCGCCACCGACGTGGCCGCCCGCGGCATCGACATCGACGACATCACCCATGTCATCAACTACCAGTGCCCCGAGGACGAGAAGGTCTACGTCCACCGGATCGGCCGGACGGGCCGCGCCGGGCGCACCGGCACCGCGATCACCCTCGTCGACTGGGACGATCTCCCCCGTTGGAAGCTCATCTCCCGCGCGCTCCACCTGGACCTGGACTCGCCGGAGGAGACCTACTCCACCTCCACGCACCTGTTCGAGGAGCTCGGCATCCCGCAGGGCACCAAGGGGCGGCTGAAGCGGCGCCAGCCCGCTGCGGGCGAGGAGCGGGAGCAGGGCAGCGGGCGCTCCAAGCGTTCGAGTGAGCGCTCCGCGAAGGAGGACCGCCCGCGCCGCACGCGCACCCGCGGCGAGGCCAGGGCCGGCGACGGCGAAGGGCCCAGCGGCAGGGTGGCAGCGGCTGAGCAGGCCTCTGCCGGCGAGGAGGCCGGAGCCGGCGGGAAGACGGAGAAGCGCGGGGCGGGAAGGCGCGGGTCCGGCAGTGCGGACCGGGCCGCCGAGGACGCGGGCCGGAGCCGAGGCGGCCGTCGCCGTCGCGGCGGCTCCGGCGAGGACGCCGCTTCCGGCGAGCGCGTCCGGAACGGCCGGCCCTCCCGGGGAGAGACCTCCGGGCGCGGGAACCGCGCCGCAGCGGGCGGCTCCGCGACGGCGCCGCGCCGCGTGGTGCAGGAGACCCGCGGCACCAGCCCCTCCCAGCGGCGCCGCCGGCGCTCCCGGCTGACCGGTGAGGACGCCGGGAACTCCGGCGCGCAGGACTGAGCTCCGGCACCTCGTGCCGGGAGTTCGGACTCCCGGCACGGACACCCGCCGGCGCGTCCGCGCACCGGCACCCGCACAGGGCTGGGACCCGGAGTCCCTGTCCTGAGCTCAGACTCCCAGCGCGGGGACTCCGTCGGTGCGCTCCACCAGCCGCAGGAGCTGGTCCCGAGCGGTGGTGTTCTCCCCCAGTCGATTGGGCTTGCCGGTGCCGTGGAAGTCGCTGGAACCGGTGACGAGCAGTCCCGCGTCCGCTGCCACCCGCCGCAGCCATGCGCGTTCGTGTGCGGGGTTGTCACGGTGGTCGACCTCGAGCCCGTCGAGGCCCGCCGCGATGATCTCCCGCATCCCCCGCTCCGGCACCACGCGGCCGCGGGCGGAGGCGCGCGGGTGGGCGAACACCGCCGCCCCGCCGGCCTCGTGGATCATCCGCACGGCGTCGAGGGGTGAGATGACGGGCAGCGGCACGTAGTAGCGGCCGCTGCTGGAGAGGATGGCGCCGAACGCCTCGGTCCTGTCCGCGACGACCCCGGCGCGCACCAGGGCGTCCGCGATGTGCGGGCGGCCGATCGTGGCATCCGGTCCCGCGATCTCCAGTACGTCCTCCCAGGTGATCGGGTGATCCTCGGCGATCCTCTCCGCGATCGTCCTGCTGCGCACCACTCGCGCCCGGCGGGCCTCGTCGATGGTCTCCGTGATCTCCGCGCCCTCCGGGCTGTGCAGGTAGCAGAGCATGTGGACGCTGATGCCCTCCCAGCGGCAGGACACCTCCATCCCCCGGAGCAGTCCGATGTCCAGGCTCGCGGCAGCCCGTGCTGCGGGCTCCCATCCGGCGGTCGTGTCGTGGTCCGTGAGCGCGACGACGTCGAGCCCGGCCGCGGCCGCGGCCTCGACGACCTCTCCCGGCGCGTCCGTGCCGTCCGACGCGGTCGAGTGGGTGTGGAGGTCGATGCGCACGTTCAGAAGACTAGGCCCTGCCCGCGCGCCCGCCCTGCTGGACGTTCCACTGCTGGACCACCGGCTGACCCCGGTCGTCGCCGAGCACCGAGTAGGTGGCCGTGGCGATCGCGAACACCCGCCCGTCGGCCACCTCGAGGCCCAGCCAGCGCGCCGCCAGGACGCGCAGCGAGTGCGCGTGGGCGAACACCAGCGTGCGCCCGCCGAGCGACCG
>NZ_JALAHB010000138.1 GCF_022712115.1 Brevibacterium sp. | reverse complement strand
CTGACTCGTGACTCACACCACACCCACCCGAAACCCGGGCAGGCCTGGCAACGCATTCAGTATCCACAAACAATTCCCCTACCGCCTGATTCGCATCCGGCAGCGAGGCACAAACCTACACACCCCACCCCTCACACGCAAATCGAGAAGCCCTCAGCCGAGCGCCTGTGCGAACGCCTCCTCGAGGACGTCGAATGCCTCGTGGAGGAGCGCATCGGAGATCGTGAGCGGCGGGAGGAACCGAAGCACGTTGCCGAACGACCCCGTGACCAGCACCAGCACGGCATTCTCAGCGGCGTGCCCCGCCACGGCCTTCGCGAGCTCGGGGTACGGCTCGATCGTGTCCCGGTGCACGAGCTCGATCGCCTGCATGGCACCTCGGCCGCGGATGTCGCCCACCTCCGGGAACCGGGTCCGGAGCCGTTCGCACCTCTGCACGAGGATCTCGCCCAGCTCGCGGGCGCGCTCCACCAGACCGTCCTGTTCGTACGCTTCGATCGCGCCCAGCGCCGCCGCGACCGCAGCGGGGTTGCCGCCATAGGTGCCGCCCAGCCCGCCGGGGCCCACCGCATCCATGATCTCGGCCCGGCCGGTCACCGCCGCGAGCGGCAGACCCCCGGCGATCCCCTTGGCGGTGGCGACGAGATCCGGCACCACTCCCTCGTGCTCCGAGGCGAACATGGCACCCGTCCGGCCGAACCCGGCCTGCACCTCGTCCGCGATGAAGACGATGCCGTTCTCGCGGGAGTACTCCGCCAGCGCCGGCAGGAAGCCCTCCGCGGGGACGATGAAGCCGCCCTCGCCCTGGATGGGCTCGATGACGATCGCGGCGACCTGATCCGCGCCGATCTGCCGGTCGATCATCTCCGTCGCGCGCGCCGCGGCGTCCTCGCCGGAGACCTTGGTGCCGGCAGCGGCATCGTCTCGGTAGGGGTAGGACATCGGTGCCCGGTGGACCTCCCCGGCGAAGGGGCCGAAGCCGCGCTTGTACGGGGCCGCCTTGGCCGTCATCGCCATCGTGAGGTTGGTGCGCCCGTGGTACGCGTGGTCGAACACCACCACGGCGCTGCGGCCGGTGCTCACCCGGGCGATCTTCACCGCGTTCTCCACGGCCTCGGCCCCGGAGTTGAGGAGCACGGTGCGCTTCTCATGATCGCCGGGAGTGAGGCGGTTGAGCGCCTCCGCGACCTCCACGTACCCCTCATAGGGGCTCACCATGAAGCAGGTGTGGGTGAACGCGTCGAGCTGCTCCTTCGCCCGTTCCACCACCCGGGGGTTCGAGTTGCCCACCGTCGTCACGGCGATGCCGGAGCCCAGATCGATGAGCTGATTGCCGTCCGCATCCCTGAGGATCCCTCCCCCGGCAGCGACGATGTACGCCGGGAGGCTCGATGCGACACCGGCAGCCACTGCACTGCGGCGGCGCTGCTCGAGCTCCTGCGAACGGGGACCCGGAAGGGCGGTGACGATCCGACGTTCCTGCGGCAGCTCCGGGCCGCCTGTCTCGCGCACAGTCATGGCACGAATCTATCGCGCGGCGTGGCCTCTGTCACGGCCCGCGCGGCTCGAGCTCCCCACCTCAGCGGCGGCGTGCGTCCACGTCCGCATTGCGCGGCGGAGCTGTCACCGCGCGTTCCTTCGCGACCGCGACGATGGTCTCCTGGGCCGCGGCGACCAGTTCCGCCTCGGCGGAACCGTTGCGCCCGTCGTCTGCGGCGCCCTCGGCCCCGCCCGCGCCCTCGTCGACCACCACCGTCAGCGCGGCTTCCGGGTCCAGGCTGCGCTTGACCAGGGCCAGCGCGACCGGCCCCAGCTCCCAGTGGAGCGCCGGGGTCGTCACGTGGCCCACCGCCCGCGGCGCACCGCGGACTTCCGCGCGCACCTCCGCACCGGCGCGCGGCAGCACGTGACCGGAGCCGTCCAGATGGAGGAAGACGAGGCGGCGCGGCGGCTGGCCGAGGTTGTGCACGCGCGCCACCGCCTCCTGGCCCCGGTAGCAGCCCTTGGCGAGGTGTACGCCGGTGCGCAGCACATCGAGCTCGCCCACGAGTGCGCGATGGTCCACCTCCGGTGCGCCCGGCCGCCAGGCCTCCACCCGCAGCGCCTCCCAGGCGTCGCGGCCGGCCACGGCCAGGCCCTCATGCGGCCACTCCCGCAGCACGCTGCGCTCCACGACGGCGATCCGGAAGTCCACCGCGGCACCGGGGTGGGACGCGGCGGCCCGCGGCGCACCCGCGTCGATCTGGGCGTAGGAGGCCGATCCCTCGCCGATCGCCGGCCACGGGTCGTCCCACACCACGACGGCCTCGAGATCCTCCGGCGGGGCACCCACGAATCCCACCGCCTGGTAGCCGTCCGTGACGTCCGTGATCTCCACCCGGAGCATGAAGCGCATCCGGTCGAGGAACTCCACCGCCTCGTCCGTCCGCACGTCGGAGAGCGCCCACAGCGCCTCCCCGTCGTCCACGAGCCGCAGCCAGCCCTCGATGTGGCCGGTGGGCGAGAGCACCAGCGTCTCCGTGGACGTCCCGGGCGCCAGCCGGTCGATCTTCTGGGTCGTGAGCGAGTTCAGCCAGGTGAGACGGTCCGGTCCGGTGAGACGGAGGATGCGCAGCGCGGAGAGGTCCGCGAGCGCCTGTCCGCGGGCCAGCTGCCGCTGCTCCCGCAGGGGCTCCGCGAAGTGCGCGACCTCGCCGCCGTGCGCGCCGGTCCCGAAGACGGCTTCCGCATGCGGAAAGCGCAGCGAGTTGGGGAGCGGGGCGGCCGCCGCTGCGGTGCCGCTCTCCTGAGTCTCCGCACCCGCGCTCTCCGTGCCCGTAGTATCCGCACCCGTGTTCACCGCGCTGCCGTGTGCGCCGGCTGCCGTGCCGCCGTCAGTGCTCATCGCTCATCTCCTCATCGTGCGGTACAGATCGCTCAGGTCGTCGCCCAGGCCGCCGGCATCAGGGCCGAGGCTGCTGCCGCCATCCCCGCCATCGTCCGGACCGCCGTCACCGGACAGCCTGCTGCCGAGGCCGGAGCCCAGATCCCCCAGGCTGGAACCGAATTCCCCCAGCCCCTCCCCGAG
>NZ_JALAHB010000137.1 GCF_022712115.1 Brevibacterium sp. | reverse complement strand
CGTGGAGCTCGAGGACCATGATGAAACGGTACCCGGCGAACTGTAGGCTTGGCTCCATGATAGACCTGACGCAGCTGCGCGAGAACCCGGACCGTTTCAAGGCCTCACAGCGAGCCCGCGGGGCGAGCGAGTCCCTGGTCGACGAGATCCTGTCCGCGGACGCCTCCCGCCGCTCCGCCCTCACCGCGTTCGAGGCCGCACGCGCGGAGCAGAAGGGCTTCGGCAAGCAGGTCGCCCAGGCCAAGGGCGAGGAGAAGGCCGCGCTGGTGGCACAGGCGAAGGAGCTCTCCTCCAGGGTGAAGGCGCTGCAGGCGGACGCGGACGAGGCGGAGTTCGCCTTCGACGCGCTGCTGCGCAAGCTGCCCAACCTCATCATCGACGGCGTTCCGGCCGGCGGCGAGGAGGATTCGGCGGAGCTGCGCCGCGAGGGCACGCCGCGCGACTTCTCCGCGGACGGCTTCGAGCCCAAGGACCACCAGGAGCTGGGCGAGCTGCTCGGCGCGATCGACACCTCTCGCGGCGCCAAGGTCTCCGGGGCCCGCTTCTACTACCTCACGGGGTTCGGTGCGCGGCTGGAGCTGGCGCTGCTCACCATGGCGCTCGACGTCGTGGAGAAGCACGGCTTCACCGCCACCATCACCCCCACCCTGGTGAAGCCGGAGGTCATGGGCGGCACCGGCTTCCTGGGCGAGCACGCGGACGAGGTGTACCGCCTCGAGGCGGACGACCTGTTCCTCGTGGGCACCTCCGAGGTGCCGCTGGCCGGCTACCACATGGACGAGATCCTCGACCTCTCCGGCGGGCCCAGGCGCTACGCCGGCTGGTCCCCGTGCTACCGCCGCGAAGCGGGCTCCTACGGCAAGGACACCCGCGGCATCCTCCGCGTCCACCAGTTCCAGAAGGTGGAGATGTTCTCCTACGTGCGGGCCGAGGACGCCGAGGCCGAACACGCCCGCATGCTCGCGATCCAGGAGGAGATGCTGGCGAAGTGCGAGCTCGCCTACCGCGTGCTGGACATCGCCGCCGGCGATCTGGGCGACTCCGCGGCCCGCAAGTTCGACACCGAGGCCTGGATCCCCACGCAGGGAACCTACCGCGAGCTCACCTCCACCTCGAACTGCACGACCTTCCAGTCCCGCCGTCTCAAGATCCGTGAGCGCGGGGAGGACGGCACACGCCCCGTCGCCACCCTCAACGGCACGGCGGCGAACACCCGGTGGCTCGTCGCGCTCCTGGAGAACCATCAGCAGGCGGACGGCTCCGTCCGCATCCCGGAGGCGCTGCGGCCCTACCTGGGCGGAATGACGGCCTACGGCCCGGAGGGTGCACGGTACGCATGAGGCAGGCAGGGCAGAACGGCGCGGGGCCCAAGCTCATCGCGCTGGACGTCGACGGCACGATCGTCGACTACGACAACCGCCTCTCCGAGCGGCAGCGTTCAGTGCTGCGAGCCGCCGTGGACGCCGGCCACCACGTCGTCATCGCCACCGGCCGGTCCGCCCACGGTGCGCTGGAGACCGCGAACCGGCTGGACCTCACCCACGGCTACGTCGTGGCCTCCAACGGAGCGGTGCTCCTGCGGCTGGATCCTGAGCTGGAGCACGGCTGGGAGGTCATCCGCGCGGAGACCTTCGACCCGGCGGACGCGCTCGACCGCATGTCGGAGGTGCTGCCCACCGCGCTCTACATGGTCGAGGACGCGAACCTCGTCCGGTACGCGAGTGGGGAGTTCCCGGACAACGAGCTCGCGGACATGGATTCGATGGAGATCGTGCCCTTCGACGAGCTGCGTGCGCATCGGGCCACCCGCATCGTCCTGCGCGAGCCCAACGGCACCACGGAGGAGTTCCAGGAGGCGGTCGAGCGGATCGGTCTCCACGGGGTGTCCTACGCCGTGGGCTGGAGCAACTGGCTGGACATCGCGCCGGACGGGGTGAGCAAGGCACACGGTCTGGAGATCATCGCGCCGCTGCTCGAGGTGGACCACGCGGACACGATCAGCGCCGGCGACGGCCTCAACGACCTGGAGATGCTGGGCTGGACCGCGCAGAGCATCGCGATGGGCCAGGCCCGCGACGTGGTGAAGGAGGCCGCGACGCTCGTCGCCGGCCCCATCGAGGAGGACGGCCTCGCGACTGCGCTGGAGTCCCTCCTGGAGCTCTGAGCGGGGTGCAGGGAGTGTCCAGCGGGGTCAGGCCTGTGCCGGCGGATCCTCTGCGGTGCGCCGCTTCTTCATGACCTTTCCGACGATCCAGCTGAGCACGGGGAGAACGACCAGTCCCGCGATGAAGGACAGCTGCGTTGTCAGCAGCCAGGCGGGTGAGCTGACGGCCCAGGGATCGAGCCCCAGCAGCGCACGCAGCTGACCGCCCGCGTATCCGGGGCTCCCGAACGAGCCGGAGACCTCCGTGCCCAGCGGCGCGGCGACGCAGGCGAACAGCAGGGTGAACCAGATGAGGGCGAGGAAGAGGCTGCCCACGCCGGATTCCCGCTCAGCGCTCCGCGCTTCGCTGCGACGGATGCGGACGATGCTGTCTGCGAACAGCCGCAGCAGCGCGCCCACGAGGATCCACGCCACGTATCCCAGAAACCAGCTGACGACGGAGCAGACGAGCAGGATGAGCGTCCAGGCCGGCAGCTTGGCGGAGACTCCCACGATCTCCTGCCCCGGGTACACGAGCGGCACCAGCACTGCGGCCAGCAGCGGCAGGACGATCCCCAGCACCCAGTGGCGGTGGAGGCCGGTGAAGTAGCCGTACTCCGCGGCGGCTTCGAGGCCCGGCTTCCCGGAGGGCCAGTTCTTGCGGGTCTCTTCCGCAGCAGTTCCCGGCCTGCGGGCTCCGGGGACGCGGTGCCCCAACATACTCCGCAGGACGGGATCCATCATCACCGCCCAGAGGACGACGAAGGCGGCCATGAGGATCAGCATGACCATGTCCGCGGGGATCGCACCGCGCAGGGTGAGGACCGCGGCGAGGACGAGCAGTGCGACCAGGGAGAGCCACAGCTCCCGCTGCCTGCCCGGCGAGGTTCTCCGTGGCATATGCCGGACATCGCTGTGCGCTGCAGCTCCCACGCTGCCGCTGTCGTTCGGCTTCACGATGCTGCTCCTCCGCCTCGCCGCGCTGCAGCGTGGCAAGGCGGAGGAGCGGTGGTGCTGCCGGAGCGACCGGTGCCAGTGCCTCCGGTGGTGCCGGAGCGGCCGGTGGAGCCGCCGCCCGCCTCCGTCCGGGAGGCCATGGCCTTCTGGAGGAACTCGCCCAGGTCCAGGCCGGTGGTGGACTGGACCATCCTGAGCGTCTCCTGCATGCCCACGGCGACGTTCTTCGACAGCTTCGACTCGCCGTCGGAGGAGACGACGGAGAGGTTCTCGATGTTGCCGTAGGGAGCTGCGACCTCGTGGGCGACCTTGGGCAGCGCCTCGAGGATCTGGGACAGGACGGCGGCGTCGTTGTACTTCGCGTACGCCTCCGCCGCGGCCTCGATGGACTCGGCCTCCGCACGGCCCCGGGCGGCCGTGGACTCCGCCTCCGCCCGGCCGAGCGCCGCAGCGGATTCCGCCTCCGCACGACCCTTGGCGGCGGCGGTCTCCGCCTCCGCCTCACCGCGCGCACGGACGCTCGCGGCCTCGGCACGACCGGCGGCCTCGACGGCCGCGGCACGGTTCTTCTCCTCCGCCAGCGCGGCCTCGGAGTCCTGCTCGCGGGCATAGCGCTGGGCATCGGCCTTCTGGCCGGCCTGGTAGCGCTGGGCGTCCGCCTGGCGCTCCACCTCGTACTTCTTGGCGTCTGCGGGCTTGCGGATCTCCGCGACCAGCTCGCGCTCGCGCAGCTCGTTCTGCTGCTCCGCGATCTTCTGCTTCTCCTCGAGGATCCGCTGCTCCTGCTGAGCGCGGGCCAGATCCTCGGCCGCCTCGGCCTCGGCCTTCTCCCGCGCCGTCTCCCGCTGGATGGCGGCCTGCCGGAGCTCCAGGGCCTTCTGCGACTCCGCGATGGCCTCCTGGTCCGCGTTGCGCGCCTCGGTGGCCTGCCGTGTGGCCTCGGACTCCGCGATCGCAGCGCGCTTGGCGGCGGCAGCGGCCTCCGGCTTGCCCAGGTCCTCGAGGTAGGAGCCGCCGTCGTCCGCGATGGAGGTGATCTGGAAGGTGTCGATCACCAGGCCCTGGTTGTTCATCGAGTCCAGGGCGTCCTCCTGGACCTTCTCCGCGAAGCTCTTGCGGTCGCGCAGGATGGTCTCGACGGTCAGCGTGCCCACCGCCGAACGCATGGTGCCGGAGAGGACCTCCTGCGAATAGGAGTCGATGTCGTCCTGCTGGTCGAGGAAGCGCTGTGCGGCCTTGCGGACGTCCGTGGTGCGCTCGCCGATCTTGATCTGCGCGACCCCGCGGAGCTTGAGCGGGATGTCGTTGGAGCTCAGCGCCTCGATCTCGACGAGGATCTGCCGGGAGGACAGGGAGAGCGTGTGGGCGCGGTCGAAGAGGGGACGCACGAAGGCGCGTCCGCCCACCACCACGCGGGAGCCTTCGTCGAGGCCCACGTCCCCGCCGCGCGAGCGCTGCTTGCCGCCCGTGATGATGAGCGCCTCATTGGGCGCCGCGACCCGATAGGAGCGCCGGAAGACAATGTACGCGATGAGGAGGATGACGAGGACGGCGACGAGGCCGGCTCCGCCCAGCAGAAGAGTGTCCATGTTCCGAACCCTATGCGACTCGAAAGGCCGGACGAAAGGGAGCTGCGGGCATGTGGCGGGGCTGGAACACGCAGCAGCTGCCGGACGAGAGGCTCAGCCCGCCTTCGCCGGGGACGCGCTGCGGTGCGCCCACGAAGGCGCCTTCTCGGGCCGGGGGCCGATTCCGACGAGGAATGCGGGGATCACGCTCAGGACCGGCAGGTGCCTCAGGAGTGCGACGAGGGTGCGCGGGGGTCGCACCGGTCTGCCAGAGAGCGTCGGCATGATGATGCCGGCATGCATGATCCGCTGCAGCCCCTGGACAGCGGCCGTGGGGACCGCACGCCGGCGGTGCACGCGCCCGAGCAGGCGCTCCGCGGCCGGTTCGCGCATCTCTCCGCGTGCGAGCGCGCCGGCGAGCAGGCGCGCGGCGGCGACTGCGTCCTGCACGGCGAGATTGATGCCGACTCCGCCGACGGGGGACCTCGCATGCGCGGCGTCGCCGATGCACAGCGCACCTGCGCGGTGCCACCTGCGGAGGCGATCCACACGCACGTCGAGGTGCTTGACGTCGTCCATCGACCTGATGCCGGACACGTCCGCGGCGAGCGCGGGCAGGATCTCGGCGGCCTCGGCGCGGAACGCGTCGATCCCCTTCGCCCGGACGGCGTCGTCGGTCCCCTTGAGGCCGATCTGCGCCACCTGCAGGTATCCCTCACGGGGAATGCCGATCGCCACCCTGCCGCCTCGCATGCGGGGCAGCAGCGATTCGCCCACGTCCTGTGCGGTCGGCACCTTGTACCACCAGACGTCGAAGCCGACGGGGAACCTCTTCGTCGGCAGGTCGAGTGCATGTCGCACCGCCGACCAGCGGCCGTCGCAGGCGACCGTCAGATCGGCCAGCAGACGGCCGGGCCCGCCCGGTGAGGAGTAGTCGACTCCGGTGACCCTGTCGCCTTCGCGGACCACACCGGTCACCTCGTGCTCGGTGAGCAGCGTGAACGTCGGCTCGGCCGCAGCCGCCTCGGAGAGGAGGTCGAGCAGATCCCACTGCGGGACCATGGCGATGTAGGGATGACGCACCGGAAGCCTGCTGAAGTCGGCCATGACGACATCCCGGCCGTCAGGGCCGGGCAGCTTCACGTGGGTGATCCGGGACTGCGGCAGCGCGGCGAAGCGGCCGAAGAGCCCGAGATCGTCGAGAAGGGCCAATGTGGTCGGGTGGACGGTGTCGCCGCGGAAGTCACGGAGGAAGTCGGCGTGCTTCTCGAGCACCGTCACGTGAACGCCGGCACGTGCCAGCAGGAGTCCGAGCACGAGCCCGGCGGGGCCGCCGCCCGCGATCGCACAGGTGGTCCGGGAGACGGGGCCTGTGCCGGCCTCGGCGTCGGTCATGGTCGTTCCCCTCTCGCGGCGCCGTTCCCGTCAGCCGTGCCCGAGGCCGCCTGGAGCAGTTCTGCCGCTCGGTCCGCGTACCTCCGGGCGGAGGCGGGGTACTCCAACAGCTGTGCGGCATCCGCAGCACCGTGCATCCGCAGGTGAGCGCGCAGCATCGCGGCGGTCTGGGCCGCCTGGGCCACGAGTGACGCGGCGCGGGAGACGGCCTCGGGCACGTCCCCCAGGAGCTTCCGCCCCTCCGCGGGGAAGACGAGGCCGTCGAGGGGAACGGTGCGGTGGCAGCGTGCCATCAGCTCGGCGACGCGGTCGTCGAGCGCGTTCAGCGTGGCGGTGAGTGCGGAGATCTCACCGACGGCCGCCGCGACCGGAGTGACGGGAGCACCGGCGCCCACGTCCTGCACGGCGGTGCCGTCCACGTCCCCGAACTCCCGGTGCAGGGCCTCGGCCGTCTCGAAGTAGCGGTCCACGGACCGCGAGAAGCGGTCCCGGTGCTGACGCCACAGGCCGGTGCCGAAGCGCTTCTCCTCCGGGGACCTGCGGTCCCGGGCGAAGAGACGTCCGCCCAGGGCCTCCCGCAGCCCCATCCGGTCAGTCCTCCGCGACCCGCAGCAGCAGCTTGCCGATGTTCTCCCCGGCTTCCATCCGCGCGTGGGCCGAGGACGCCTCGGCAAGAGGGAAGACGGTGTCCACGACGGCGCGGATGCGGCCCTCGGCGGCCTGCTTCCAGAAGGTGTCCGCGACCTCGGCGACGATGCGGGCCTTCTGCTCCGCCGGCCGGGCGCGCAGGGTCGTGGCGATGACGGAGAGGCGGCGGGGGAGCATGCGGCCTAGGTTCGCCTCGGCCTTGGTGCCGCCCTGCAGGCCGATGATCACGAGGCGGCCGTCCACCGCGAGCGCCCGGAGGTTGCGGTCGAGGTACTTGGCTCCCATGACGTCGAGGATGACGTCCGCGCCGTCGCCGGGGCCCTCACCGGTCGAGGTGATCTCGCGGATGCGCTCCACGAAGTCCTCCTCCCGGTAGTTGATGACGGCGTCCGCGCCCAGTTCGCGGCAGAACTCCGCCTTCCGCTCGCTGCCCACCGTCACGGCGACCTTGGCGCTCTGCGCCTTGGCCATCTGGATCGCGGCGGTGCCGATCCCGGACCCGCCGCCGTGGACCAGCAGCCACTCACCCGGGCGCAGCGCACCGGCGGCGAAGACGTTGGACTGGACGGTGCACAGCACCTCCGGCAGCGCTGCCGCGTCCTCGAGCGAGAGCTCCTCCGGAACGGCGAGGAGCTGGCCGGCCGGCACCTCGATGTACTCCGCGTAGCCCCCCTCCGTGAGAAGCGCGGCGACGCGGTCGCCCTCTGCCCAGCCGGTGACCTGCTCACCCACCTCGTGGATCCAGCCCGAGGCCTCGAGCCCGGGGATCTCCACCTCCGTGTTCGCTCCGGGCGGCGGGGTGTAGTGGCCCTGTCGCTGCAGGACATCGGCGCGGTTCACGCCGGCGGTGTGCACTCGGACCACCACATGGCCGGGGCGGGCGGTGGGCGTGGGGGCCTCGCCGAGGCCGAGGACCTCGGGGCCGCCGTGTTCCGTGAGTGTGATTGCGCGCATGCCACCACTGTAGCCGCGCGGGTGCAGGGGCGGGCCTCACACGAACATGCGGAACAGCGGCGAGTCCTGGCTCACCCGCTCGATCTCCAGCGGCGAGGCGTCCATGCGCTCCAGGAGAGGCCCCAGATCCTCCTGCGAACCCAGGGTGATGCCCACGAACGCGGGCCCGGTCTCCCGGTCGTTGCGCTTGACGTAGTCGAAGAGCGCGATGTCGTCGTCCGGGCCCAGGACGTCGTTGAGGAAGCTGCGCAGCGCTCCGGGCTCCTGGGGGAAGTTGACGATGAAGTAGTGCTTGAGGCCCTCGTGGACGAGCGAGCGCTCGAGGACCTCTGCGTAGCGGGAGATGTCGTTGTTGCCGCCGGAGATGATGCACACGACATCGCTGCCCGGAGCCACCTCCACCGGCGCTCCGGAGCCCACCGGTCCCACCGCGGCGGGGGCGATGGCGCCGGAGGGCTCCGCGATGATGCCGTCCACCTGGTAGAGGCTGAGCATCTCCGTGGCCGCGCGGCCCTCCTGCACGGTGGTCATCGGCACGTCGTACTGCCGGATCATCTCCAGCGTGTAGTCCCCGGCGCGGCGGACCGCGGTGCCGTCCGCGAAGGTGTCGATGTTGCCCAGGGTCACCGGCCGGCCCGCGGCGATCGCCGCGGTCATGGATGCCGCGCCGTGCGGCTCGACGCCCACGACCCGGGTCTGCGGCATGTGGACGGACGCGTACGCGGCCATGCCGGCGATGAGGCCGCCGCCTCCCACCGGCACCACGATGACGTCAGGGGCGCGGCCCAGCTGCTCGAGGATCTCCAGCGCGATGGTGCCCTGTCCGGCGATGGTGAGCGGGTCGTCGAACGCGGAGATGACGAGGGCGTCCGTCAGCTCGGAGTGGCGCTTGGCCAGGTCAGAGGCGTCGTCATAGGTGGAGCCGTCGATGATCACCTCGACGTGCTCCCCGCCGAAGTAGCGGATGCGCTCGATCTTCTGCCGCGGCGTCGTCTTGGGCACGAAGATGGTGCCCTTGACGCCTAATGCCCGGCACGCGCGTGCGAATCCCTGGGCGTGGTTGCCCGCAGAGGCGCACACCACTCCGCGCCGGCGCTGCTCCTCGTCGAGCTGCAGGATGAAGTTGAATGCACCGCGGATCTTGTACGACCGCACCGGCTGGAGGTCCTCGCGCTTGAGGTGGACGGTGGCCCCGGTGAGCTGCGAGAGCCGGTCCGAGACGTGCAGCGGGGTCGTGACGATCTCGTCCGAGATCCGCGCTGCGGCGTCCTCCACATCAGCGGAGGTGGGCAGCGGCCGGCGGTTCCTCTGTTCGATCAGCACCGATCCATTGTGCTCCAGAATCCTCAGCCTCCGCTGAAACATCCCACATTCCGACCGCTGCGGCCGATAGCATGACAGCTATGGCCTTCAGCAGCGATCTCGAGCGACTCCTTGCGCGCTGGCTGCCGCGACAGCGCTGGTATCCGGAGCTGGGCGGCCGCGCGGGTCAGGAACCTGACCTCACGCCGGTCTCAGTGGTGCGACTGGCGGACGCCGAGGACCGTGACACGGGAGTGGTGCGCGTGCTCGCGGCGGTGCTCAGCGTGGCCGCAGGCCGCCGCTCCGCCCGGATCGCCCTGCCGCTGACCTTCCGCACCCGTGAGGCCGTGGCGCTGCGGGAGCACCGGATCGGCGAGGTCGACGACCTCCTGCTCGGCCGGGTGGGGGTCTACGACGGTGCCGCGGATCCCGTCTGCGTGCAGGCGCTGCTGGACCTCGCCTCGGTCCCGGCCTCTCTCCCGGAGCAGCACGTGTCCGGTCACCTCGCAGGTGAGGAACTGGGCGCTCCCGAACGGCCCACGCCGTTCGCACCGGAACCGGGGGAGCTCCTCCGCCGGTCGGACGAGCTCACCGTCCGTGTGGCTGCCTCCCGGGGGCAGGAGACCCGCACGGTCGTCGACTCCCCGGACGGGACCTTCGTCATGACGTTCCTGCGGACGCTCAGCGAGCGGCAGCCTCCTGCGGTGCGGGTTCCGCTGGCGCTCACCGCGGTGGGCTCGCAGACGGTGCACCCGGTGGTGGGCTGGGTGCAGACGCGCTGGTTCGACGTGACCGCCCAGGAGACGCTGTCCGCGCCCTTCGCCTTCGTCTCCCATGCGCTGCCGGGTTCCTATCCGGCATGGCAGGACGCCGTGAGCCTCGCGATGCGCACGGACTCCGGCTCGGTCGGCTCCTTCAACCGGCAGGCCTCCGTGCTCGGCACGGCCGTGGGGGAGCTGCACGGGGATCTCGCGGGTGAGTTCGGCCTGGTCCAGAGCGGCGGCGAGCCCACCGCAAGGCTGGTGGGCAAGTGGCAGAGCCGGATCGGCTGGGCGCTGCGGACGGCCTCGGGCGCGCTCACCGGTCTGCACGAGCAGCTGCGCGAGTACGCGCGGAGCCTCGAGACGCTCACCTCGGTGGGGCCCCTGCAGAGGATCCACGGCGAGCTCACCCTCGACCACATCCTCACGGGCACTGCGGAGGGTCCGCGCATCATCTCGTTCTCCACGGATGCGGACGACGAGCCGCGGCCGGTGGCGCTGGATCTCGTGGCGCTGCTGCGCAGCGTGGACTACGCGGCCGGGTACTCCTGGCTGCGGCGCACGGGCGGGTTCGCGGAGAAGTCGCCGCTGCTGAGGCAGGTGGCGACGGAGGGACTCTTCTCCGCGGACAGCCGGGGCGCGGAGCTGCGCGAGGAGTACGCGAGCGCGCCCGAGCGGCTGTGGTGCGGGCAGGCGATCAACTCGCTGCTGTCCGGGTATTCGCATGCGGTGGGCGGAACGGCGAGCCTCAGCGATCCGGTGCTGCGTGCGGCGCTGGTGGACCGGCTGCTCGTGGAGATCGTGACGGAGCGGCGGAACCGTCCGGCCTGGGTGATCGTGCCGCTGGCGGCGCTGAGCGCGCTGCTGGGCCCGCCGGAGACGGTGGACGTGATCGCGGACGCGCCGGTGCCCGCCGAGGCCGCTTCCGCCTCCGCCTGTCCGGAGGCGCCCGATGTGCTCCCATCCGCCACCGAGGCCGCAGCCGAGGTCGGTGACGCTGTGGGCGGCGCTGTGGGCGGCGGGGCAGGAGCCGGCGCTGCGGAGTTCAGGGCAGCGGAGCAGGGGACCGCGGAGGCCGGAGCTGTTGAGCCGGGAGTCGTTGAGCCGGGAGCTGTGGAAGACGAGGGAACGGACGCCGAGGCGGCCGAGGCCCTTGCTGCGGGCGAGGACGACGCGGCGGGTGAGGCCGTTGCTGCGGGCGAGGACGACGTGCCCGTCCGAGGGGCGGCGTCTGTCGCGGAGGAGGCGCCCGCTGATGAGGAGGCTGCACCCGCTGAAGAGGAGGCTGCCGCCTCGGCCGGCGGAGATCCCGACGGAGACACGGAAGCCGCCGTCTCGGTCATCGGTGATGCGGAGGCCGCAGCGTCGCGGGCTCCGGGGGCCGTGAGTGCTCGCACTGCGGAGACCGCGACCGCGACTGCGGCGAAGAGCGCGGTGACCGGGAGCCGGGCGGAGGGCGGGGCCACGAACGCGTTCGGGCTGCCGGTCGCCTCCGGACCCGAAGCCGCGCAGCACGATGCGAAACGCTCTGCGAAGCGCACCGAGACGGCGCCGGAGGTTGCCCGGAAGCGGTCGGAGAAGGAACCGGCACAGAAGCGGCAGGAGTCTGCGGGACAGGACGGCCTCGCCCTTCCGGTGCTCGTGGACATGCCTGCGGTGGGCACGCCTCCTGCGCTCGCCGCGGCTCCGGTTCCCGCGCCGCTGGATCCGGACGCCTCTGCCCGGAACGTCGCGGCTGTGGTCTCGGCGGCCAAGGAGGCATCGGCTGCGGAGGCTGGAGACGGGGAGGCAGGCGGAGCGCCTGAGGTCGTCGAGAATCGCTCCGAGCCCGAGCCCGAGCCCGAGCCCGCGCCCGAGCCCGAGCCCGAGGCGAGGGCTGCGGCCGAGGCGAGGGCTGCGGCCGAGGCCGAGGGTGAGAACAGTCCCGAGGCTGGAGCCGAGCCCGAGCCTGAGGCCGAGGGTGCGGCTGAGGCTGAGGATGAGAACAGTCCCGAGGTTGAGCCGGAGGCTGTGGCTGAGACTCGCGGTCACCCCGAGGCCAGCGATCACGCCGAGACTGGGGATCGCCCCGAGGCCGGTCAAGCCGACCAGGCCGACCAGATCCATGAGTCCCACGAGGACGTTCCCGCCGGCCAGGCCTACGAGCCTCCTGCGTTTCGTGGAGACGATCCAGCCGGCGGGGGCCACGAGTCCGACGAGCCCGACGAATCCCATGCGGGAGATCCCACCGACGACTTCCCGGAGGACGATCTCCCGGAGGAGGACCTCGCGGAGGACGACATGGGCAGCCCAGGCGGCGCCCCGCGTCCCAAGCCGGTGCGTGCGCGGCGGTGGAGCGAGGACGACTTCACCTTCTGAGCCGCCGGGCCTCACCAGGTGGGGCATGCACCCGCGAGTGCGGCGGTGCCGCTGTGGCAGAATGGTGGCGCGCGGAGTGTTCCTCGGCGCGCAGGTGAGTTGACAGAGCGGCCGAATGTGACGGTCTTGAAAACCGTTGAAGGGCAACCCCCTTCCGTGGGTTCAAATCCCACACTCACCGCGTTTTCCCTGGTCACAGGGGTAGTGAAGGCAGGCCCGTCTCGTGCGTCGAGGCGGGCCTGCCCCCTTTGCGGGCAGGGGCGGGCTCCCGTCACCCGACGAAGGGGAGATCCAGTCCCAGCTGCGAAGCGCCGGCGCGTGCAAGCAGAAAGCCGAAGATGCCGAGGATCCAGGCGGTGTTCTCCGCCCCGGTGCGCTGCAGCCATGCCGCGAGTCTCTGCAGAGGACCCTCGACTGCACGGGCGGCGACGACGCGCGCGGCGAGCAGCACCAGAGCGGGCACGATCATGACGATGCAGTATCCGGCGAGCAGTACGATCCGCAGGCTCATGCTCATCGGGGAGTTCGCCAGCATGGTCATCCCGATGAGATAGGGCAGCATCGTCGCCACCTCGACCAGGCCCGCGGCGAGTGCCACCGCGATGACGGTGCCGCGCGAGGTGTGCGGTGCGAGCAGGCGATCGCGCCACGCGAGGATGCGCCCGCCGGAGCGCCTGCTGCCGGACCCGCCGGAGTGCCCGGCAGGGTGCTCCCCGGGCTGCGTGCGGGCCAGCGCTGCCGCCTGCGCACCGCCGGCCTCGGGCACACCGCTGACAGAGGCGCCGGCCTTCCTCGTCCGAGCGTCGGAGACGCCCATGAGGATCCCGGCGCCCAGCATCCCGAGGCCCACCACGAACAGCACCGTCTGTCCCGCCGTCGAGTCGAGGAACTCGCGGCCCACGTCCACGACGCTCACCAGGCCCAGGGTGAACAGGACGCCCACCGCCAGGTAGAACAGCGTGATCGTCCCCAGGTAGAGGAATATCCGTCCCACCCGGGGCCGGCCGGGGGCGATGAGGAAGAAGACGGGGATCAGCAGCGTGCCCACGCTGAGCCCGTCGAGGAGCGCGAGCAGTCCCAGCGCGGCGGGCAGGGGGAGGGCGGAGAGAAGGTCCATGCCCTCGAGCCTGCGCGTGCCCGCGCGGGTGCGCATCGGCTGATGGACGCAGACCGGACTCATACTTTGGACGGAGACAGCGAGGACCCACCCCTGCTTGGATGGAGGCATGGGTCGGAACGGAACGGACACATCGGCGGGCTCGCGCCGCACGCGCGCCTGGTGGCGGACGCCCAGCCCCTGGAAGGAGCTCCTCGGCTATGTGACCGTGGCGGTGCTGTCCGCGGCATTCGGCTTCCGGACCTGGGACCTGTTCTCGCTGCTGCCGGAACCGGTCTCCTCCTGGTGGACCCTGGCCCCGGGCCTCCCTGCGTGCGCACTCGTCCTCACGAAGCGCAGGGCGCCGGTGGCCTCCCTCATCGCCGCGACCGCATTCTTCGTCCTCGACCTGCTGACGACGAGCGGCCTGATCACCTTCATCCTGGTGCTCGATCTGCTCTACACGGCGGCCGTGGCCCTCCCCGCCGGACGGCGTTCCCGTCTGCTGGGGGCAGTCGCTGCGGGAACCGCGGTCATCGCCGCCTCCGCCTATGCGCTCACCCGCGACGCGGGGTTCACCGTGGCGATCGGCCTGCAGATGGGCGCGGTGCTGGGCACCGGGTACTGGTACGGCACAGCCGTCGCGCAGTCGCAGGAGCTGGTCGAACTGCACCGCAGGCGTGCCGAGGACGCCGCGCTGCTGGCCGAACGCGACAGGGTGGAAGCCGTGCAGCGCGAACGCGAACACATGGCGCGGGAGCTCCACGACGTGGTCGCCGGCCACGTGTCCGCGGTGGCGATCCGCAGCGAGGCCGCACTGTCCGTGGGAGGTTCGGAGGAGCCGAGCCCTGAGCGGCGTGCCCTCCATGCGGTCCGCGACGCCAGCCTCGACGCGCACACGGCGCTGAGGTCCATGATCGCCGTGCTGCGCGCCGGCGGTGAGGGGCTGGTGACGCCGCCGGGCCGCGAGACGGTTCCGGAACTGGCCGCACAGGCCCGCAGCTCCGGCGTGGAGGTCGCCGTGGACGACCGCGTGGGCGAGGCGCTGCCCGCGCCGGTCGATCATGCCGTGGGCCGGATCGTGCAGGAGGCGCTCGCCAACGCCGTTCGTCACGCGGCCGGTTCCTCCGTGCAGGTGCGGATGGAGAGGAAGGAGGACGGCGTGCACGTCACCGTCACCTCCCGGGGCGGCGCCCCTCTGCGGCGACCTGAGCTCTCCGGCAGCGGCCTCGGTCTCGAACTGCTGGGTGAGCGGGCGCGGGCGCTGGGAGGGACGCTGACCGCAGGGGCGCTGCAAACCGGGCCCGAGGCCGGGGACTGGGAGGTGCGCGCCGTCCTCCCGCTCGACGTGACGGTATGAGCAGAGGTGCATCGGCCGTGCGGGTCTCAGGGGTGGGGCTCCCCGGGGCGGCCGGCGCAGGGCAGAGTGGGGACCGGACAGGCACGGAAGGGGCGGAGGACATGGACGGCAGCACGGGCGGGCGCGCCACTGCGAGGGATTCTGCACCGCGGGTGCTCGTCGCAGACGACCACGGCATGATCCGTGAGGGACTCCGGATGATCCTCGAGTCCCACGGCGCGGTGGTCGTCGGCGAGGCCGCGGACGGTGCGGTGGCCGTGCGCAATGCGGCCGCGCTGCGTCCGGACGTGGTGCTGATGGACCTGCGGATGCCGGGGACGGACGGTGTGCGGGCGACCAGGGAGATCGTGGAGGCCGGATCCGCGCAGGTGCTGGTGCTGACCAGCTTCGACGAGGACGAACTCGTGTTCGGCGCGATCCGGGCGGGTGCCGCGGGGTTCCTCCTCAAGACCACGGAGGCGGCGCTCCTCGTCGATGCCGTGCGCCGGGTGGCCGCCGGCGAGGGCGTGCTGGACCCGAGGGTGACGCGGCGGGCGCTCGCCGCCGTGGCCTCGGCCCCGGACGACTCCGCCCCACGGGCCCAGAAGCGGCTGCACGGCCTCGACCAGCTCACTGCCCGGGAACGGCAGATCCTCGCGGCTGTGCGCGACGGACGCTCGAACGCACAGGTCGCCGCCGAACTCCACATCTCCGTGCCCACGGTGAAGACGCACGTCTCCAGCATCCTGGCCAAGCTCGGTGCGGAGAGTCGCACCCATGCCGCAGCGCTGGCGCGCGGGGTGTCTCTGTAGGACTGCAGACGCGAGCGGCGGAGCGCAGTGTTCCCGTCTGCTGGCCGCTGAGCCTCCGCGTCGCCCCTATCTCCCCAGTGCGCCGAGCGCCATGTCCACGTCCTCCTCCGTGCTCCACACGTGGAAGGAGGCGCGCACGCCGCCGGCTCTGCCCGAGGCCGTCACCCCGGCACGCTGCAGTGCCGCCAGGTCGCTGCCGTCCGGGTCCGGCCACGCCACGATCGCCTGGCCCCTCTCCGGCAGGCCCAGCCCGCGGCACAGTGCGTCGCCCAGGCCTGCGGCGTGCGCGCGGATCCCCGCGATGTCCGCCTGCGCGAACCACTCGAGCACCGGAACCGCGCCCACGACGGACGGCCACGCAGGTGAGACGTCGAAGCGGCGGGCGTCGCCGGCGAGTTCGAGTGCGGGTCCGTAGGTCGATGCCCAGGGGTCCGCTCCCGCGAACCAACCGGCCTGCGCGGGGACGAGCCGTTCGGTGAGGTCGGCCGAGACTGTGAGGAACGACAGGCCGCGCGGGCAGGAGAGCCACTTGTAGGTGTGGCAGATCGCCATGTCCCACCACTCGGCGCTGCAGGGCACGCTGCCCGCCGCCTGCGTGAGGTCGCAGAGGGTGAGGATGCCGTGCTCCCGCGCGGCGGTGCGCACGGCCTCGGCGTCCGCCTGCCTGCCGTCCGCGGACTGGACGAGCGAGAAGACGACGGCGGCGACGTCCGGGGTGAGGGCCTCGGCGAGGTCTGCGAGCGGCACCGGCCGCACCGTCACCTCGGGCCGCACGTGGAAGGGAGCGGTGACGGAGGAGAAGTCCCCGTCCACCGTGACCACCGTGGACCCGGCCGGGAGGGACTGTGCGAGGAGGGACACCTGGACCGAGGTCTGCGAGCCGATCGCCGTGCGTTCCGGCGCGACGCCCACCAGCGAGGCGTACGCGCGGCGTGCCCTGTCCACGAGGACGTCGAAGTCCGTGGCGCTCACCTGGCCGGCCTCCCAGCGGTCGAGGTGGCTACGCAGTGCCGCGAGACTGTCGTAGAACGGCAGTCCCAGCGCGGCGGCGTTGAGGTAGCCCGGGCGCATGGCGAAGAGGTGGGGGACCACGGCAGGGTCGAAGGGGCGAAGACGCGCGGCGCTGCTCATCCCGTCAGTCTAGGAGAGCGGGCGGCGGGGGAAGGGCCCGGACAGATCCCCGGTTCAGACCCGCCACCAGGTCGCCATGCGCCACATCCGCTCGAGGGGTCCCTGGCGGAACCGCATCAGCCACAGCGAGGACCAGATCCACTGCACGGCGAGCACGGCACCGCAGAACACCATCGTCAGTGTCCAGTCGCGCACGCCGGCGCCGGCGGGGTCGAGGCCGCTCGGCAGAAGCCGCAGCCCCACCAGGAGCAGCGTGGCGGTCACGTAGTTGGTGAGCGCCATGCGGCCCAGAGGTCCGAACGCCGCAGTGAGGACGCGCCGCAGCGGCGAATGGAGCACGGCGATGAACGCACTCACGTAGGCCGCAGCCATGACGAGTCCGAGCGCGGACTCGAGGGCGAAGCCCTGCCAGAGGGCGCGTTCCGTGTAGCTCGTGGTGGTGAGGAGTGCGGTGCCTGCCGCGGCCGTCGTCACGGCGAGGAGCGAAGCGATCCACCAGGTGCGCGGCGAGCTCTCGATCCGGCGCGCCAGATCGGCCTCGCCTGCGGCGAACCCCAGCAGGAACAGGCCCGGGATGAGTGCGGGCCCGCCGCCGGTGAGGAGGAGTGCGGTCAGCAGCAGCGCAGCGCCCGCAGCGGGCACGAGCACCCGCGCCCAGCGGCGGTCCGGGAGGAAGGTGGCCGGCAGGAGGAAGACGAGTCCTGCGAGACCGTAGGGCAGCAGCGCCTCCCCGGGCTGGAGGAACTGGTGGGCGGCGCCCAGGAGGACCAGGACGCCGAGGCGGCGGGCCAGTGCCAGCCGCGGCCGGGGCGTCCGCGTGCCGGCGATGCGCCAGAGCATCCCGAAGCCCACGCCGAACAGCAGGCTGAAGATCGGGAAGAAGCGCTGCTGGACGAAGAGGTCGAGCCAGTGCGAGACGGGATTGGGCGAACCGTCCGGCAGCAGCGGAGAGAGCCCGAGGATGCTCGGGGCGTTCACGAAGATGATCCCGGCGAGTGCGAATCCGCGCAGGGCGTCGAGGCCGGCGATGCGGGAACCGCGCTCGCCGTGTGACCGGCGCTCGCCGGTCTGTGCGGAGGGCCGTTCCGGGTACTGGGCATGAGGCGGGCCCGCGGTCTGTGCGACCGTCTGCGGTGGCACGGCAGGGAGACGCGTGGAGGTCATGACCAGAAGATTACTGAGCGGTAGGTATGAGAGGCAGGGGGCTTGCCCGCGCCTCGGCGGAGGAAAACCCGCCGCCGGTACACCCTCCGACATGTGGAGCAGCAGACGGGAACCCGTTCCCCAGGCACTCCCGTCTGCGGATCGGCCCGTTCTGCAACGCAGAGGCGGCCGATCCACAGACGGGAACGAGGGAGCTCGGCGTTCCCGTCTGCGCTCTCCCGAACCTCAGACCTCGAGCACGGGAGTGGTGGCGCCGGACTCCCTCTCGGCCTGCAGACGCAGCAGCTCCGCGCGCAGCTCCGGGTTCAGGGCGGCGTCCAGGGCGGTGAGGGCGAGTGCCTTGGCGCCGTCGAGGGCGGCCTCGTCGCCGGCGGGGGAGATCGCATCGGCCGTGAAGCCGACGGTGTGCGGGACGTTCTCAGAGCCGCGCACCCAGATCATGCCGTGGATGGCGGGCACCACCTGGGAGACGTTGCCCATGTCCGTCGAACCTCCGCCGAAGGCGGTCTCGTGGAGCACGGGGCGGCCCAGCGACTCCAGGTTCGCGTCCCAGGCGGCGCCGAGGCCCTCGTGGGTGAGCACGGGGGCGTAGGGGTACTCCGTCTGCCGGTGCTCCCAGGAGCAGCCGGTGGCGATCGCAGCACCCTCGAAGCAGGCGAGCACGCGGTGCTTGACCCCGCGCCAGGTCTCGATGTCGCCGGCGCGGTACTCCACCTGGAGCGTCGCGGAGTCCGGGATGATGTTGGTCGCCTCACCGGCCTGGGAGATGAAGGCGTTGGCGTTGGAGTGCGGCGGGAGGTGCTGACGCAGCATGGCGAGGTTGGTGAGCGCGAGGGTGGCGGCGGCTCCCGCGTTGACCGCGGCCCACGGTGCGGCCGCGGCGTGGGCCTCCTTGCCCGTGAAGGTGACCTCGAGCCGCTCCACCGCAGTGGAGTGCGTCTTGCCGATCTCGTTCTCCTGCTGCGGGGAGCCGTGCACCATGAGGGAGAAGGCGGCGTCCTCCCATGCGCCCGCCTTGAGCAGTTCGACCTTGCCGCCGCCGTGCTCCTCGGCGGGGGTGCCCAGGAGCTTGATCCGCAGCCCCGCGGCGTCCGCCACCGGCTTGAGCGCCAGCGCGGCGCCCACTCCCGCCGTGGCGATGATGTTGTGTCCGCAGGCGTGGCCCACGCCGGGCAGCGCGTCGTACTCCGCGCAGACGACCACGGTGAGGTCGCCGGTGCCGTAGACGGCCTCGACCGCGGTCTCCACGCCGTAGGCGCCCGTGGTCGTCTCGAACCCGGCCTCGGACATGACGTGGGCGACGGCCTTGGCGGACTCGTGCTCCTCCCAGGAGAGCTCGTTGAGTTCGTGGATGGTGCGGCTGAACTCGAGGAGGGCGTCTCCGGCCGTGTCGACGGTGTCGAGCACGGAACTGCGCAGCTCCTGGAGGGAGGGGGCGGGGGCGTTCTGTGTCATTTG
>NZ_JALAHB010000136.1 GCF_022712115.1 Brevibacterium sp. | reverse complement strand
GGTCCGGCCGGGGCAGGGAAGGGTGGGGTCGTGAGGCAGTGAGGGGCACTGAGCCGCCCGCGCAGGCCTGCCGCTCAGTCCCGCCGCTCTTCCGCGTCCGGGTCCGGGTCCGCGTTCGAGTCCGCGTCCGGCTCCGGCTCCGGCTCCGCGAGGATGCGCGCGGCACCCTCGACGTGCGCCAGGACCTCGAGGCTCACACGCGCTCCCACACGGATGACGGAGTAGCTGCCGTTGGACTCCATGATGATGCCGCGCACCTCGGCCGGATGGGCGATGCCGGCCCGGCGCATGGCGGAGTGGAGGTCCGCAGGGGAGGTGTGCGTGCGGCGGCAGGCCTCCTCGAGAGGGGCGCCGTGCGCGAACACCGCGATGGGACCGGCGCTGATCAGACGTTTGGCCTGCCACGTCCGCTCCACCGCCCCGAAGACGGCCTCCATGAGCATGAGCGTGCACAGGCCGACGACGCCCGCAGCGACGGTGGGCGGATGGCCCAGGACCACGCGCCCGGCGACCGCCCCGAACATCACGAACACGACGGCGTCGAACCCGCTCGTCACCGTGAGCACACGCGGGCCGAAGAGGCGCACGAGCAGGAGGAACACGAGGTAGATGACCACCGCGGAGAGCACCACCACCGGTACCCGATAGGGCTCCATGCCCACGTGCTGGAGCAGATAGGCGCCCCAGCCCTCCTCCGGCTGCATCGCAGGCGTTCTCCCTTCTCCGTGCCCCGCCTCCCGGAAGGCACGGTGCACTGCTCCGCGCTCTCCGGCAGTTCCGGCAGTTCCGGCAGTTCCGGCAGTTCCGGCAGTTCCGGCAGTTCCGGCAGAAGCCTACGCCGCAGGCGCCCGACCGCTGGGCGCGGGGCGCGGGGCGGCCGGCCGCTCGGCGCCCAGCGCGGGGGCTGCGTGCTGAGTGCGGACCTGCGCGGAACGACCGCCGCCCTCCCCGTACGGCGGCGGGGAGGGCGGAGGCGCGCGGACAGTCCTATGCCGCGTAGGCGTAGCGCTCCGGCTCAGCATCGAACCGAGGCCCGCAGGCAGCGCAGCAGAACCAGTAGCGCTGCCCCTCGTAGTCGCGGTAGAGTCCGGCGGCCTCGGCGTCGGCCTTCACGACCGGTGTGCCGGCCATGACCTGGCACTCGGCCATCTCCTCGGCCGGGGTCTGTGCGAGGGCGGCGGCGCTGGGCGCGTGTCCGCAGCAGCTGCCCGCTCCTGCGGATGCGTCGGTCAGGTTCAGATCCTCGTGTGCAGTCATCAGTGGTTCCTTTCGCCGGTGGTGTCGGTGTGCAGTGTGTCGATATGCGGCATAGCGGTGTGCTGCCAAGTGATGCACAGCAGGCGGCACTCAGGCCGTCTGCGGCTCGCGGGCCTGTGGCGGCACGGCGTCCGCCTGCAGGGTCCGCTCGTCCGCGCGGGCCCTGAAGGTGCGCAGCCGGAGGCTGTTCGAGACGACGAACACGCTGGACAGGGCCATCGCCGCACCCGCGAGCATGGGGTTGAGCAGCCCGAACGCGGCCAGCGGGATCGCCGCCGTGTTGTAGGCGAACGCCCAGAACAGGTTGGTCCTGATCGTGCCCAGCGTCTTCCGCGAGAGCCGGATCGCGTCCGCCGCCGCCCGCAGGTCGCCGCGCACCAGGGTGATGTCCGCGGCCTCGATGGCGACATCCGTGCCGGTGCCCATCGCCAGCCCCAGGTCCGCCTGTGCGAGGGCGGGGGCGTCATTGACGCCGTCTCCCACCATCGCCACGACCTTCCCCTCGTCCTGCAGGCGGGTGACGACGTCGACCTTGTCCCCGGGCAGCACCTCGGCGATGACCTGAGAGATGCCGACCTCGGCGGCGACCTGCTCCGCCACGGCCCGGTTGTCTCCCGTCAGCAGCACCGGGGTAAGACCCAGCTCGGTGAACTGGGCGACGGCCTCGGCGCTGGTGGCCTTGATCCGGTCGGAGACGACCAGCACGCCCTGCGCGGCACCGTCCCAACCGACTGCGATCGCGGTCCTGCCTGCCGCCTCGGCGGTCTGCTTGGCGGTCCGGAGATCCTCGTCGAGACGGATGGACCAGTCCTCCAGCAGGGACTCGCGTCCGGCAACGACGGCATGGCCGGCGACGACGCCCTGCACGCCCTTGCCCTCGACATTGCCGAACGACTCCGGTGTGGGCAGCTCTCCCACCTCGCCTGCGGCCCCGGCGGCGATGGCCTGCGCGATGGGGTGCTCCGAATAGCCCTCCAGCCCGCCGGCCACCCGCAGCAGCTCGGCACGGTCCGTGCCCGCGGCGGGAATGACCTCCGTGAGCGTCATCCTGCCGGTGGTGACGGTGCCGGTCTTGTCGAGCACGATGGTGTCGACCCGCTTGGTGGACTCCAGCACCTCAGGCCCCTTGATGAGCACGCCCATCTGCGCGCCGCGGCCCGTGCCCACCAGCAGGGCGGTGGGGGTGGCGAGGCCCAGTGCGCAGGGGCAGGCGATGATGAGCACCGCGACCGCGGCCGTGAAGCCGGCGGAGAGCGGGAAGCCCGCACCGATCCACGCGCCCAGGGTGGCGACGGCGACGGCGATCGCGATGGGCACGAACACGCCGGAGACGCGATCCGCCAGCCGCTGGATCTCGGCCTTGCCCGACTGTGCGTCCTCGACCATCTGCGCCATCTGCGCGAGCTGCGTGTCGGTCCCCACCCGGGTGGCCTTCACGACCAGGCGTCCGCCGGCATTCACCGTGGCGCCGGTGACGGTGTCGCCCTCCCCCACCTCGACCGGCACGGACTCGCCGGTGAGCATCGAGGCGTCGATCGCGGAGCTGCCCGAGGTGACCACGCCGTCGGTGGCGATCTTCTCACCGGGCCGCACGACGAACTCGTCGCCCACCGCGAGCTCGTCGATGGAGACGCGCTGCTCCACGCCGCCCCGGAGGACGGTGACCTCCTTGGCGCCGAGCTCCAGCAGGGCGCGCAGTGCGGCTCCCGCGCGGCGCTTGGAGCGCTTCTCGAAGTAGCGGCCCATGAGGATGAACGTGATCACCCCGGCCGCGACCTCGAGGTAGATGTGCCCCATCCCGTCCGAGGGCGAGATGGTCAGCTCGAAGGGGTGCACCACGCCGCGGTCCCCGGCAGTGCCGAAGAAGAGGGCGACGAGCGACCAGAGCATCGCCGCCGTGGTGCCGACGGAGATGAGGGTGTCCATCGTCGCCTCGCCGTGGCGCAGGTTCATCCAGGCGGCACGGTGGAACGGCCAGCCCGCCCACACCACGACGGGCGCGGCGAGGACGAGGGAGGCGAAGCCCCAGTAGTCGAACTGCAGCGCGGGGATCATCGCCATCGCGATGACGGGCACCGCCAGGACGGCCGCACCGATGAGGCGCTGCCGCAGGGACCGCAGCTCGGCGTCCTCGCGGGATTCGCCCTCCTCGCCGTCGCCGGCCTCGCCCGCGCTGTTCTTGGGAACGGGGAGCTCAGCGGTGTAGCCGGTCTTCTCCACCTCCGCGATGAGCAGCTGCGGATCGTAGTCCGCGGGCACGGTGACGCTGGCCTTCTCCGTCGCGTAGTTCACGCTCGCGCTCACGCCGTCGAGCTTGTTGAGCTTCCTCTCGATCCTGTTGGCGCAGGAAGCGCACGTCATGCCGCCGATCTGCAGCTCGATGCCCGTGCCGTCCGCAGTGGTGTGCTCAGCCGTGCTCATGTCCGCTCCCCTCCTCGTGCTCCGTCTCGTCCTGGGTGCTTCCATGCTGGGTGGTCTCGTCCTGCGCAGGCGTGCTCTTGGCGGGCGCCTCACCGGCCGTCGCCGTGTCCAGCACGAGCGGGGCGGTGTGGACCTGTCCGTCCACCTGGAAGTCCAGGTAGAGCAGGTACCGGCCCTCGGTGGGGGCATTCGCCTCGAAGACGATCTCCGGGCCCGAGGTCTCGCCCGGCTCCGGCGCATCGCCGTGCGGGTGGACGTGCAGGTAGGCGAGGTCCCCGTCGCGCAGGGCGACCAGGTGCCCGAACGCACCCAGGTACGGTTCCAGCGCAGTGACCGGTTCGCCCTCCCGGGTGACCGTCATCGTGAGCTCCGAGCTCTCGCCCGCCACGAGGTCACCGGCGACGGAGACGGTGTAGCCGTCGACCTCGGTCTCCGTCACCGCCCCCTTCGCGGGTGCCGGGGCGACGTCACCGGCGACCTGGACCGTGGTCGAGAGGGTGAGTCCTTCCTCGGCGCCTCCGGGAACGAAGTCGGTGAAGACCCGGTAGGAGCCTGCGGCCTCCCACTCCCAGGGGATCGACCAGGTGCCGTCCTCGTCCCGCTCGGGATGGACGTGGCGGAAGTGCTGCCCGTCGGAGCGGACCACGATCAGGTGCAGCTCCTTCTCGTGCTCCGGTTCGTAGTCCGTGACAGGGCTTCCGTCAGGGCCGGTGACCGTCAGTGCCAGCTCCCCGGCCTCACCGGCCTCGGCGGGGGCCGTGACGCCGGTGAGCCGGTAGCCGTCCTGCTCCAGCCCGAGGCCCGGGGAGGCGGCGCCTCCGGCCTCATGGCCCGCGTGCGCATCGTCGTCCGTCATGGCCTGTCCTCCTGTGTGCTCGCCCCCGGCCGCGTGGCCGCCCTCGGCGGACTCCTCCGCCCAGGCCCGCACGGTGTCCTCGGGAACCACCGCGTGCGCCGTGAACGCGGCGACCGCGAACACCGCCACGAGGACGAGCCCGTACAGACCGAGCCGTACTGGTGCCTTCATCTGAACTCCTTCGCCGCGTGCTGACCACTCCAACATATACCCCCTGGGGGTATATTTCAATGGTGTGTGTGCTCGTGGTCACCATGCTCACCTCCTCCCCGCCGGAACCCGCCCCTCCCGCGGTGCCGCACGTCCGTGCCATCGGGGACAATGGAGACCATGCGCCCACGTCCTCGCCTGCCCTTCCTGCCTGCCCGGAGCGCAGAGCCTTCGCACGCCTCGGATCCGCAGACGGGCACACAGCGGGACGCACGGCTGGCCGCCCGCGCCGATGCGTCCGCGCAAGCGGCCGCACGCTATGCCGCGGCCGCCCAGTCAGCCGCACGCACCGTCATCAAGCGGTACTCCTCCTCGTTCTCCCTGGCCTCCTCCGCCCTCCCCCGCGCCGTCCGCGCACACATCAAGGCGATCTATGCGATGGTCCGCGTCGCCGACGAGACCGTCGACGGCGCCTGGACCGGGGCCTCCCCAGCGCAGGTCCGCGCGGAGCTCGACGCCTTCGAGTCCCGCATCGCCCGGGCGGTGGAGACCGGCTTCTCCTCGGATCTCCTCGCGCACGCCTTCGCACGCACCGCCCGCGCCACCGGGATCAGCAGCACGCAGTGGGGACCGTTCTTCGACTCGATGCGCGCGGATGCCGTCCCCGCCCCCGATCCCGCCTCGCCGGCGCACTCCCGCAGGGACCTCTCCGCCTACATCCACGGTTCGGCCGAGGTGGTGGGCGAGATGTGCGTCCTCGCCTTCTTCAACGGCGCCCCGCTGCCGGCGGATGCGCAGACCACCCTCCTGCCCGGTGCCCGCGCCCTGGGCTCCGCATTCCAGAAGGTCAACTTCCTGCGCGACCTCGCCCACGACTCCCACGGCCTCGCGCGCGGCTACCTCTCCTCCCCCGGTCGCGCCGCGACGGACTTCACGGAGGAGGACAAGGAGGCGCTCACCGCGGAGATCTTCGCGGAGCTCTCCACCGCCGCCGAGGCCGTCGACCTGCTGCCGCCGCCCGTGCGCCCCGCCGTGTGGACGGCTTTCGGGATCTTCGGGGATCTCACGCACCGGCTCGCCGGCACCTCGGTGGAGACGATCCTCTCCGGGCGGGTCCGCGTGCCGGGCGCCGTCAAGCTGCGCTACGCGGCGCTGGCGGCAGCCGGACGCCCCGTGCGCACATGGCCCGGAATGCCGGCGCGGTATACGTCAGAGCGCCCGGGGACGCAGCCATGAGCAGCATCGTCGTCGTGGGCGCCGGCATCTCAGGGCTGGCGGCGGCCGCGCTCATGGCCCGTGACGGCCACGAGGTCACCGTGCTGGAGCAGTCCGGGACCGTGGGCGGCAGGGCCGGACGACTCACGGACTCCGGCTTCGTCTTCGACACCGGCCCCTCCTGGTACCTCATGCCCGAGGTGTTCGACGCCTTCTTCCGGCGCTTCGGCACCACGGCCGCGGAGCAGCTGGACCTCGTGCCGCTCGACCCGTCCTATCGCCTCTACCCGCACCACGGCGCATCCGCAGGAGCAGCGCCACTGGACGTCCGTGCCGATCGCACCCACCTCCACGCGCTCTTCGAGTCCCGCGAACCAGGCTCCGCCGCCGCCCTCGACGCCCACCTCGCCGAGGCCTCGGCTCTCTACGACCTCGCCTCGGACCATGCGCTCCGCACGGATTTCGGCCGCGAGCACCGTGGGCTCACCGGGCTTCCCCGCCGTCTGCACTCCCTGGTGCGCACGCTCACGGCGGCGGCCGCGAGCAGGCGTGCGGGCACCGGCATCCCTGCCGGCACAGGCGCGCCGGCAGACACAGGTGCGCCGGCAGACACAGGCGCCCCCGCCTCGGCCGCGTTCCTCACCCGTCTCCCCGGCCTGCTCGCAGGCTCCTACCAGGACCTCGTGCACTCCCGCTTCCGCGACCCCCTGCTGCGGCAGATCCTCCTCTATCCCTCCGTCTTCCTCGCGACGGACCCCGCTCGTGCGCCCGCGCTCTACCACCTCATGAGTCGCATGGACCTCATGGACGGCGTGGCCTATCCGCGCGGGGGCATGCACCGGATCGTCGCCGCGTTCGCCTCCCTGGCGCGCCGGGAGGGCGTGCGGATCAGGCCCGGCGCGGAGGTCGTCGCGCTCACGCAGGATCCCCGCGGCAGCCGCACCGTCGCCGAGGTGGTCGCTCGCGTCCGGGCTCCCGGCACCTCGCCCGCGGGCACTGCGCCCACAGACACCGTGCGCGCGGAGGCCTTGCGCGCGGGCGCCCCGCCCGCAGCCACCTCGCACACGCGGCTGGAGACCTTCACTCCGGACTGGGTGGTGGCCGCCTGCGATCTGCACCATCTCGAGACCCGGCTGCTGCCTCCCGCACTGCGCAGCGTGTCCGCGCGCCGCTGGCATCGCCGCGACCCGGGGATGGGGGCGCTCGTCGTCATGCTGGGGATCGAGGGGCGGATCCCGGGCCTTGCCCACCACTCGCTGTTCTTCACCGACGACTGGGACGCGAACTTCGCCCAGGTGTTCGGCGGCCGCACGGCGGAACTGCCGGAGCCGGCGAGCGTCTACGTGTGCGCCCCTTCCGTGACCGACCCGGCCGTCGCTCCACCGGGCTGCGAGAACCTCTTCGTGCTCGTGCCCGCACCGGCGAATCCGTCGCTGCGCGCGGGGCAGAAGCAGGTGGAGGAGTACGTGGACAGAGTCATCGACGCCGTGGGCGAGCGCGTGGGAGCTCCGGATCTGGCCGCGCGCGTGCGGGTGCGGCATGTGCGCGCACCCGGCGACTACGCGGGTGGGGACGCAGCGGACGGTGACCGCGTGAGCGGCTTCCACGCATGGTCCGGGACCGCGCTGGGACCGGCTCACACCCTGGGCCAGAGCGCGATGTTCCGCGACTCCGTGGTGTCTCCGCGCGCCAGGAACCTCCTGCGCACCGGGGCGTTCACCGCTCCCGGCGTGGGCCTGCCCATGTGCGTCATGAGCGCGGAGAACGCCGCCGAGGCCCTGCGGACTCTTGAGGGCGAGTCCTCCATGGTCAGGGCTCACCCGGCCACGCAGGCCGTGGAACAGGAGGCAGACTGCCCTGCAGCGCGCACTGCTTGTGGAGGGCCGCCCGCAGACACGGCCCTGAGAGGAGCACCGCAGTGAGCGCGCTCGAACCCTTCGCGTACCTCGCGTGCCTGCTGTTCAGCATGTTCGGCATGCTCATGCTGGACTGGCGCCACCGGCTGTTCTGGTTCGCGGACCCCGGGCGTGCGGCGATCGTCCACTCCGCGGGCCTCGCGACGTTCCTGGTGTGGGACGCGTTCGGGATCGGGTTCGGCGTGTTCTTCCGCGGCGAGACCTCGTACATGACCGGCCTGCAGCTGGCCCCCGAGCTGCCCGTCGAGGAAGTCTTCTTCCTCACCTTCCTCTGCTGGCTGACGATGAACGTCTACACCGGCAGCCGGCGTCTGTTGGAACACCGTCGTGCACGGCGCGGAGGGACCCCATGACCTACTGGCTCATCAACGCCGGCTTCCTCCTCGCGGCTGCGGTGCTCTTCGCCTGCGCCTGCCGCCGCGGTCCGGACTCCACCCGGCGGGCACCTCGGGCACGGCTGTCCCGCGCCGCCGCCCTCCTCACCGCCGCGGTCCTGCTCACGCTCACCGCGGTGTTCGACAACATCATGATCAGCGTGGGGCTCGTGGACTACGGCGATGCCCAGATCTCAGGCATCCGACTGGGCGTCATGCCCGTCGAGGACTTCTCCTACACCGTGTTCGCCGTGCTCGCCCTGCCCGCGCTGTGGACGCTGCTGGGCAGGCGGATGCAGCGGTCGGCCGGCTCGGCCTCGGCGGCGGACACCGCCCCCGAGGCTGACCGGTCGGAGGGCGAACGGCCGGGACGTGCTCAGCAGGGAGACACACGCTGATGCCGGCGCAGGAGCCTCGCCCCCGGGAGACCCCGCGGTCCGCCCCGCTCACCGTGCGCCGCGCGCTGCGGCATCTGCTCATGACCTCGCGCCCGCTGTCGTGGATCAACACCGCCTACCCCTTCGGCGCGGCCTGGCTGCTGTCCGGCGGTGGGCTCGACGTCCGCTTCTGGGTGGGCTGCCTCTTCTTCCTCGTGCCCTACAACCTCGCGATGTACGGGATCAACGACGTGTTCGACTACGAGTCGGACCTGCGCAATCCGCGCAAGGGAGGCGTCGAGGGCGATGTGCTCGACCGGCGGATGCACCGCACGGTGCTGTGGGCCTCTGCGCTCACCTGTGTGCCTCCGGCCGCGTTCCTGCTCGCGACCTCGCACGTCGCGCTCCTCCCGGTGCTGGGGCTGAGCCTGTTCGCGGTGGTCGCGTACAGTGTGCGCGGCCTGCGGTTCAAGGAGGTTCCCGTCCTGGACGCGGTCACCTCGTCAACCCATTTCTCCTCCCCCGCCTGGTGCGCGCTCGCGGCCCTGGGAATCTGGCCGAGCGCGGCGGGGTGGTGTGCTCTCGCGGCGTTCTTCGTGTGGGGCATGGCCAGCCAGGCCTTCGGTGCGGTCCAGGACATCGGGCCGGACCGCGAGGCCGGGCTCGCCTCCGTCGCCACGGTCCTGGGCGCACGGACGACTGTCCGGCTCTCACTGTGCGGGCATGCCGCTGCCGGGATCCTCGCCGCCTTCACCGGCCCGCTCACCGGCTGGGCGGCACTGGGCGCGATCCCCTACCTCGTCTCCGTGGCCCGGTTCGCACGGATCACGGATGCGACAGCCGCGCGGTCGCATCGCGGCTGGACCACGTTCCTCTGGCTCAACTACGCGGTGGGTTTCGCGGTCACGATGCTTCTCATCGCTCAAATATAAGCAGATAGCTTATACCTTCAGACTTATAAGGCATACGCTACTCTCATGTCCGCAGATGTCCCGACGCTCACCGATCCCGGCACGAGCCCCCCGGACGAGGCCCGCACGGTCGCCGTCATCGCCGACATCGTGCGCTCCCGCTCCCACGCGGACCGCTCGCGCCTGCAGGAGCAGATCGAAGCCGTGCTCCTCGACGCGGAGGAGGCCGCAGAGGCCCATGAGCCGTTCACCGCCACGGTCGGCGACGAGTTCCAGGCGGTCTACGGCTCCCTCACCGCAGCGCTCGCCGCCACACTGCACATCATGCTGGCACTCCCCTCCGGCACCTCACTCCGGTTCGGCCTCGGCCTCGGCGGCGTCACCCCCGTGGACAGCCGCACCTCGACGGCCATCCAGGACGGGCCCGGCTGGTGGCGCGCACGCGAGGCGCTCGTCCGGGCGGAGGAGGCAGAGGCACACCGCCCCAGCCGCCGCACATGGCTGCGAGGGCCGGACCCGGCACAGGAGGCGACCGTGAATGCGTATCTGCTCCTCCGCGACATGCTCATCGACGGCATGAACGACCGCACCCGCAGCTATGCGCGCGGCGCGGCGCAAGGGAAGCCCCAGGCCGCCATAGCCGAGGCGCACGGGGTCTCGCAGTCCGCGGTCTCGCAGGCGCTCCGGCGCTCCGGCGCCTCCGAACTGCTCGAGGGGATGCGCCTGCTGGAGCAGGCGAGCGCGGCCGCAGACCCGAACGCAGCGGAGGAACAGGAGGCGGATCCCGCATGACGCTCCTCGGCCTCCTCCTGCTGGGCATCGGCAGCACCGACGCCGTACGGGCTTCCGGCACGCGCCGGCGGCGGCGCGCCTCCGCCGCCGTCTGGCTCGCGGTGCTCCTCGCGGCCGGCCTGCTCCACGCCGCGCCCTGGTGGCTGCTGCCCGTCCCGCTCGTGGCCGGCCTCGCCTGGAGCGCCGGGGTGCAGGTGGGCGAAGGGCCGCCCTCCGACCGCCGGTCCCCACGTCCCCGCGCACTGCTGCTGGTGAGCGCGGCGCTGCTCGCGGCGACCGCGACGGTGACCGCGGAGACGCTCTCCGCGGGGGACCTCGCCGGGCGCGTGCATCTCGGCGATCTGGGCGGCGACACCCTCGTCCTCGCCGCCGGACTCACGGCCTTCCTCGTCGTCAGCTCCAACGCCCTGGTGCGCGGGGCGCTCCGGAGGGATGCGCGGCCGGGCGCAGAGGAACGCCTGAGAACGGCCTCCCAGCTCAAGGGCGGGCGCTGGATCGGGCCCCTCGAACGGATCGCGCTGGCAGGACTGCTCGTCGCCGGCGCCTTCCCGGTGGCGGCCGGCGTCATCGCTGCGAAGGGCATCGTCCGCTTCCCCGAGATCCAGCAGGACTCCGGCGGCACGAAGGCGGAGCAGTTCCTCGTGGGGAGCCTCGTGAGCTGGGTGCTCGCGCTCGCCGCAGCGGGGCTGCTCCGGCTCTCGATGCAGTAGCACGCCTCCCCACACCCGCCCACCCACAAGTTACGTC
>NZ_JALAHB010000135.1 GCF_022712115.1 Brevibacterium sp. | reverse complement strand
GGATGCAGGTGTGTGATGATAATGCCGGTACTATAATAACGGCATTATCATCGACTCATGGTCCGACTACCGCTCACCCCCGCAGAGATCGAACGAGGTCAGCGTCTGGGAGCCCTGCTGCGAAGCGCCCGAGGCGAGCGCTCCATGCCTGCGGTCGCCGCTGCCGCCGGCATCTCTGCGGAGACCCTGCGCAAGATCGAGACGGGCAGGGTGGCCACACCGGCCTTCTCCACCATCGCCGTGCTCGCTGCGGAACTGCATCTGTCGCTGGACGAGATCTGGGCGCAGGTCAGCGGAGCGGAGACGGTCGCGGATGCGCCCGCAGGCGGGCGCGGCGGCTCACGGGAGCGGATGGCCTCGTAGCAGAGCCTGCGCCCGCGCAGGGTACGCTGCGTCCGCGCAGGGTGTGCCGCGCCCGCGCCAGGTGCGCCTCCGCGCCGGGTGCGCGTCCGGAGCGTTGCGCCGCTCGCCCTCGTCACGGTAGGCGCGGGCGAGGGCGCTCAGCAGAGGTCGAGGATCGCGCGGGCGACGGCGTCCGCGTCGCGGAAGGTGCGGGCGTCCGAGTCCGGGTTCGCGGCGATCGCCAGCCCCAGCTGGACGGAGGACAGCTGCAGGGACAGGACGAAGCGTGCGGGGTGCACGCGGCCTCGGGCATCGACCGTGCGGTAGGGCGGGCGCGTGACTGCGAGGCCGGAGGACGGCACGACGGTGGTCGGATCGAGCCGGTGTTCGGCGACGCGGAGCTGCCCGCGGTCCAGCATCCCGCGGATGAGACGGTCGTCGGCCTGTGTCACGCGGTTGGCCGGGGAGCTCGCGTCCACGAGTGCGCGGGCGCGCACCTCGCCGTCCACCGCAGGGGTCGTGGCGACGAACCCGGCAGGCTCCCCGGTGCGCGAGGTGCGGATGCGGACCTCCGGTCCGGCGAAGTCCACGAGCCCGGCCTCCGCCAGGGCGATGAGCTCCGCGTACCGCTGCGGAGGCGGCCCGTCGCAGATCCCGGAGACGAAGTCCTCGAACCAGCCGCGCACCTCCGCGACGAAGCTGGCCGGCTCCAGCCGTTCCTGGGCGACGAGCTCCTTGAGCAGCATCCGCGCCTGCCAGAGCACCGGGAAGAGCGCTTTCTCCGGGGAGAGCGCCGGCCCCAGGCGCGAGGCGGCGAGATCCTCACGGAGGTAGGCCAGCAGTGCGCCGCGCAGCTCCTCCCGGTCTGCGAAGCCGGTGTGGCCCAGCGGTCTGATGTAGCGATGGAGGTCGAGGAGCAGGCCGGGTTCCGCGCTGACCGCGTCCGGGTCGAGCACGCGCTCCTCCGTCTCGCGCCAGGACTCGGCCGCAGGGGTCGCGGCACCTGCCGCAGTCCCCGCCGCCGGTGTGGACGGCACGGGCGCGGTGCCGGTGACCGCTGAGGTCCGGGCGGCACTGGAACGCCCGCCGTCGTCCAGGTGGCGTGCGACCGCCTCCGCGAGCGCGGAGTCGAGCACGGCGGGGTCCTCCCGGAAGACCTCCGGGCGGGAGCGCGCGAGCGCGGCGTACCAGGCGCGGCGGAGATCGGCGAGGACGAGCGGCCAGAGCTGCGCGTCGAAACGGAGGCCGGCCTCGGGAGCGGGCAGCCGGTCGATGTGCTCGGCGGTGAAGAACCGGAGGTGCGAGCCCGGCGGGACCGGCAGCGGATGCCGGGAGGTGAGGGGCTTGGAGCGGTACGGCACGCCGCGGCGGGAGCCCGGCACGAGGATCGGCTCCGAGCCGCTGGGCAGGTAGCGCAGCTCGCCCTCGCCCGTCTCCTCGAAGCGGCCGCCGCGGCCGTGGGTGAGGAGGGACTGGAGGTCGAAGTAGTTGAGCCCGAAACCGCGGATGAGCACGGGCTCTCCCGCCGGCAGCCGGTCCACGCGCGTCTCCGCGGGCAGGCCGGGAGGCAGGTAGACGAGGTTGGCGGCATCCGCGAATCGCTGCCAGCCTGCGCGTTCGTCGCTGAGTGCGGCAGGGATGTGCCCCACACAGAGCACCACGGCGTCCGCCTCCAGCGTGCGGCCGTCGGACAGGCGCAGCGCCTGCGGCGCGGACGCGAGCGTCCGGCCCTCCGGGAGGGGCGGCACGCCCGCTTCCTGGTCCCGGGCCTGTGAGGCCGGGCCGCGTGTGGGCGCCGGACGGTGCACGCCCGCGAAGCTGCGCGTGCCGGGCCCGGAGGGGACCGAGGCGTTCTCCGGCAGATCGAGGATCTGCAGGACCTCGCACGGCTCGTGCGCGATCGTCACTCCCGGCGGCGCCTGGGCAGCCATCCGGTCGTAGGCGTCGGCGAGGTACGCGCCGTACTCACGCCGCTGCGCGAATGTCGCGGTCGCGGGGGCCGAGGCGTTCTCCTCCTCCGCGCTTCCTGCGCCGTCTGCGCTCCGCGCCCACTCCGCCATCGAGGGGCCGGTGCCGGGCACGGACACACGGCAGGAGGCATCGGGGAAGACGGTCTGCTCCTCGACCACGGTGTTCATGAGCAGGTGCGGCGACTGGTCGGTGCGCCACACCCTGCCGGGCCCGGGCGGGAAGGGGTCGAAGAGGCGGATGTCGAGGGACACCTCGGCGGCGGGATCCTCCTCCCGGCACCGCCGGGCGTGCGCGAGCAGCCTCTCCAGCACGGACAGACCTCGCGGGCCGGCACCGACGATGCCGACCCGCAGAGCTCCGCTCAACCCTGGTCCCCTTCGGGGCCGGGGTAGCCGGGCCAGCCGGAGCCGGGCTCGTAGCCGCGGGGGTAGCACTTGCCGTCGGCGTCCTCGATGCCGTCCTTGTGCTCCGGGGTCTCCTCCGGGGTGGGCTCCTCCTCGGGAGCCTCCGTCTCCTCCTCCGCCGGGGCGGCCTCCTCGGCCTGGCTGGGCTCAGCGGGGTTGATCTGCTCTTGCACCCACTCGTGCAGGACGTCGTAGTCCGGGTTGCTCGTGGACACGACGTCGTTGGTGATCTGGGCGGACTTGATCTCGCCGCCCTGCATGGCGATGGCGAGCTCCACGAAGGCGGGCACGGCGTTCTGCGCGATGTCCGTCTGGATGTTGCGCTCGGCCGATCCCGCCAGCTTGGGATAGGCCGCGGCGAGCTCCTGCGGATTCACCTGGTCGAGGGTGGTCTTGAGCATGCGCTGCTGACGGCACATGCGGTCGTAGTTGTCCGCGCCGTCGCGGGAGCGCACGTACCAGAGGGCCTTCTTGCCCTGCAGCACCTGCTCGCCGGGGTCGATCCAGCCCTTGATGGGGTTCTTCAGACCGGTGTTCATGTTGGTGCCGCCGCCCATGGGGATGGGGCGCTCCACATCGATCTTCACGCCGCCGATCGCATCGACGACGTCCTCGAAGCCCTCCATGTCCACGCTTGAGTGGTAGTCCAGCTCCAGGCCCAACGAGCCCTCGACGGCCTGCATGGTCGCGTACATGCCGACCTCGAGGCCCTCCTCCGTCTCGCCCACGGCCTCCGGGTTCTGCTCCGCCCACGTCCAGACCGCATTGATGAGGCTCTCGTCCGGGCCGAAGCCGTCGAAGCCGTCGGGGAAGCGCTCCGCCAGGGGAGTGCCCTCGGGGAAGTGGGCGTAGTTGAGGTTGCGGGGGACGCTGATGAGGGTGGTGTCCCCCGAACGCGTGTCGATGGAGGCGACGAGCATGGTGTCGGGACGGGTGCCCTCGCGTCCGTCGCCGTTGTCGCGGCCGATGAGGAAGACGTTGATCCGCGGCTGGTTCGCCCACAGCGCCGCCTTGTCCTGAACGGACCCGCCGGACTCGCCGAACACGGAGCGGATGGTGTCCGCCTGCACCTTGGAGTACGCGGAGCCCACGCCCAGCGGCACCCCCACGCACAGGATGAGCGAGGCGACCAGCCCCCAGCCGAGGCCGCGTTGGACGCGTGTGATCCGCCGGCCGCCGCGCAGCACCCGGTAGGAGCGCAGGATGGTGATCGCCCAGATGACGATCGCCAGTGCCAGCGCGATCGCGATCGTGTAGAGCACCACGGGGTCCCCGGCGAGGCGGGAGAGCGCGCGGACGGGCCCCCTCCAGAGGACCCAGACGGCAGCGGCGAGGATGACGGCGAGGAACCCGAGGAGGATGATCCAGCCGCGGCGGTGCTTGCCGTGGATGAGCCCGAGGCCGGGCACCAGGGTGCCGAGCGTGGTCCAGCGGACGATGGAGCTGAAGGCCTCGCCCTCGCGCCGCGAATGGCGGGGGCGGGCGCTGTCCGAGAGGCGGCGGCGGACGGGGGCCGCGGCGCTGCCGGCTGAAGCGCTGCCGACTGTGGTCCTGCCGACAGTGGGGCCGGCATCGGAGGCTTCCGGTGCGGACGCACCGTGGCCGGTCGTGCGCTCGGCCGCTGCGCTCTGTGTTGGCTGGTCCTGTGCGGACGGCTGATCCGAGCGCCGGGATTCCGCATGCTTCCTGCTATGCGCACCTCGCGCGTCCCTGCGGCTGCGGAGCGCACGTCGTGTGAGGGGAGCGGACTCATCGCCGGCATGAGCCCCCGGGGCGGCAGCCGATGCTGCCATGCCGGCTGCCGCGCCTGCAGCACCCGTCGCCGCGCTCGCGGACGCCGGGCCTGCCGCTGCGGAGGCCGCTCCTGCCGCTGTTGCGGCTGTCTGGCCTGCAACTCCTGCGGAGGCTCCCGCGCCTGTTCCGGCCGTCGCACCTGCGGAGGCTCCCGCTGTTCCGGAGGCGGCCTCGGCGCCGGGGAAGACGGAGGGGCGTCCGGAGGAAGATCCCTGATTCACCAGCTCGGAGGCTCCTGCCGCGGAGCCGGGAGGCAGCGGGTCCCGGCTCCGCGTGGCGTGCCTGGGCGACGAGGTGGGGAGGCGGCCGATGTCCGCGGTCGTGGTCATCTGGTCGAACGGGGAGGGTGCCGACCGTGGGGCGGACTCCTGAGGGGCGTCCTGCGCACGTGCTGCGCGTGCGGTGTCCTCGGGAGAGCGGGCCGGAACCGCGGACTGCGACGACCCCGGGGGAGGTCCAGAGGCCCCACCCGCGGTTCCCCTCGCGGAAGCGCCCGAGGCGGGGGAGGCCACTTCGCGGAGCTCGCGCCGTGAGGGGAACTCGCGGGCCGGCCGCATCTCGCTGGGAGCTCTCATACCGCTGGGAGCCGGGGTGGCTCCCGCGCGCTCTTCGCGTGAGGGCGGCGCGTGAGGAGACGGCTGCTGTGCTGATGAGTTCGCTGCCGGCTGGCTGCCCGAGTCCGCCTTGAGGCGGTAGTCATCACGCCGGACGCCGTCGAGACCGCGCAGGCGGGCACGCCGGGAGGCGCGGATGGGGCTGTGCGCTGCCGAGGGATCCTCGCCCTGTGCGCTTTCGCCTCTCCGCCTGCTCTCGTCTTCGGCCACTGATGCGTCTCCTCGGTGGTGCAGGGGGTGGTGCACGCCCTGTCCCTCGCGAGGAGCGGCGGGGCGCTTCCGGTGGTCTCCGGTGGATCAGTGCGGATCTGGTCACCAGTGCATACCTGATCGCCAGTACATAGTATTGGCCGAACTTGAGGTTTTCGTGACATCTCCGGGCGCGCCGCCGCATGGTGAGAGGTGCAGCGGCGTGAGCCTCGCCGCACATCGTTTCCTGCTTTGGCGTGAGCGCGTCCCCTTGTGTAGTCTGTAGAAGCTGTCCGGCGCGCTGGTCAGTGGGGAGTCGTGGCTGAGCGGCCGAAAGCACCACCCTGCTAAGGTGGAGTCCCTCGTTAGGGGGACCGTGGGTTCAAATCCCACCGGCTCCGCGTTTTTCGAAAGGCCCTGTCGTTTGCATCCATATGCGGGCGGGAGGGCCTTTTCCGTGCCCCGTGGGTCGCGCGCGGCTCCTGCTCGCCTCGCTGCACGGGCGGCGCGGTGCGGAGCCCGTGCAGTGTGGATCTGGCACAGTTGTGGTATGACACAGAACACAATGCATCTGAATGGCAGTCTCGCTCGGGCTGCGCGCGCACTCGTGGCGACCTCGGCCACCTACACCGCGGATGCGGCGGGGCTCACCCGCAGACAGCTCCGGGACTTCGAGAAGGGGCGGGGCACCCTCGACGAGGCACAGCTCGCGTCCCTGAGGCACACGCTCGAACGTCTGGGGGCGTTCTTCCTCGCGGACGGAGCGAACGGGCGCGGCCACGGCGTCCGGCTGAAGTTCTCCGAGGACAAGACCGAGAGGGTGGAGAACTGGGAGGGCGAAGGCGGCCTCGCCGGAGACGACGACGTGTGAGACGGGCCTCCGCTGCCCCGGACCGGCGCACTCGTCACCAGGCAACCTGTGCGCAGACGGACAACCTCCTTTAAGGTTCCCCTGTGAATGAGAACACGCAGAGCACCGGTGCAGGTGCAGAAGAGCCGGCGGGCGGCAGCGCTGTCGCCGCGTCGGAGGGCAAGCCCCGCTGGAAGCTGATCGGTCCGGGTCTCGTCGTGGCTGCGACGGGCATCGGCGCCGGTGACCTCGTCGCCACGCTGGTCGCCGGCTCCATGTACGGGTACGCGCTCCTCTGGGCGGCAGTGGTCGGCGTCGTCATCAAGATCTTCCTCGTGGAGGGTGCGGGCCGGTGGACGCTGGCCACGGGGCACTCTATCTTCGAGGGCTGGCGACGGCTGGGGAAGTGGACCTCGATCTACTTCGGTCCCTACATCGTGGTGTGGGGGTTCGTCTACGGTGCCACGGCGATGTCCGCCTCGGCGCTGCCGCTGGCGACGGCGCTGCCGATCTTCCACTCCAACTACGACGTCATCTTCTACGGCATCATCTCAGGGCTGATCGGCGCTGCGCTCGTGTGGTTCGGGAAGTACCACGCGCTCGAGAAGATCGTGGCGGTCCTGGTCGGCCTCATGTTCGTCACGGTGGTGGGTCTCGCGGTCGCCACGCTGCCGAACGTCCCGGAGCTCCTCAACCGGCTCATCCCGATGATTCCGGAAGGCGGCGTGATCTACACGCTGAGCATCGCAGGCGGCGTGGGCGGGACCATCACGCTCGCGGCGTACGGCTACTGGCTCAAGGAGAAGGGCTGGGTCACGCCCACGTGGATGCGCGTCATGCGGATCGACAACTCGATGGCCTACATCATCTCCGGCATCTTCGTCATCTCGATGCTCGTGATCGGCGCCGAGTTCCTCTACTCCGCCGGCATCGCGATCCAGAGCGGGGATCAGGGACTCCTCGACCTCGCAGACGTCCTCGCAGAACGCCACGGCGCGTTCATGGCCAACGTGTTCCTCGTGGGCTTCTGGGCCTCGTCGTTCTCGTCCGTGCTGGGCGTGTGGAACGGCGTGTCCCTGATGTTCGCGGACTTCTGGGGGCGCACGCGCGGCCTGGCGGAGGATCACCCGGACCGGGGCCTCGGCGGCAAGTACTACAAGGCCTACGTCCTCTGGCTGACCTTCCCGCCGATGCTCCTGCTGTTCATCGGCAAGCCGGTGGGCATCATCATCACCTACGGCGTGCTGGGCTCGTTCTTCATGCCGTTCCTCGCGATCACGCTGCTGTTCCTGCTCAACTCCAGGCACATGCCCAAGGAGTGGAAGAACAGCTGGTGGCTCAACGTGGTGCTCGTCATCATCGCCGCGATCTTCGTGGTGCTGGGCGTCAACGAGCTGATCGGGGCGTTCTCCGGCTGAGAGCTGCTCCGCGGCGCCGTCCATGAGCGGACGGTGCCGCGGAGCAGTGAGGCACTCCCGGAGGTATGCGGGAGCGCGCTGCGAACAGCAAGAAGGACCTGCATCCCGGCTCAGGATGCAGGTCCTTCTTGCTATGGCCGGCTCAGCTGCGACGCATTGCAGCCGGGCCCGGCACGATCACTTCACGCCCAGGCGCTCCCGCAGCTCGCCGACCTCGGCGCGGAGCTCGGCCGGCACGTGGCTGCCCAGCTCGTCGTACCACTCGTCGATGGAGGCGAGTTCGGCAGCCCACTCCTCGGGCTTGATCGCAAGCGCCTTGGAGACCTGCTCCTGGGAGATGTCCAGGCCGTCGAGGTCGAGGCCGCCCTCGGCAGGTGCGTAGCCCAGCGGGGTCTCCACGGCCTCGGCGGTGCCTGCGGTGCGCTCGAAGACCCACTTGAGCACGCGGGAGTTCTCCGAGAACCCGGGCCACAGGAAGCTGTTGTCCTCGTCGCGGCGGAACCAGTTCACGTAGAAGATCTTGGGCAGCTTGGCGCCCTCCGTCTTCCCGATGTTGATCCAGTGCTGCAGGTAGTCGCCGACGTTGTAGCCGATGAAGGGGCGCATCGCCATGGGGTCCCGGCGGACGACGCCCACCTGGCCCTCGGCGGCAGCGGTCGTCTCGGAGGAGAGCGTGGAGCCCATGAAGACGCCGTGGTTCCAGTCGTGGGTCTCCGTGACGAGCGGCATGGTCGTCTTGCGGCGACCGCCGAACAGGATCGCGGAGATCGGCACGCCGTCCGGGTTCTGCCACTCCGGCGCGATCGTGGGCACGTTGGCCAGCGGCGTGCAGAAGCGGGAGTTGGGGTGGGCTGCCGGGGTGCCGGACTCCGGGGTCCAGTCGTTGCCGCGCCAGTCCGTGAGGTGCGCGGGCTTCTCCTTGGTCATGCCCTCCCACCAGACGTCGCCGTCATCCGTGAGCGCGACGTTGGTGAAGACGTTGCCGCCGGCCTCAATGGCACGCATGGCGGTGGGGTTGGTGTCGTAGCCGGTGCCGGGGGCCACGCCGAACAGGCCGAACTCCGGGTTGATCGCGTAGAGCTGCCCGTCCTCGCCGAACCGCATCCAGGCGATGTCGTCGCCCAGGGTCTCGGCCTTCCAGCCGGGGATGGTGGGCTCGATCATCGCGAGGTTGGTCTTGCCGCACGCGCTGGGGAAGGCTGCGGCGATGTAGCGGACCTCGCCTGCCGGGTTGGTGAGCTTGAGGATGAGCATGTGCTCGGCGAGCCAGCCCTCGTCACGGGCGATCGCCGAGGCGATGCGCAGCGAGTAGCACTTCTTGCCGAGGAGGGCGTTGCCGCCGTAGCCGGAGCCGTACGACCAGATCGAACGTTCCTCCGGGAAGTGGGTGATGTACTTGGTGGGGTTGCAGGGCCACGGGACGTCCTGCTGGCCGGGCTCCAGGGGAGCGCCCACGGAGTGCACGCACTCGACGAAGTCCGCATCAAGGCGGTCAATGGCCTCGAGCGCCTCCGAGCCGGAGCGGGCCATGATGTCCATGGAGAGGACGACGTAGGGGGAGTCCGTGACCTCGATGCCGAACATGGGGTGCGTGGCGTCCGCGCGGCCCATGACGAAGGGGATGACGTACATGGTGCGGCCGCGCATGGAGCCGGTGAAGACCTCGTTCAGGGTTTCCTTCATCTCCGCCGGGGCCTTCCAGTTGTTGAGCGGGCCGGCGTCCTCCTCCTTCTCGGAGCAGATGAAGGTGCGGCTCTCGCCGCGGGCGACGTCGTCCGGGTCGGACGCGGCGTAGTAGGAGTCCTTCTGCTTGGCGAGGCGGACGATGGTGCCGGCGGCCTCCGCCTTGGCGATGAGGGCCTCGCGCTGCTCAGCGCTGCCGGTGATCCATTCGACGGAGTCAGGGGTGGTGAGCTTCGCAACGGATGCGACGAAGTCCAGCACACGCGCATTGGTGGTGGGTGCTCCCTGAAGCAGGTCCTCGACCGAGCCGGTGTCGATGACAGTCATGTTTCGCCAATCTCCTGGGGTGGGGTTTGTCCCGTGCGTCTCGGGATGACACTCACCGTACGGCCCGTGTGGCGCGGTGGAACCGGCGTTCTGGGCGCCAGAAGCTGTGCACTGACTCACAGAGGCGGGGTGTGTGCTGTGTTTGTATCATTAGTGTGACGTATTTTGCCAAATGAATGGCTGGAGCTGCCATTTGGTTGTATGCAGGCGGGCCTCCGCCGCGCCCGGTGCTGTGCGGGGCGTTGCTGTTGTGCGTCTGATCCCCGCTGCGCGGGGAGCACTTGTCCATCTGGGCGTTAGCGGCCTCTCCGCCCGGCTCATCCCCGCTGGGCGGGGAGCACAACCCCGTGCTCGCGCGGGAGCTGGCCGGTCTGGGCTCATCCCCGCTGCGCGGGGAGCATCGGCTGGGATGGTGGATGACCGCTTCATCGCAGGGCTCATCCCCGCTGCGCGGGGAGCACCGGCTGGAGGATCGTCTCCTCACCCGCGAGTGAGGCTCATCCCCGCTGCGCGGGGAGCACGTGATCATCGCCTGTCCAACACCTATCGTCCGGGGCTCATCCCCGCTGCGCGGGGAGCACAGGGCACTCATCCGCCATTTACAGGTTGCGGCGGGCTCATCCCCGCTGCGCGGGGAGCACTCGCCGTCACGCTGGAACACCAGTCGGCGGGTCGGCTCATCCCCGCTGCGCGGGGAGCACCTGGACGTCTTGGACGTTGATGGGGGCTCATCCCCGCTGCGCGGGGAGCACGACCAGAGACCGCCGGCGTCCCACAGGCGCACCGGCTCATCCCCGCTGCGCGGGGAGCACGTGAGCTTCTGCTCTGTGCTCAGCAGGAGCGGGGGCTCATCCCCGCTGCGCGGGGAGCACGGACTCGGCGTAGTGCTGGGCGGCGAGCGGGTCGGCTCATCCCCGCTGCGCGGGGAGCACGCCCCGTCAAACCCGGCCGACGGCCCGTACGTGGGCTCATCCCCGCTGCGCGGGGAGCACACGAAATCCTGGGCAGACCTCGGCTTCGAGGGAGGCTCATCCCCGCTGCGCGGGGAGCACGTGACCACCCCGTAGACCGCGCTGCCGGGCCGGGGCTCATCCCCGCTGCGCGGGGAGCACTCTCGGACGTGGATGAGTCCGATGCAGACGATGGGCTCATCCCCGCTGCGCGGGGAGCACGAACTCGGCGGAAGGGCCGCGGGCACCAGAAGGGGCTCATCCCCGCGGCGCGGGGAGCACAAGATGGGACGG
>NZ_JALAHB010000134.1 GCF_022712115.1 Brevibacterium sp. | reverse complement strand
GCGCGGCGGCGGTGTCCGCCGTGAGCGCGTCGAGCCCGGTGTGGTGGACCGCCACCGGCGCGCTGAAGAGGACCGGGAAGACGGTGTCCGCGCCGTCGGCGAGGTCCAGCGGTCGCAGCATGGTCTCGAGCGCGGCCTCGTCCAGACGCGCGGCGCGCTCGTGGTCGAAGTCCATGCGCAGGCTCGCACCCAGCGCACCGCTGCCTAAGGCGGTGCTCTGCGCCGTGACGAGGACGAGGGAGTCCTGCGGGAGATAGCCGATGAGGTGGGGGACGAGTCCGATGAGACCGGGACCGTGGGTGAGTGTGTATGTGTGCATGGGGCCACCCCACTCCGCTCCGCACGGGGGCACCAGCCCCTCCCGCGCGCTGTGGACGGGAGAGCACCCGTCCACAGGAATCGGTGCGTACGGAGGGACACGGTCTCCGCCCTCCTGTGACCTCCGGCGGCACCCGCCGGCTGCCGCCGGGTCACGGGCGTCCCGCCGCCCCCGCGGTCCGGGCGCGCGGACTACCCTGATCCGATGGCGCAGAAACGCACCCGCACCCCCGGCACTCCGTCAACAGGACCATTCCCCATCGACACCGGCACGGCCTCCTTCGATCCCGTCCCCGGAGCCCCCGGCTCCTTCGTCCTCACCGTCAACGGTGTCCCCTCCTCTCCCTACTCCGCCGCGGACCCGCGCCGGCTCGACTTCGAGTACATGCGGTGGGCCGTCGCCGGGATCGACACAGCCCTCCCGGGCTCCACGCTGCGGGCCCTGCACGTGGGCGGGGCCGCCTGCGCCCTGCCGCGCAGGATCGCCGCGGACAGGCCGGGCTCCCGGCAGACCGTCGTGGAGATCGACGCCGCGCTGGTCACCTGGGTGCGCGCGCACCTCGAGCTGCCCCGCTCCCCCGCCGTGGCGGTCCGCGCCGCGGACGGTGCGGCGGAGATCGCCGCGTTCCGGGACGACTCCCTCGATCTCCTCGTCCGGGACGCGTTCGCCGGAGACGCGACTCCCGCGGCGCTGCAGAGCCCGGAGTGGTTCTCCTCCGTCGCACGGGTGCTCAGGGCCGAGGGCCTGTACGCGTCCAACGTGGCCGACCGGGCCGGCCGCAGCGCGCTGCGGGAGGAGCTGCGCGCGCTGACCGGGCACTTCGCGCACGTGTGCGCCCTGAGCGGCGGCCGGCTCGCGGGGCGGCCCGGCGGGAACGTGATGGTCTTCGCCTCACACCGTCCGCTCGACCCCCGGGAGCTCACGCGACGCGCGCGGGCGGAGGGCTGCGCGGTCCCCGTGGCGCACAGCCGGACAGAGCTGCTCTCCGCCTGCGGTCTCCCGCTTTGACGGACACGGCATAATGGAATGCCCCCGTGAGAGACGAAAGGCCCCATGAGCGAGACACGCGAACGCGCACACGAACAGGCGCAGATCGACATCCTCTACCGACGGCTCGACGAGCTGCGCGCGGAGACCGCACAGTCCCTGTCGACCGTCCGCCGGTCCAATGTGGGAGGCCATCACCAGAACCGCTCCGAGCGCGACGCCTTCGCCACGCTCTACGAGGACGCCCTCATCCGCTACCAGTCCGCGGAGGAGGGGCTGTGCTTCGGCAGGATCGACCAGACGGACGGCATCACCACGTACATCGGCCGGATCGGGCTCTCCGCGGCTGACCGCTCACAGCTCCTCATGGACTGGCGCGCCCCCGCGTCCGAACCCTTCTACCGCGCGACGGCGGCCTCCCCCGGCGGGCTGACCCGGCGGCGGCACATCGCCACCCGGGGCCGCACCGTCACCGGCGTGGAGGACGACGTCCTCGACCTCAGCGGCCTGAGCGAGGACGAGCAGGCAGGCCTGCAGGGGGAAGGCGCGCTCATGGCCGCGCTGGGCGCCAGGCGCACGGGTCGGATGGGGGACATCGTCGCGACCATCCAGGGCGAGCAGGACCAGATCATCCGGCAGGACATCGCGGGCACGCTCGTGGTCCAGGGCGGGCCCGGCACGGGCAAGACCGCGGTCGCCCTCCACCGCGCCGCGTATCTCCTCTACCGCCACCGCGACCGGATCGCCAAGTCCGGCGTGCTCCTCGTGGGCCCCTCCCCCGTGTTCCTGCGGTACATCGAGAGGGTGCTGCCCTCGCTGGGCGAGACCGGCGCGGTCCTCCTCACACCCGGCCAGCTCATGCCGGGGATCGAGACCTCGCTGCGTGACTCCGCCGGCACTGCGGCGGTGAAGGGGGACCTGCGGATGGTCGAGGTGCTGCGGCGCATGGTCCGCTCCTATCAGCGTGTGCCGCACGAGGACCAGCGGCTGCAGGTGGGGCCCTACACCATCCCGCTCCGGGCTGCGGACGTCCGCAGCGCCAGGGACCGCGCGCGGCGTGCGGACCGCACCCACAACGAGGCGCGCACCGTCTTCGCCACCACGCTGCTGCGCACCCTGGCCGACGACCTCGCGCGCGCACACGGCGCGGACTCCGCCGGGGAGCGCCTGCCCGAGCTCCAGGACGACCTCCGGCACGCGCGTGAGGTGCGCGTGGCGGTCAACCTCTGCTGGCTCCCGCTCACCCCGCGCGGCGTCCTCGACGCGATGCTCTCCAAGCCCCACCGCCTCGCCCAGGCCGCCCGCGGGATCCTCACCGAGGCCGAGGTCGAGGCCCTGCTGCGGACGCCCGGCGCACCGCTCACGGTCGAGGACGTGCCGCTCCTGGACGAGATCGCCGAACTGGTGGGCGAGAGCGAAGAGACACCTGCCCGGACGGAGGACCCGGAGGTCGAGTACGCCCGTGACGTCACGCAGATGATGGGCACCGCGGACATGGTGAGCGCCGAGCAGCTCGCCGCGCGCTACTCGGAGGCGGGCGCGGCGATGACGGTGAGCGAGCGCGCCGCCGAGGACCGCGAGTGGACTTTCGGACACCTCGTGGTGGACGAGGCGCAGGAGCTCAGCCCCATGCAGCTGCGCCAGCTCTTCCGGAGGGTGCCCAGCAAGTCGGCCACACTGGTGGGCGATCTCGCGCAGGCCGCCGCCATGGACTCCGAACGCACGTGGGCACAGATCCTCGAACCGCACGTGGGCGACCGCTTCCGCCTCGAGCAGCTCACCGTCTCCTATCGCACGCCGGCCTCCATCATGGGGCCGGCGAATGCCCTGCTGCGTGCGCACTTCCCGCAGCTCGCCCTGCCCGAGGCCGTGCGCACGGGCGAGCACCCGCCTACGGTGCTGCGCTGCGCCGACACGACCGAGCTGTTCGCCCGGCTGCCCCGCACCGTCGCTGCGGAGGCTCGCGCCGTGGGCTCCGGGCGGCTCGGCGTGATCGTCCCGGCCGCACTCATGGAGCTCGCCGAACACGCGCTCTCCGAGGCCGGCGGCGGCGCCGGTGCGGACGAGCTGCTCGACGACCTGGGCTGGGGCCCGCAGGCCATCGACCACAGGATCGCCGTGCTCACTCCCTACGAGTCGAAGGGCCTGGAGTTCGACGGGGTCGTCGTGGTGGAGCCGGCGGCGATCGCACCCGTGGATCCGGAGACGGGCTCCGCCGAGGCCGGGGTGGGCGAGCTCTACGTCGCTCTCACCCGCGCCACCTCGCGGCTGGCGATCCTGGGCTCGCAGCCCTCGGTGCTGGACGCGCACTTCACCGAGGACGCGCGCACGGGGCGCGGCCGCTGAATGAGGACCGCCGGCGGCGTCGGCTTCCCCTCCGATGCCGCCGGCGGCGGGCGTGCCTTGAGCACGCGAGTTCATCTTACACACATTCCGGAGAGAACACGCAAGCCTCTCGGGACTACTTCCGCAGGCGCCGATAGGCGCGGCCGGACAGCGGCAGGAACACCGCCGTGAGCAGCAGCGGCCACAGCACCGCAGCGAACACGGCGTGCTCGGCGAGCCAGCCGCCAGTCACCCCGGTGGGGCTGCCGAAGAGCTCCCGCGCCGCCGTCGCGGTCGCGGAGACGGGATTCCATTCCGCGACCGCCCCGAGCCACGCGGGCATGAGCTCCGGGGCGGCGAACACGGTGGAGAGGAAGCCCACCGGCCACACGAGCACCTGGACGAGCATCTCCGCGCCCTGCCGGCGGCCG
>NZ_JALAHB010000133.1 GCF_022712115.1 Brevibacterium sp. | reverse complement strand
TCTTCCCTGAGAACGACACCGCGTCCTGCATCGTCCAGTCTCCGCTGAGCAGGTGGAAGGTGCGGCGAGCGTGCGTGGCACCGGCGTGCGTGCGGTTCTCCACCCGGAAGGGGACGTGGTGTTCGTGCCCGGCGAACACCACCCCACGGCGCTGCAGCCAGCGCAGCAGGGGAAAGAGGAGCGGTCGGAGAATCCGGACCCGGCCCTGCCCCGCGGGGCAGCCGGCGGTGCGGAAGACGCCGTGTCCCACTCCCACCTCGGCGGCGGTCAGCGCACGGAAGTAGCTGCGCAGCCGAGGATGGAGCCGGGCTGCCGCGGCAGGGCCCAGCGCTCGCTCGTAGGGGGAGAGTGCCGGCTCGGAACGCTCGGGTGAGGCCATGTGGTGAGTCTAGGAGCGGTGCGGACGGCGGGGTCGCCGGCGACGGCAGGGTCGCCGCGACTGCGGCTCTGGAGCGGATCACGCGCTGACCGGCAGGGCAGAGCGGGTATTCCCCGGTATCGCGGAGCCTGCTCCCGTAGACTCGCGGCGTACCTGCACCCGTGTGAACGGAGAGCCCTCCATGACGACCGAGCTCGTCGTCACCCTCGTCGCCGGACTGCTCATGCTGGTGGGATGCGTGGGGATCGTCGTTCCCGTTCTGCCGGGCTCCATCCTCATCGGGATCTCCGCCCTCGTCTGGGCCATCGTGCTGGGCGGCGGTGCGGCGTGGACGGCCTTCGGTGTGATCGGGGTGCTCGTGGGTGTGGGCATGGCCGCGTCCTGGGTGCTCACCGGAAAGAGACTCAAGGAGCGGGGCATCCCCAACTCCTCCATGCTCATGGGCGGGGTGCTCGCCGTCGTCGGCTTCTTCGTGGTTCCCGTGGTGGGCCTGCTGCTGGGATTCGTCGTGGGCCTCTGGCTGGCGGAATGGCGCAGGCTGGGTGAGGCTCGCCCCGCCTGGGACTCCAGCTGGACCGCGCTCAAGGCCGCGGGAGTGGGGATCCTCGTGGAGTTCGGCTGTGCGGCGGTGGCACTGGCAGTGTTCGTCGGGACCTCCGTCTACTACTTCACCGCTCTCGCGCCCGCGGCCTGAGGCGGGCGCCGGCCGTGTGAGGTGGGTGCCGCGGACGGGCGACGTGTGGGCACCGGCCGCGTGAGCGCCGGCAGAGTGAGGTGGGTGCCCTCGGCGTGAGGGCCCGCGCACAGGGTTTCCCACCCACCCATGCGTGGGTGGGTGGGAAACCGTGTGAGCGGTGTGGGCCGGTGCAGCGCCGCTCAGCTGTTGGCGGTGGGCACGCCCCACTTCGCCAGCACCCAGTCGATGCAGGCGAGCAGCGCGCGCACCTCGTCCGGCTCGATGGCCACGAAGGTGGAGATGCGCAGCTGGTTGCGGCCCAGCTTGCGGTAGGGGTCCACGTCCACGATCCCGTTCTCACGGAGCGCGGATGCGAGCGCAGCGGCGTCCACGGACTCGTCGAAGTCGATGGTGCAGACCACCGCGGAGCGCTCCGCCGGGTCCGCGACGAACGGCGTGGCGGTGGGGGAGGCCTCGGCCCACGCGTAGACCAGCGAGGAGGACTCCGCGGTGCGGGCGGCTGCCCACTCGAGTCCGCCGTTGCCGTTGATCCACTCGATCTGCTCCGCGAGCATGATGAGCGTGGCGACCGCGGGAGTGTTGTACGTCTGGTCCTTGCGGGAGTTGTCCAGCGCCGTCTTCAGGCTCAGCGACTCCGGGATCCAGCGCCCGCTCGCGGCGATCTCCTCGATGCGCGCCACTGCGGCGGGGGAGACGACCGCGACCCAGAGTCCGCCGTCCGCCGCGAAGTTCTTCTGCGGCGCGAAGTAGTAGACGTCCGCCTCACCGATGTCCACGCTCAGGCCGCCGGCGGCCGAGGTCGCGTCGATGACCACCAGCGCGTCCTCGGCGATCCCCTCCGGTCGCACCACCGGCACCGCCACGCCCGTGGAGGTTTCGTTGTGCGGCCAGGAGTACACGTCCGCCGAGGCGTCCGCCTGGGGGAGCGCGCCGGTGCCGGGGGCGGCCTCGACGACCAGGGAATCCTGCAGGAAGGGCGCGGTCCGCGTGGCCTTGGCGAACTTGGAGCCGAACTCCCCGAACGAGGCGTGGGAGGCGCGCTCCCGCACCAGGCTGAATGTCGCCGCGTCCCAGAAGGACGTGGAGCCGCCGTTGCCCAGGACGACCTCGTAGCCCTCCGGCAGGGAGAAGAGCTGCCCCAGCCCCTCGCGCACGCGGCGCACCAGCGCCTTCACCGGCGCCTGCCGGTGGGAGGTCCCCATCACGGTGCGTCCGGCTGCCGTGATCGCTTCGATCTGGGCCGGGCGCACGCGGGACGGGCCGGCGCCGAAGCGGCCGTCGGCGGGCTTGAGATCGTCGGGGATGATGACTGGTGTGTTGGCTGTCTCACTCACGCAGCGATCCTACTGCGGGAGGCGTGCGGCCCGGGCACCTGTCCGCGGAACGCGGCGCAGAGTGCTGAGTGGGCCCGGCTGCGGGAGCGGGGGGGAGCCGCACGGGGAGCCCGGGGCGGCTCCCACCCGCT
>NZ_JALAHB010000132.1 GCF_022712115.1 Brevibacterium sp. | reverse complement strand
GTGACAGCCGCGTGACAACACTGCGCAGCAGGCGTGACCCCTCTGCGCTCGTGAAGCAGGCCCCCGTCCGTCCTGCATAGGACGGACGGGGGCCTGTCTGCGTCCTCGGCCGTGCCGACCCGGACGGGGTGCCGGGTGTCGAGGAGGGTGCCGGGCGCGCGCCGGCGGGGAGATCGGCACTCGCCGGTGCGGCGCAGGGCCGGAGGCGCCCGGTGGCGGGTAGACTCGGCCCTCGAAGGAGGCGGAATGGCTGAGGAGCGGAAGAACTCCGGGGAGTCGCCGGACGCGGCGGCGGGCGCGGCGGACCGGCCGGCGACGCCGGAGACCACGGCGGAGCCGCAGGAGCCCGGCGGGGAGCTGAGCGCGCTCGACCAGGAGATCCTGGAGTTCGAGCGCACCTGGTTCACCTACGGCGGCGCCAAGGACCATGCGATCCGTGAGCGCTTCGACATGTCCGCGGGCGCGTACTTCCAGCGCCTCGCGGTGCTCCTCGACGACCCGCACGCCTATGCCCATGACCCCGTTCTCATCAAGCGGCTGCGCCGGATCCGCGACGGTCGCCAGCGCAACCGCTCGCACGCCCGCATCGCACGCTGAGGAGAGTCCGTGCCCGAATACCCAGAAGACGAGTTCGATCGGATCGCCCCCACGGGCCGCCGCGGCGCGCACAGGCGCGAGCCGGAGAGCGGTCAGCGCGGCGCGTACACGATCATCGCGGTGGTCGCGGTCATCGCCGTGCTTCTGATCGTGGGCGTCGTGAACATCATCCGCACCTCGTTCTCCAACCCGGAGGACAACGTCGCAGAGCCCACTCCCGCGGCCACGCAGAGCGAGGAGCCGGAAGGGGAGGAGAGTCCCACGGACGAGGCGAGCGACCCCTCCGAGGCCGAGGTCGACAGGTCCTCCGTGAGCATCGGCATCTACAACGGCTCCGGCGTCAACGGCGCCGGGAGCGCGTTCGCGGACGCCGCGACCGCCCATGGCTGGACCGTCTCGGACATCGTCACCTACGCGACCCCGTCCACGACCTCCACCGTCTACTACTCCGCTCCGGAGTACGAGGCTCAGGCAGCCGTTCTCGCCAGCGATCTGGGAATCGACAGCATCGCGGAGTCCGGGGAGTTCCCGGAGCACATCACCGCCGTCATCACCTCGGACATCGCGGAGCAGGGGCCGCCGGAGGTCGAGGGCGACGCGGGCGCCGAGGACGATGCCGGCGCGCAGGACTCCGGCGCCTGAGCGGCGGTCACAACTGCGTAACGGGTGCGTCTGCCCGCGGTGTGCCCCCAGGGTGCCGGATAGGCTGAGCGGGCCGCTCGGCGATGAGCGCCGGCCGGTGGCAATGCAGTATCCGGAACGGAGCACAGAGCGATGGCTCAGGGAACAGTCAAGTGGTTCAACGCTGAGAAGGGCTACGGTTTCATCACCGAGGCCGGCGGCGATCAGGACGTCTTCGTCCACTGGAGCGCTATCCAGATGGACGGGTACCGCTCCCTCGAGGAGGGGCAGACGGTCGAATTCACGGTGGGGCAGGGCGAGAAGGGTCCCCAGGCGGAGCAGGTGACGCCCCTCTGACCGCTCTCACCTGCGCGGTCGCACGGCGTTCCGGCAGGTCCCCCTCCCCGCGCCCCGCGCACACGATTCCGCTGACGGCGAGCACAGTCTCCGCCGTCAGCGGAATCTTTTGCACTCCGGGGGTGAGAGTGCTAAAAATTGGACTGTGAACCTCGCACACGACACGAGGGCACCGCGTCTCTGCGGCATGGAGCAGTGAGGCGGGCCCGGCCGTCGCGGGCATGTCGGGTCGGGGGAGACGCACCACCCGCAAGAGGGAGGAAGCAAGCCACATGGCAAAGCTCATCGCATTCGACGAAGAGGCACGTCGCGGCCTCGAGACCGGCCTCAACACGCTGGCCGACGCCGTCAAGGTGACCCTGGGCCCCCGTGGCCGCAACGTCGTCCTGGAGAAGAAGTGGGGCGCACCCACGATCACCAACGACGGCGTGTCCATCGCCAAGGAGATCGAGCTCGAGGATCCCTACGAGAAGATCGGCGCGGAGCTCGTCAAGGAGGTCGCCAAGAAGACCGACGACGTCGCAGGCGACGGCACCACCACCGCCACCGTCCTCGCCCAGGCGCTGGTCCGCGAGGGCCTGCGCAACGTGGCGGCCGGCGCTGATCCGCTGAGCCTCAAGCGCGGCATCGAGAAGGCCGTCAAGGCCGTCACGGACGTGCTGCTCGACTCCGCCCAGGAGATCGAGACCAAGGAGCAGATCGCGGCGACCGCAGGCATCTCCGCAGGCGACCCGGCGATCGGCGAGCTCATCGCCGAGGCCATCGACAAGGTCGGCAAGGAAGGCGTCGTCACCGTCGAGGAGTCCAACACCTTCGGCCTCGAGCTCGAGCTCACCGAGGGCATGCGCTTCGACAAGGGCTACATCTCCGGCTACTTCGTCACGGACGCGGAGCGCCAGGAGACGGTGCTCGAGGATCCCTACATCCTCATCGTCAACTCCAAGGTCTCCAATGTGAAGGACCTGCTCCCGGTCCTCGAGAAGGTGCAGCAGTCGGGCAAGCCGCTGCTCATCATCGCCGAGGACGTCGAGGGCGAGGCCCTGGCGGTGCTCGTGGTCAACAAGATCCGCGGCCCCTTCAAGTCCGTGGCCGTCAAGGCTCCCGGGTTCGGCGACCGCCGCAAGGCGCAGCTCGCTGACATCGCGATCCTCACCGGCGGTCAGGTCATCGCGGAGGAGGTCGGCCTCAAGCTGGAGAACGCCACCGTCGACCTGCTGGGCACCGCCCGCAAGGTCGTCGTCACCAAGGACGAGACCACCATCGTCGAGGGTGCGGGCGACAGCGAGGAGATCGCAGGTCGCGTGTCCCAGATCCGTGCCGAGATCGAGGCCTCGGACTCGGACTACGACCGTGAGAAGCTCCAGGAGCGCCTCGCGAAGCTGGCCGGCGGCGTGGCCGTCATCAAGGCCGGCGCCGCGACCGAGGTGGAGCTCAAGGAGCGCAAGCACCGCATCGAGGACGCCGTCCGCAACGCCAAGGCCGCAGTGGACGAGGGCATCGTCGCCGGCGGCGGCGTGGCGCTCATCCAGGCCGGCAAGACCGCCTTCGAGGGCCTCGAGCTCTCCGGCGACGAGGCCACCGGCGCCTCGATCGTCAAGGTCGCCGTGGACGCGCCGCTCAAGCAGATCGCCTTCAACGCGGGCCTCGAGCCCGGCGTCGTCGCCGCGAAGGTCCGCGAGCTGCCCTCCGGGCACGGCCTCAACGCCGCCACCGGTGAGTACGAGGACCTGCTGGCCGCCGGTGTCAACGACCCGGTGAAGGTCACCCGTTCGGCGCTGCAGAACGCCGCGTCGATCGCCGGTCTGTTCCTCACCACCGAGGCGGTCGTCGCCGACAAGCCGGAGCCCGCTCCGGCCGCCGGTGCCGATCCGACCGGCGGCATGGGCGGCATGGACTTCTGAGTCCGCTCCGTCCCGCTGGGACACCGGGGCCCTGTGGACGCGCGCGTCCACAGGGCCCCGTGCTGTCCGGGGGCGCCAGGCCGCAGGGTGAGGATCAGTCCTCTCTGTGGTGACGGCGCCGGTGGGCCCGCCTGCGCTCCTCACGGGTGTCCGTGACATCGCGTCCGAGGGAGCCGCCCTTCTCCAGCTCCTGCTGCGCTTGCGCATCGCCCAGCTGCGCGCGAGCGCGGAGGGTGAGGAGCCGCCGGCGCTCCGCGATGATCGCCTCCTTGCGGGTGAGCGTGGAGACGAAGCCGCCACCTACGCCGAGGATGACGAACAGCGGCCAGAAGAAGTAGAACCCGCCGCTGAGGGAGGTGAACAGCCAGATGGCCAGACAGATGCCCACCGGACCTGCGACGAGGCCCCAGGCCTCCTTCTTCACCCGCGCGGAGTAGTACGCCCGGGCGGCGGCGTCGATCGCCTCGGGCGTGGTGGGCACGGGATCGTCCGCCGCGCGCAGCCGGGCCAGGGTCTGCGCGGTGCGCGCGTCGAGGTCAGTGCCCGCAGCGGCGGAGGCCGGCGGGGGTACGAGGTCCTTCAGCACCGGGACGACGTCGCCGAGCCGTTTGACTGCACCCGCCGCGGTGAGCCTCTCGTCATGCTCGTCCGCATCGAGCAGGCCGGTGGCATAGGCCTCGCCCACAGCGGCGAAGAGGACGGCACGGTCCGCATCCGAGGCGCGCAGCTCCGGCTCTCTGTGGGGATCGGCGCTGAACTCCGCCCAGACGCCTGCATCGAGGGGCATGGTCCAACGGTACTCCCTGGAGGCCGCCGCGGGGCGGCGCTGAGCGCTGCCCTTCCCGGACCCGGAGGTCGGAGGGGGCAGAGCGGGGGATAGTCTGGGGCTCATGCAGCTCGTGATCGTCCTCATTCTCCTCGCCGTCCTGGTGGGAGCACTGGCCCAACGGATCACGGGCATGGGCTTCGCCCTCGTCTCCGGGCCCTTCCTGGTCCTCCTCCTCGACCCGGTGCCCGGTGTGGTGCTCGTCAACGTGTGCGGGCTGGTGTCCTCGATCATCGTCCTGGCCCGCACCTATCGCGAGGTCGAGTGGAAGTTCTCGGGTTGTCTGGCGCTCGGCGGCATGATCGGCGCGTTCCCCGGCGCGCTGCTGGCCGTCGCCCTGCCCTCGCACGCTTTGGAGATCCTCATCGGCGCGCTCGTGGTGGCTGCGCTGGCCGCCTCGCTGCTGCTGGGCCGTGTCCTCACCCGTCCGCTCACCCGTCGCAAGCGGGGTGCCGTCATCACGGGGCTGGCATCAGGGGCGATGAACTCGGCTGCCGGCATCGGAGGCCCTGCGCTGAGCGCGTTCTCCGTCCTCACCCGCTGGGAGCAGCGCTCCTTCGCCGCGACCATCCAGCCGGTGTTCGTCGTGATGGCCGCGTTCTCGATCCTGTCCAAGCTCGTCCTCGACCACGGCGCCTGGCCGTCCCTGGGCCTCGGCACCTGGGCCCTCATCCTGGCCGCGCTGGTCATCGGTCAGCTGGCCGGTGAGCTGCTCTCCCGTGTCACCCCGGTGACGCTGGCGCGCAACGGCATGCTCGTGCTCGCGTTCCTGGGCGGGATCCTCACGATCCTCCGAGGCCTGGGCGTGCTGTGACCCTGCTCCCATACAGAGCGCATCCAGCTTGGGCTGGGATACTGGGATCCGGATCCTCGGTCCAGCCCCGCGTCGAAAGGTGATGACATGTCCCTCGTCTTCCTGCTGCTTCTCATAGGCGTGGGAGCGGCGTTCTTCGTCGGCAGCCGCCGTGAGAAGGCGCGGGCGCAGGAACAGCGCGCAGAGGAGCTCGAACGGGTGAGCCGCACGGCGGAGGAGGACGTCACTGCGTTCGGCGAGGAGGTCGCGGACCTCGACATCGTCACCGCCGGCGTGCAGCTGGACGAAGGCGGCCGCCAGGACTACGCGCGGGCACTGGACTGCTACGACCGTGCCAAGGAGACGCTGTCCCAGCTCAGCCGTGCGGAGGACATCCGCCACGTGACCGAGGCGATCGAGGACGGCCGCTACGCCGCCAAGTGCGTGCGCGCGAGGGTGGAGGGCAAGCCGCTCCCCGTCCGGCGTCCCCCCTGCTTCTTCAACCCCCAGCACGGTCCCTCCGTCGAGGACGTGGACTGGGCACCTGCCGGCGGACAGCCGCGACCGGTTCCGGTGTGCGCCGCTGATGCGGAGCGCGTGAGCTGCGGTGCGGAACCCGCCGTGCGCACCGTGCCCGTGGGCAATGGCCTGCAGCGCCGCGCCTACTGGGAGGCCGGACCGGCCTACTCGGAGTACAACCGCGGCTACTTCAACTCCTATGCGGGCTCCGGCCTTCTTCCCGGCGTGCTCATGGGCGCCATGCTCTTCGGAGGATTCGGCGGAGGCTGGGACGGCGGCATGGACGGCGCGGATGCCGGAGGCGACATAGGCGACGCCGGCGGCGACATGGGCGGGGACATGGGCGGCTTCGACGACGGCGGCGGATTCGACTTCGGCGGGTTCGACTTCTGATGGCGGCTGTGAACGGCACCGGGGGCGGCCCCGCGCCCGAGGCCACCGGCGGCATCGAGACGATCGAGATCCGCGACGAGGCGATCACCCTGGGACAGCTGCTCAAGCTGCACGGTATCGCCGGCACCGGCGCGGAGGCGAAGGACATGCTCGCCGCGGAGGCCGTCTCCGTCAACGGTGCGGTGGAGACCCGCCGCGGAGCCAAGGTCCGTCCCGGCGACATCGTGGACGCCGCAGGAGAGGTCTTCACCGTCGCCACCCGCGGCTGACAGGCGGCTGCGCCGCCTCCGCCAGCCCGGTGGCTTCACCGGTCGCAGGGGCTTCACCGGGATGACGTTTCGCACCTTTTGACGCTGTGCACATGACCAGTCATGTGCACAGCGTCAAAAGCTGCGAAAGGTTGGGTGCCGGCCGGGGTCCGAAGGCACCGTGCACATGCAGCGGCACGGCACCGGTGCGGCAGCGAGCACCATCGCGGCTCCGCTCAGCGATCCATACCGGGGGCGTCCCAGAGCGGCGACCACTTGGACAGCTCCTTCTCCACCGGCAGATCCTCATTCAGCACGCCGCGCATCTGCAGTTCGAAGGGCTCGTCGCGCTGATGCTTCCCCGTCTGCACGAAGGGGTAGAACGTCCCGCGCTTGTACAGGTAGACGAGTGCGAGTGTGCGCGGTGAGGAATCGCTGCGGAAGTACACCACCGAGCACAGGAGCATGGGGCCGAATCCCTGCGCCTCCAGAGCCGCATTGACGGCGTGGAGGCTGGTCACCAGATCCGGGGTGCTGGTGACATGCTGGCTCACCACCTGCCACGTGTACCCGTAGCCGTCGTTGACCTGCTCCACCTCCGTGTTGGGGTCCGAGGAGATGAGTGCGCGCGCCTCCTCCTCGGCGCGGTCGAAGGCACCGCCCTCCACCTCGCGGAACGCCACGGCGCCCACACCGGTGGGTCGCAGACCGTTCCGGGCCTCGAGCGTGAGAGCAGCCGGGGGGACCGCGAACAGGTCGTCCAGATTGGGCTCCTTGGGCTTGGAGCGGCCGAAGAGTGCGTCGAAGAATCCCATGGAGTGTGAAGTGTCCTCGTGTGGTGGGTCCGGGCGGGTGGGTGAGACCGGGTGAAACGGGTCCGGGAGAGGTGAGCCGGCGGGGATGAATCTGCTCTGCGCGCGTGCAGCGTCTGGTGGAGCGCAGAGAGGCTCAGTATTCGGTAGAGAGCTGGCCGCTGATCTTCTCCAGCTGGCTCAGCCGCTTCTCCAGGCTGGGGTGCGTGGAGAACAGGCTGCCGAACTCGAAGAAGGCCAGGTGAGCCGCACCGGCGGACTTGCGCAGATCCTGCTTGGGCAGGCGGCTGGCGGTGTCGCTGATCTTCACGAGCGCGGAGGCCAGCGTGGACGGGCTGCCGGTGAGCAGCGCTGCCGCGCGGTCCGCTGCGAGCTCCCGGTAGCGGGAGAGCACCCTGATGAGGAAGAAGCTCAGCACGTAGACGACGACGCCCACGAGCATGAGCACGAGCTGGACGGGCAGACCGTTGTTGTTGTTATTGCGGTTGCCGCCGGTGTAGAGGAAGGTGCGCATCATGAGGCTCGCCACCACGCCCGTGACGCCGGCGACCGTCATGACCGTGACATCGCGGTGGGCGACGTGCGAGAGCTCGTGAGCGAGCACCGCCTCGACCTCCTTGGGCTCCAGCCGGTCCAGCAGTCCGCGGGTCACGCAGACCACCGAGTGTTCGGGGGAGCGCCCCGTGGCGAAGGCGTTGGGCACGGGAGTGTCCGAGAACGCCACTCGCGGCTTGGGCATGTCCGCCTGCTGGCAGAGTCTGTCGACGAGTGAGTGGAGCTCCGGAGCCTGCTGCGGGGTGACCACGCGTGCGCCCATGGCGCGCATCGCGACGGAGTCGGAGAAGTACCACTGGAACCAGAAGATCCCGCCGGAGATGAGGAGGGCGAGGACGACGCCGCCGGGGTTCCTCCCCAGCGCCCACCAGATGCCCAGGATGAGCACCACGTAGATGAGCCCGTTGAGGAACATGGTGACGCCCATGCGGAACGAGAGTCCGGCGTCCTTGGCGAAACGTGAGCGGGCCATGTGGGGCGTCCTTTCCGCGACGGTGCGAGAGGGGTTGACGTCCTCCGCACGACAGTTCCACCAGGTTGAGGAGGAACGACACGATGGAGGAGTGCTGAACGCATTCCGCGCGGGCGTCCCGAGGGGTGAGAGGGACGTCCGCGCGGCGGTGCGCTGAGTGGGAGAGCTGTGCCTGCGCGGCGGCCGGATCCGGAGGAGACCGCCAGCGGCAGCCTCCGTGCGGAGGGTCAGCCGCCGTTGGGGACGAAGCCCTCGCCGGAGAGCAGCTCCTGGATCTCTGCGATGGTGGCGTCCGTGCCGGGCACCACCACGTCGGAGGCACCCAGGAAGTCGTCGGCGACCGGGGAGCCGTGGGCGGTGATGAAGTCGTGCAGCTGGGTGAGTGCGGTGTGGACCGCATTCTCGTCACCGGCCTCGAACGCCTTCTCCACCTCATCGTCGTAGCTCTGCAGAGCGGCCTCGTCCACATCAGTGAGATCGAACTGGCCCTCGCCGAGGATGCGGATGATCATGCCTGACCGCCTCCCTGGCCGGGCTGCGGCTCCCCCGCGGTCTGGGCGTCCTCGGCTTCCAGCGCGGCACGGGGTCCGCCGGCGGAACCGCCGGGCAGGGACTGGCGCATGCGCTGCAGCTCGAGCTCCACGTCCTGGTCCGAGGAGAGGGCGTCCAGCTGCGCGGCGATGTCGTCGCGCTGCGTGCCGGTCACGTCGTCGAGTGCGCCCGAGGCCAGCAGCTCGTCGACAGCGCCCGCACGCGCCTGGAGCTCGTTGGTCTTGTCCTCGGCGCGCTGGATCGCCATGTTGACGTCGCCGAACTCCTCGGAGATCCCGGTGAAGGCCTCGCCGATCTTCGTCTGCGCCTCAGCCGCGTTGTAGGTGGCCTTGAGGGTCTCCTTGCGGGTGCGGAAGGAATCGACCTTCGCCTGGAGGCGCTGGGAGGCGGTGGTGAGCTTCTGCTCCTCGGCCAGCAGGTTCTGGTGCTGGGCCTCGAGGTCGCTGATCTGCTGGCTCAGTCCGGACTTCCGGTTGAGCGCCTCGCGGGCGAGATCCTCACGGCCGATCTCCATGGCCTTCTGCGCCTGACCCTGCAGCTTCTCCTGCTGCTGGGTGAGCTGGTTCATCTGCAGTTCGAGCCGCTTGCGGCTCGTGGCGACGTCCGCCACACCGCGGCGCACCTTCTGCAGGAGCTCGAGCTGCTTCTTGTACGAGTAGTCGAGGGTCTCGTTGGGGTTCTCCATCTTGTCGAGGGCCTTGTCTGCCTTGGCCCCGAAGATGGTCTTCAGTCGCTGGAACATGCTCATTCCTTCTACGGCTCCGTTCTCAGTGCCGCCGCACAGTGCGGTCAGCTGTGTCCTGCGGAAGCGCACAGCGGGCACCGCGTCAGCTTCTCCTCCTCAACCCTACTGCGTCACACTGAGATTTTCCGCCGTGCGGGGAGCACTCACGGAGCGAACATCCGGGTGTTCTGCGCCTCGACCTCCTCGTACTGCGCACCGGCGGCGCGGAGGGCCTCGTTGATGGAGCGGAGGGACTGCTGGACGTGCTTGTTGACCCCGTCCCACTCCTCGGCGACGGCCTGGAAGCTCTGCGCGGCCGCGCCCTTCCAGGAATCGGCGAGGGCGCGCAGCTGGGACATGAGCGCCTCCGCCTGCGCGCCCAGCTCCTCGGCGGTGGTGGACGCGCTGGCGGCGGTGCCCAGCACGCGCTCCGGGTCGACCTCGAACAGGGACATGGGCTCCTCCTGGGGGAACGGGGACGAACGTCCACTCGCGGCATCTGACACCGTCCACCCTGCGCCCGTGTGGGGGAGGAGCGCCAGACGCATGCATGGCCTGTGGACGGCAGAGCGCCGTCCACAGGCCATGCATGCGCAGAGTGGGTGCTGCGGAGATCCCTGCTGTGACCGCAGGCGGTCAGCCGCCCGTGGTCACCGCTCAGTTGGCTTCGAGCGTGACGGTCAGCGTCTGCTCCTGGCCGCCGCGCACCACGGACATCTCGATCGGCTCACCAGGGGTGGAGGAGCGGACGAGCGCCTGCATGGAGACGCCGGAGCTCACCGGCTTGCCGCCCACCGCGATGATCTCGTCGCCCTGTTCGAACCCGGCCGCCTCCGCCGGGGAGCCGGAGGCCACCTCCTGCACCTGCGCGGAGCTGCGGGTCACCCCGCCCAGCTCCACAGTCGAATCGCGCATGGTCACACCCAGGAAGGGGTGCGTCGCCCTGCCCGTCTGGATGAGCTGGTCGGCGATGCTCACCGCCTGCTCCACGGGGATCGCGAACCCGATCCCGATCGAACCGCTCTGCTCCTCCGAGCCCGGTGCGCTCATGGTCGCGGCCGAGGAGTTGATCCCCACCAGCCGGCCGTTGCCGTCCACCAGCGGACCGCCCGAGTTGCCGGGGTTGATCGCGGCGTCCGTCTGGATGGCGCTGGTGATGGTGGTGGTCGCCTCCTGCTCGCTGAGATCGCCGATGTTCTGCGTGGTCACCGGGCGGTCCAGAGCGGAGACGATGCCGGTGGTGACCGTGTCCGCCAGCCCCAGCGGATTGCCCAGGGCCATGACCGGATCGCCCACGCGCAGATCCTCGGAGGCGCCGCGGTCCAGCGGTGCGACGTCGTCCGGCACCGTCGCGAGTTCGAGCACCGCCACATCCGTCTCCGGGTCGCGGCCCACCAGGCGCGCGTCCACCGTGCTGCCGTCGCTGAAGATCACCTGGATCTCGCCGCCGTCGGTGTCGGCAGGAGCGACGACGTGGTTGTTGGTGACGATGTGCCCGGAGTCGTCGTAGACGAAGCCGGAGCCCAGACCGGACACCTCTCCGTTCACACCCACCTGGATCGCCGCGACGCCGGGGGAGACCGAGTCCGCGATGCTCGCCCAGTCGGGGGTCTCCGTGGTGTCGTGCAGCGGCTGGCTGCTCCTGGGCTCATCGGACTGCGACTGCGGAGCCGCCGAGCTGCCGGTGAGGTCGAGGCCGCCGGCCAGCAGCGCGCCGCCCCCTCCCAGCACACCGCCCAGGAGCGCGGCGATCGCGGCGATGCCGACCACGCCGCCCCAGCCGGGGCCGCGGCGGCGTCCCTGCGGGGGACCGGCGGGAGGCCCGGCCTGCGGGTCTCCGAAGGTTCCTCCGGGCGGCACAGCACCTCCGGGTGGGACGGCGCCGCCGTGGGGATCGCCGGACCGGGGCGGTTCCGCGGCTGCGGCGAAGCCCTGGGCGGCACCGGGGTGCGGTCCGCCGGTCTGTGCGGGTCCGCCGGCCGGGGACGGTCCGTTCGCCTGTGCCGCGGCGGGATGGCCCGTTTCCGGGGAGCTCGTGCGTCCTGCGCCTGCCTGACCTGCCTCGGGCATGCCCGGCGCAGGCCGGTTCGCGCCGGCCTCGGCGGTGCGGTCCGGTCCGGAGGGTGCCTCTGCACCGGAGGGCACGGGCAGCTGTGCGGAATGCGGCTGGGACGGCATCGGAGCGGTGGGGTGCTGCCCGGTGGGCGCGGGACCGGAAGGAGCCGGGGGAACAGCGCCCTGCGGAGAAGCCGCACCGCCGGGCGCGGAGCCGTGCCCGGTCTGCGGGGCGGAACCGGTCCGCTGCGCCGAGGCGGTCCAGCCCTCCTCCGTCTGCGCGGAGGTCTGCGCCCGCAGCCCGGCATCGTCTCCCGGCGCACGCTCATGTGACGAGGGGAATGTCTGCCGGGACCCGTTCGCGTGCCGGCCGGTGGAGCGGGGGAGCTCTGGTGGCTGAGTCATGGCGTCGCCTTTCAGGATGCGGACGTAGGGGTGACGGAGCGGCGGACGGAGTCCGCGCCGGGGATGGGGAGGTCGACGCGGAAGGTCGCGCCGCCGCCCGGGGTGGGATGGACGGAGATGGCACCGGAGTGGTTCTCCACGATCGCCTTGACGATCGAGAGGCCCAGCCCGGATCCGCCCGTGTCTCGCGTGCGCGAGGCGTCGAGCCGGTAGAACCGCTCGAAGATGCGGTGGGCCTGGTCCGGTGCGATGCCCTCGCCGTGGTCGCGGACCTCGAACCGCACCCGTCCGTACGGGAATCCGGAGAGGTCCTCGCCCAGCTCGAGCGGGCCGGTGACGAACGGGTTGGAGTTCGTCATCTGCGCCGTCCCGGAGCCGGACTGCCCCGCCTGTCCCACGGCGAACGCGCCGCTGCTGCCGCCGCCGGGGACCGAGGCCTCGGCGGCGGTCTGATCCTGCCCGGACCCGCCCGGCAGGATCCGGGGGAACCTGCCGGTGCCGCGACCCGAACCTCGGGCACCGCGCCCCGGCTGCCTGCCGGAGCGGGAGCCGTTCCGCTGGCCCTCCGAGGCGGCCTGTGCAGATCCTCCGGTGCCGGAATCCGCCGTACCGGAGGGGCCTGCGGAACCGGGCTGCAGCACCCCCACCGCGAACTCCACGGCGGTGCGGTCCGGGGTGTGCCGGATCGCGTTGCCCGCGAGGTTGACGATGACCTGCCGCAGCCGCGATTCGGAGCCCAGCACGGTGGGGGTGTCCGGGGCGTCCCCGCCGTCCAGTCCGATGAGGCTGATGTCGCGGTCCGGTGCCTGGGCCACGGCATCGGCGGCGGCATCGCGGACGATCGCTCCCACGTCCACCGGACCGATCTCCGCGGGCCGGCGCTCGTCCAGACGGGCGAGCACCACGAGGTCCTCCACGAGCACGCCCATGCGCTTGGCCTCGGCCTCGATCCGGTCCATCGCCTGCCGCACCTGTTCCGGATCCGTCACCGCGCCCTGCCGGTACAGCTCCGCGTAGCCGCGGATCGTGACGAGCGGGGTGCGCAGCTCATGGGAGGCGTCGGAGACGAACTGCCGGATCCGCTTCTCCGAGCGCGTGCGCCCGTCGAAGGAGTCCTCGATGTGGCCCAGCATGGTGTTGAGCGCGGCGGAGAGCCTGCCCAGCTCCGTGTTGTCCGGGTACGGCGTCACGCGCTGGGAGAGGTCTCCCGCGGCGATCTTGGACGCGGTCATCTCGATGTCCTTGAGCGGGCGGAAGGTGTTGGTGATGGCGAAGTAGCCCACTCCGGCGACCAGGGCCAGTGCGAGCATGCCGATGCCCAGCATGGTGTTGCGCGCGCGTTCGCTGACCGTGTCGATGTCCTGCTCGAACGGGATCGCGATCGCCACGAGCAGCGGCGAGTCCTTGACGTGCAGCGCCAGCGCCCGCCACTTGGACGTGGTGCCGTCCGTGGTGAATGGAGTGCCCTGCATCGCCTGGACGGTGTCTTCGTCGATGTGCGGGAGCGAGGGCATGTTGTCCGCCTCCGGTGCCACGGGGGAGAAGAGCGGGGTGCCGTCCGGGTCGTAGAACTGGACGTAGTAGGAGGCCGGGAGGAGCTGGCGCAGCGAGGACTCCGTGGGGGAGGTGCTCGCGGCGTCCCCGGAGTCCTCGTCCGTCTGGGACACCGTCTCCGCCGCCTGGATCGCCAGCGCCTGAGAGTTCTGCACGAGACGGGCGTCCGTGCGCTCGATGAGGCTGGAGCGGAGGTTCTCCAGCACCCATGCGCTGGTGCCGGACATCACGATGAGCATGAGCGTCATCATGATGGTGAGGAGCTTGGCGGTGAGAGACCACTCGTCCCAGATCACCCTCCGGCGTCGCCTGGTGTGTCTGCTCACGGCTGAAACGCTCTTCCTGACGGTGGTGCGGATGGACGGCCCGGTCCCCGGCGGGGGCCGGGGACGCGGATCACTTGGAGTCCGGGGTGCGCAGCATGTAGCCCACGCCGCGCTTCGTCTGGATCATGGGGGTCCACTCCAGCTCGATGGGGGTGCCGGCCTCGTCCGTGGTGGGCGCGACGTCGATCTTGCGGCGGAGGTAGGAGATGTAGGACTCCACGATGCCGGTGTCCCCGCCGAAGTCGTACTCCCACACGTGGTCGAGGATCTGTGACTTCGACAGCACGCGGTTGGCGTTGAGCATGAGGTAGCGCAGGAGCTTGAACTCCGTGGGGGAGAGGTCGATGAGGATGCCGCCGCGGCGCACCTCGTGGGTGTCGTCGTCGAGTTCGAGCTCGCCCACCTCGATGACGGCGCTCTCCTCCTCCTCGAGGCTGTGGGTGCGGCGGAGGACTGCGCGGATGCGGGCCACGACCTCCTCCAGACTGAACGGCTTGGTGACGTAGTCGTCGCCGCCCACCGTGAGGCCGGTGATCTTGTCCGAGGTGTCGTCGCGTGCGGTGAGGAAGACCACCGGGATGTGCTTGCCCATCTGGCGCAGGCGGCGGGTGACGGCGAAGCCGTCCATGTCCGGGAGCATCACGTCGAGGACGAGGAGGTCCGGCTCCTTCTGCTCCGCGATCCGCAGCGCGTCCGTGCCGTTCGCGGCGGAGAGCACGTCGAAGCCGGCGAAGCGCAGGCTGGTGGAGAGCAGCTCACGGATGTTGGGCTCGTCGTCCACGACAAGCAGGGTTGCCTCGGTGTCGGGTTCCGCGATGACGGGGTTCTGTGCGTTCATGCATCCAGTGTGGACCTCTAGTCTGGAAGTCTCCTGGATCAAAGCTGAATGCGATTGTTAGCTGCGTCACATTCTGTTCCGGAATGGTGCCCTGTCACGGTGACCCGCGGTCACGGTCACGCGTGGGGCAGGTGCCGGCCGTTGCGGAGGGTGGCTGCGCGGGGCGGGCG
>NZ_JALAHB010000131.1 GCF_022712115.1 Brevibacterium sp. | reverse complement strand
GCGTCCGTGCGGAGGAGATCGGTGACCGCACGGGGGCGGGTCCTGCCGTGTGCGAGGGTCGTCCGCACCGCTGCTGCGCTGCCGGGGTGCTTCACCGGACGACCGGGGACGATGAGCGGCGTGTTCTGTGTCACGCGCTCACTGTAGGGCACGGACCGCTCGGCGAGCATCCACGGTTCCAGGAGACGGAACGCGATGACGGCTGATTCGGGGCCCGTGCCACGCTTTCTGGCCTGTGCTCGAGGACAGGCGGACCGCATAGTGGAACGCTTCTTGTGCGGCATGTCACCCCTGAGTAGATTTCCCTCTACGCGCCGACGCGGACCTCCGGCTGGCGCTGTGAGTGACGACGAGGTCCACCGGCTCGAGGGAGAGACTGATGAAGAAGGCACTGATGCTCGCCGGCGCCACGGCGGCGACCGCTCTGGTGGTGAGCGGGTGCTCCGGCAGCGGGGGCGGAGGCGAGGGCGGCTCCTACACGTGGGACTTCACCATCACGACCTCCGACAGCTCCACCTGGTACAAGGGTGCCGAGAAGTTCGGCGAGCTGCTCGACGAGAAGTCGGACGGCCGGATGACGCTGAACATCGTGGCCAACGAGCAGCTCTCCGGCGGCGACCCGGCCGCGGGTGTGGAGATGCTGGCCGACGGCAGCAAGGCCTTCTCCTACAACTCGCCGATCATCTACTCCGGCATCGACCAGCGGTTCGGCGCGATCACGGCGCCCTTCCTGTTCGAGAGCCTCGAAGAGGTGGACCCGGTGCTCGAGGGCACGGGGGCCGAGGCCTACGACCAGCTGCTCGACGAGATGGGCATCGAGTTCCTGGGCTTCGGGGAATCGGGCTTCCGCCAGCTCACCAACGCGGACACGGAGGTCACTGCGCCTAAGGACCTCGCCGGCATGAAGTTCCGGGTCGCGGGTTCCGCGCTGTTCCTCGACATCTACAAGGAGCTGGGCGCGGACCCGGTCTCGATGAACTGGGCGGAGGTCTTCACCTCCCTGCAGAACGGCACGATCGACGGCCAGGAGAACCCGCTGGACATCATCCACTCCTCCAGCCTGGCCGAGGTCCAGAAGAACCTGACCCTGTGGAACTACGTCTACGACCCCCTCCTGCTGGGCATGAACAAGGGCATGTTCGACGAGCTGAGCCCGGAGGACCAGCAGATCGTCACGGAGGCCGCCGCGGAGGCCAACGAGTACCAGGTCCAGCTCAACCGCGACCTCGCGGACGAGCAGCTCACGGAGCTGGAGGGGCAGATGGAGGTCACGGAGCTCACGCCTGAGCAGCTCGAGGAGTTCCGGACGGCGATGGAGCCCGTGTACGCGAAGTACGAGGGCGAGTGGACGCCGGAGATCTTCGACAAGGTGCAGCCGCAGGGCTGATGTGAGACTGCGGCGGTGAGGGACTGATCGGTCCACACCGCCGCGGCTCACCGTCCTGCCCCTACGCGGAAGCCGGTGCTCCCATGTTCGACAAGACCCTCACTCTCATCGAGAACACCCTCATCGCCGTCTCCTTCTTCGTCATCACCATGGTGGCGTTCGTGAATGTCGTGGCGCGGTACGTGTTCCACGGATCGCTCTCCTTCACCGGCGAGCTGATCGTCAACCTGGCCGTCCTGCTGACCCTCGTGGGCGCCTCGGCCGTCACCAGGCAGGGCTCCCATCCGAGCTTCAGCCTGCTGCGGGACTCTCTGCGAGGCCTGCCCCGCACGCTGGTGATCGTGGGCGTGTGCGCGGCGATGCTGGTGTTCTACGCGCTCTTCCTGTGGGTGGGCGCGGACATGGCGGAGAAGCAGGCCGCCAGCGGCAGGCTCACCCCGGCGCTCGGGTTCCCCCAGTGGATCTTCTCGCTCGCGCTGCCGTTCGGCGCCCTGCTGGGAGCCGTCCGAGCCATCCAGGTGGCCGTCATCGCCCTGCGCGGTGGGGAGACCTTCGTCAGTGAGGAAGAAGCGGCGGTGAAGGAGGCGGAGGACATCCGCGCTCACGAGGAGGCGACCCAGCCATGATCGAACTCATCCTCTTCGGCACCTTCGCGGTGCTGCTGCTCCTGGGCGTTCCGGTGGCGTTCTCGATGGGCCTGTCCGCCTTCGCCGCCATCATCTGGCAGTCGGGTCTGCAGGGGCTCATCCCCGCGTCCAGCGTGCTGTACGCGGGCCTGTCCTCGGAGACGCTGCTGGCGATCCCCTTCTTCATCCTCGCCGGGACCATCATGGAGGTCACCGGCATCTCCGCCCGGCTCATCGAGTTCGCGGATGCCTGCGTGGGCCATCGGAAGACCGGTATCGCCCTCACCACCATCCTCGTGGCGCTGCTCTTCTCCTCGATCTCCGGCTCCGGGCCCGCGACGGTCGCAGCGATCGGCGGCATCCTCATCCCCGCTCTGGCGAAGAAGGGCTATTCCCGGCGGCACGCGGCCTCGCTGGTGGCCAGCGCGGGCGAGCTCGGCATCATCATCCCGCCGAGCATCGCCTACATCGTGTTCGCCGTGGTCGCGGCGGACTACGAACGGGTGTCCATCGGTCGCCTGTTCATGGCCGGCGTGGTCCCGGGCCTCATCCTCCTCGTCGGGCTCTACATCGTCGCCGTGTTCCTGCCGCGCGCAGGAGAGGCGGCCAAGGCGAACGCCAAGCAGCACGCGGACCTCGCGATGGGGCGCATCAGCCGCCGGGGCTCCCGCCGTGAGCAGGCGGGGAACGTCGCCGAGGCCGGTGAGCCCGGGGGCGGCGATGTCGCCGGTGGCGTGCGTGAGGGCAGTGCTGCTGCCGGAGCCGCAGCGGCCTCGGGCGGAGTGGCTGCCGGTGGCGGCGTGAGCGCCGGTGCTGCGAATGCCGTGCTCGCAGTGGACGACGAGCCGGCACCCGCGCTCAGCGTCGATGTGGTGCGCACCCAGAGGGCCTCGTGGCCGGAGATCTGGAGGGCGTTCTACCGGGCAGTGCCCGGTCTGCTGGTGCCCGTCATCATCCTCGGCGGCATCTACGGCGGCATCTTCACGCCCACGGAATCCGCTGCCGTCGCGTGCGTCTACGGACTGGTCGTGGGTCTGTTCGTCGTCCGTGAGCTGAAGCTGAAGGACCTTCCCACGCTGTTCGTCACGGCGGGTCTGGCCTCGGGGCGCATCATGCTCATCATCGCCACGGCCACGGTCTTCGCCTACGTGATCACCCGGAACCAGATCGCCCGGACGGTGGCGGACTGGCTGCTGAGCCTCACGGACAACTGGGTGGTGATCGTCCTCCTCATCAACCTCATCCTGCTGATCGCGGGCATGTTCATCGATGCGATCTCCGCGTTCTACCTGTTCGTCCCCCTGTTCGTGCCGGTGATGCTGGAGCTGGACATGGACATCACGACGATCGGCGTGATGATGACGATGAACCTGGCGCTGGGGCTCATCACTCCGCCGGTGGGGATCGACCTGTTCGTCGCCGCGGGCATCGCGAAGATCCCGTTCATGACCGCGGTGAAGGGCATCTGGCCGTTCTTGGGTGTGGGCATCGTGGTGCTCATGCTCGTGACCTTCGTGCCGGTGCTCAGCAACGGACTGCCGGACCTGCTGGGGCTGTGAGGCGGGCGGACGCAGCACGCCGTCACCTGCTCTGTGCCCCCGCTGCCCCGCTTCATCCGTTGTGTGATCACTGTGCCCAGCCGTTCTTCGAAGAATGGCTGGGCACAGTGATCACGTGAGAATCGTAGTTTTATGGTGGCGTCTGGCAGGGCTGTGCGGCGAGCCTCCGGCCCGGGGACTCAGTCCAGGAACAGGGTGCCTGCGGCGGAGAACCGCCCCTCCTGCGCACGGCCCTGTGCCAGGTAGTGCTCCATCTCCGCCGGTGGGACCATGCTGCCGCCGGTGAGCCAGACCAGGTGCGTGGTGTCCGGGGAGTCCCAGTCGGCAGCGATGCGCTGCGCGGCGACCGCAGCGGCCACCCGCCAGGGAACGCTGAGACCGGCTGCGGCGGAGGGCTCCACGCGGATGCCCTCCGCGTCGTCGAGCATGCTCACTCCGGCCTGCATCACCTCGTCGTGGCCGGTGGCGAATCCTGCGACGCACGCGGTCAGCCGCTCGCCGATGAATCGCGAGGGGCGTGAGACGGCCAGACCGTCGGCGGCGGTCAGGCCGGGCAGCCCGATGTCCTGGACGCAGATGTCGCTGTGCAGGCCGGAACGCACTCCCAGGGCCATGGCTGGCGAGAGCACCGGCTCGACGAAGACGCAGCGGACCGCGTCACCGAATGCGCGGGTGAGCCCGTAGGTGACGCCGCCGGGCCCGCCTCCCACCCCGCAGGGCAGGTAGGCGATGAGGGGGTGTGCGGCGTCGACCCGTACCCCTGCCTCGTCCAGCTGCGCCTTGAGCCTCTCCGCGGCAGTCGCGTAGCCGGCGAACAGGCTCACGGAGCTCTCGTCGTCGACGAAGTGCGTGCGGGGATCCCCGGCCGCGGAGGCACGTCCTGCGGCGACCGCCTCGTCGAAGGGGCCGTCGTGTTCGACGACCTCCACGCCGCGGCTGCGCAGCAGATCCTTCTTCCACGCGCGCGCATCCGCAGACATGTGGACGGTGACGGAAAAGCCCAGCGCGGCGCTCAGGATGCCGATGGAGAGCCCCAGGTTTCCCGTGGAACCCACCACGACCCGGAACCCGCCGGCAGCATCGCGGAAGCCGGAAGAACTGTAGGTGCCTCGATCTGCGGGGTCGAACCCGCAGCGTTCGGCCACGGTCTCCGCGAACTCCAGGACCTCGTGGAAGCCTCCGCGGGCCTTGATCGACCCGCTCACCGGCAGGGAGTCGTCCCGTTTGAGGAGCAGCCTGCCCTGCAGCGGGACGCCTGTGTGTGCGTCGACGGCGGACTGGATCTGCGGCGCGTCATCGAGGTCCGACTCGACGATCCCGCCGCGCTCACGCGTCTCCGGGAAGGTCTCCGCAAACCACGGTGCGAACCTCTGCAACCGGGCCGCCGCCTCGGCGACCAGGTCCTCGCGGAGGCCGGCCTCCGCGAGCGCCTGCGCCGCCGGCGGCAGATCGGTCCGAAGCCAGGTCAGAGGTTCTCTGCATGCGAGGGCGGCGACGACGGGATCCTCGGTCATGGTCTCTGTGCGCATCGCTGCCTCCTCTCTGTGTGAGCGAGTCACCCCTGCAGTGCCGAGG
>NZ_JALAHB010000130.1 GCF_022712115.1 Brevibacterium sp. | reverse complement strand
CTCCCCGTCCCGGGACGACGGTGAGGGCGAGCCGATGCCCGTGCCCTCACGGCCCGGCGGCGACCGGCCGGGCGGCGACGATTCCGGCGACGCGCCCACGTCCGGCGGTGGGAAGTCCACTCCGGGCGGCAGGATCGAGGATCCCTCGACCGGCAACGGCGGCTCACGCGGCTCGTCGCAGCCGGGCGGTGCCTGGGCTCCCCCGGAGGAGCAGGGCCCGGACTACTCCGATCCGGTTCCGCGCGCGCCCGGTGAGGGCGAGGACGAGTCCATCACGGAGGAAGCCGGGCAGAACCCGCAGAGCGCAGCGGCCAAGGACGACGGCGCGGCCGGCACGGATTCCGATGCGGCCGGCGGAGTCGCGATCGGCGGTCTCTCCTGGCCGTTCGCGCTGCTCATCGCTGTGGGCCTCGCCGCACTGGGCGTGATCGCCTTCCTCCTGGGCAGGCGGCGTCACGGAGCCGAGGCCCCCGCGGACTGAGCACTGCTGAGGCTGCGGCTGTCGTCGCAGAGGCTTCCCACCGCATCCCCCACTGCGTCAGCCCTCACCTGCCCTTCCGCAGGTGAGGGCTGAGCCGTTCCCGGCCCTACAGGGTGAGGCTCGGGTGCAGGTCCTTCATCCGCAGGACCCGCTTCTGCGCGCAGGCGAAGGTGCTCACCGCCAGTGCGAGGATGCCGAACAGCGCCAGGCAGGCCGCGGCGTTGAGCACGGCCGCGGTGTCCCCGCCGGCGATCATCCCGCGCAGGCCCTTCACGGCGTACGTCATGGGCAGGAACGGCGAGATCCACTGGAAGAACGCCGGTGCCGTCTCCACCGGATAGGTGCCGCCGGCCGCGCCGATCTGGAGCATGAGCAGCACGAGGGCCACGAGCCTGCCGATCGAGCCGAACAGGACGACGCACATGTGGTGGACGGCGTGGAACGAGGACGCCACGACCACGGAGAACACGAACGTCCACAGCCAGGTGGAGACGGAGAAGTCGAGGATGAAGGCGAGCACCGTCCACAGCACCACCACCTGCAGGACGCCGAACAGGAGGCCCGGGACGAGGCCGGACCACGCCACCCGCAGCGAGCTCGCGGACGAGGCCAGTGCGCGGTGCGGGTAGGCCTTGAGCACCATGTAGGTGATCATCCCGCCGATCCACAGCGCGAGGCCGATGAAGAAGGCCGCGAGCCCCTGGCCGTAGACGTGCACGGGGTTGAGGGTGTCCTTGTGCGCGTCCACGGGCAGGGCCACGACGTCGGAGCGGACGTCCCGGTCCGCGGAGTCGAACGTCGGGATCTCCTCCACGCCGTCCGCCAGCCCGTCCGCGAGCTCTCCCGAGCCGTCGTCGAGCTGTGCGGCGCCGTCGTCCAGCTGCACGGCCCCGTCCGCGAGCTGCCCGCCCGCGTCCGCGGCGCTGCCGGCTCCCTCAGCCAGCTGCACCAGTCCGTCTGCGAGTTCGCCCGCCCCGTCGTCCAGCTGCTGTGCGCCGTCGTCCAGACGCACGATCCCGTCGCGCAGGGTGCGGGCCCCGCTTGCCACCTGGGTCGCCCCGTCGTCCAGGGTGCTGATCTGGTCGTCCGCCTCATGCACCGCGTCCAGCACGCCGTCGGCCAGCTCGCGGGCGTCGTCCTCATAGCCCTGGGCTCTCGAGCGCGCGTCCTTCGCCGCGTCCTGTGCGGAGTCCAGATCGGATTCCAGCCCGTCGAGGGCGTCCTGCAGTTCGCCCACGCGGGGATCGTCCGGATAGTCCTCGGCCAGGGCGTCCACCCGCGCGGAGAGATCGTCGGAGACCTTCGCCCGGCCGTCCTCGAAGCGATCGGCGGCATCGTCGAGAGCCGGCCCCGCGCTGTCCACGAGATCGCCCACGCGGCCGTCGAAGTCGTCCGCCTTGGTGCGGATCTCGTGCGCCTTGTCGCTGAGCGCCCCGGTGCTGTCGGCCACCTGCCCCGCGCCGTCGGCCAGATCGCGGCTGCCGGTGCGCGCCTCGGCGGTGCCGTCGGCCAGATCGGAGGCGCCCGAGGCCAGCGTCCCTGCGCCGTCCGCCGCGGTGTCGGCCGCGGTGTGGAGCTCGTCGAGTCCGTCGCGCAGCTGCCCGGAACCGTCCACCATGTCGCCGGTGCCGTCATGCAGCTGCCCTGCGCCGTCATGGAGGTCCCGGGCCCCGTCGGCGGCCTCGGCGATCTTGTCGTGGAGGTCGTTGAAGCCCACGAAGATCTGGTCGGCGTACTCCGCCGTGGTCGTCTCGTTGAGGCCCGCCTTGATGCCGGTGAGGATGGTGTTCGCGACCTGGCCCAGCACGTAGTTGTTGGCGTCGTTGGTCGCCACGCGCAGCTCCGCGCGCTCCGGGTCGTCACCGCCGGCGGAGACGAGCTTCTCCGAGAAGTCCGCGGGGATGGTGAGGACCGCGGCGTAGGATCCGTCCGCCAGTCCCTCCGCGGCGGTCTCCACGTCCGCGGTCTCCCAGGCGAAGCCCGCGGCATCCTTCTCCGTGACGGTGTCGACGAGCTCGTCCCCGGCGTGCAGCTCCTCCGGCGGCGCGTCCTCGTCCGCGCCCGTGGGCGCAGGCTTCTCCGCACCCCGATCCAGGTTGACCACGGCGGCCGGCAGGTTGTCGAGGTTGCCCGTCGGGTCCCAGTTGGACGCCAGGTACAGACCTGCGTAGAGGGAGGGGATGACCATGATCACCACCATCGCGAGGCGGGTGAGGGTCGTCCGGCGGAAGCGGGAGAGCTCGAGCCAAGGCAGGGAGAGCATTGAGGTCCTTCGTCGATGCGCTGCGGATCCGTGGGTGCGGCGGACCGGGCGTCCGCCGCGATGTGCGAGGGGCGATCCGAGGGCGCGGCGCGTGCGGATCGTCGGGGTGTGCGGGGAGCAGACTCAGCCGGGAGACCGGGAGATGTCGAGGGTGAGGACGTCCTCGGCCAGGTCCGGCACCCGGGCGCAGAGCTCGTTCAGCTGTGCATCGTCAGCACAGGTCACCACGAAGGTCCGGCGCTCGTCGGTGAAGACGCCCTCGCGGCGGTACAGCAGGACCCCCAGCCAGGCGATCGTCCGGTCGCGCGGGTCGCGCAGGAAGTCGATGTCGTCCACCGCGACGACGGGGGTGTGGTCCATCGAGGTGAGGGCGAGCTGCAGGAAGAACTGCTGGAGCGGCGTGAGTTCGGAGACGTAGGTGGACTCGCTGACGCTCAGGACGAAGTCCGCGTCCAGCACATCGGCCGGACGGAACCCGGGGATTCCGGACTCGCGCAGGATCGTCATGGCGGAGACCACGACCTCGCGCAGCTTGTCGATCTCCCGGGTGACCTTCGAGCGTGAGATCCACGGCTTGTACCAGGGCTGGGTGGTGATGAGCCGTTCCGCGATGTGCTCCGCCACGGAGAGGTTGCTCTCGAGGTCCGTGACCCCGTGCACGTGTGCCAGCCCCACGAGGGTGCGCACCTTCCGGCCCTGCTTCTGCGTGTCGAACCCGCGGACCGAGGCCGTGCCGGAGCTCGGCCGCATCCTGCCGGCGATGCTGAGGAGGAGGCAGGTCTTGCCGGACCCCTCGGCTCCGCGGAGCACGAGCAGCCCGCCCTCGGGCACCTCGGCGGTGACGTCCGTGTAGACGGGGCCGCGGGAGGTGCTCATGGACAGGCCGTCGACGCTCACGGCGGGCTCGCGGTGGTGCTCCGCCGTCTCCGCGCTCTCGCTCATCTCCACACTCACCTGTCCCATGATCCGCGCAGGCATGCGCATCCGCAAGGCGAACGGCGAAGCCGTGGCCACTCTCACTACCGCCGGGTAACAAAACGGCGGACGGCGCCGTGCCGCGGATCCGCGAGCGGTGCGGACGCACGCGGGCCGGAGGTCCACGGCAGGGTCATGAGGGCCCAGAGCACGGCCGCGAGGAGAGCCTCCCAGAACACATAGGCCGGCCACGGGCCCAGGAGGTCCAGGATCGAGGGTCCCTGCGGCGCCCGTGAGAGATAGGAGTAGTTGGCTCCCGTCATGCCGTTCACCGTGACGGCGAGACAGGCCCAGGCGATCGTCGCCGCGCAGGTGATCCCGTATCCGCGCCAGGTGGGCCGGTACCCGAGTCCCCAGACGAGCACGACGGGGGTGAGGAGCACGCTGATGTGGAGGTACCAGAAGAGCACGTACTCGACGACGGGCACGGAGAAGTAGTTGAGGTCCGGTGTGAGCACGGACTGGATGTTGAGCGTGAGACCCCAGTAGTAGGAGATCGCGATGGCCCAGCCGGAGCGTCGGATCAGCGCGACGGCGGTGATGATCCGCAGCGCGTCGGAGTAGTGGAAGGGCAGGGACTGGTCGATGTTCCAGTTCCACGGCAGGAAGTCCCGCGCGAATCCCATGAGCGCGACGGCGAGGACGATCCAGCCGGAGATCCGCAGGATGCGGTCCTCCCTGTCCGTGCCCGCGATCCGGCGGGCTCCCCAGACGAGTGCGAAGCCCGCGATCACGGTGAACGCCAGGGCGCACAGATGCTCGGGTCCGAGCAGCGGCATGCGCCCGATGGGCTCCAGGCGGATCGACATGAGGGAAGTGTATGCGGTCCCCGTAGTGTATGCGGATGTCCTCGCCGAGGGAGCCGCGCGCTGCGCGGGTGCAGACATGACGAAGGCCCTTCGCCGGCGTTTCCGCCGGCGAAGGGCCTTCGTCCTCTGTACACCCCCCGGGACTTGAACCCGGAACCCACTGATTAAGAGTCAGTTGCTCTGCCAATTGAGCTAGAGGTGCGCAACGAGAAGAAAGACTACCCGCTTTCGGTCGAGGAGGGAAGCGGGCGAGACGGTTCGGGGGAGAGATTCGCACCACACTCGCGAGAGGGCGGCATGCGGGCCGAGGCGCCTGGTGCGGGTCGGGGTGCCGCCGCGTGCGGCGGGAGCATGACGAAGGCCCCTCACCTGGCGCGATGCCTGGTGAGGGGCCTTCTCCGGTACACCCCCCGGGACTTGAACCCGGAACCCACTGATTAAGAGTCAGTTGCTCTGCCAATTGAGCTAGAGGTGCGCAACGGGATGAAACTATACCCCTCCGCGCGGCCGGTTCCAACCCGGAGAGGCGGATCCGGACGAAAAGTGCTCCGTCTCACCCCGGGTGCGCCGCCCGGCGGGTGGGGCGGCGCACCCCGCTGGCACCTCGGGGCATCTCAGAGGTACAGGCCGGCGGCCTCGTCGGTGGCGGACTCCGCGATCGCGTGCACGTCGCGCTCGCGGAGGAGCACGTAGCCGGCTCCCTCCAGCTCGACCTCGGCGAGGTCCTGCGGGTCGAAGAGGACCGAATCGCCCAGCTCGACCTGGCGGACGAGGGGGCCGGCGGCCGCCACCGTTCCCCACGCCAGGCGCTTGCCGACGGAGGCGGTGGCCGGAATGAGGATCCCGGCGGACGACTTGCGCTCTCCGCCGTCCTTCGCCGGGGCCACGAGGAGGCGGTCGTGCAGCATCCGGATGGGCAGGTCCGGCGTCTCAGCCACGGCGACCACGGAAGGCGAGGAAGCCGATCACACCTGCCGCCGCGAGAACTGCACCGCCCACCGCCGCGATCCGCTCGACGCGGGGCGAGCCGCTCTCGTCGATGATGAGGGACTTCGCGGAGTCCGCCGCCCGTGCTGCCAGAGCCTTGGGGTGCAGGCGACCCACGAGCTCGTCCACGTTGGCGGCCAGGCGCTGCTCGCGCAGGCGGATGGACTCGACGAGCTGCTCGCGCGTCGCGGTGTCGACCGTGACGTCCGAGGTGTACACGTTGCTGGACATGCGCTCACTTCCTAGTGCGTGGATCGGTTCCTCCCGGCGCACGCGCGCCGATCGCCTCCGAGCCTACCGCGAAGAGGCGCCCCTCACGCAGTGCGGCGGCACGGTACCGGGAGCCTCGCGGCTAGGCTGGACGGCAGCGGGCGGGACAGGTCTCGCCCGGCACGGCACAGCACCCGAACAGGAAGAGCGAGGACCCCCATGACGCGCTTGGAACCCGGCGACGCAGCCCCGGACTTCACCCTGAATGACCAGGACGGCAGCCCGGTGACCCTCTCCGACCTCCGCGGCTCGCGCGTGGTCGTCTACTTCTACCCCGCGGCGATGACCCCCGGCTGCACCACCCAGGCCTGCGACTTCCGCGATTCGCTCGACGCGCTCGCGGCGCAGGGCATCCGCGTGCTGGGAGTCTCGCCGGACGAGCCGGCGAAGCTGAAGAAGTTCCAGGAGCGCGACGGCCTCACCTTCACGCTGCTCTCCGACCCGGAGAAGAAGGTCCTCACCGAGTGGGGCGCCTACGGTGAGAAGAAGAACTACGGCAAGGTCGTCCAGGGCGTCATCCGCTCCACCGTGGTCGTCGATGCCGAGGGGGTGGTGGAGCTCGCCAGGTACAACGTCAAGGCCGCCGGTCATGTGGCGCGCCTGCGCCGGGACCTGGGGATCGACGAGGCCTGAGCGGACGCCGAGGCCGGCGCCGGTGCGCCTGGCCGGTCTTCGGTAGACTGACCGCCGCGCGCGTGTGGCGGAATTGGTAGACGCGCTGGATTTAGGTTCCAGTGTCCCAGGACGTGGGGGTTCGAGTCCCCCCATGCGCACAGCCGGCGCCTCACCAGGATCCTGACGTCCAGGTGAGGCGCCGCTCCGCTGTCCTGGGCGGATCAGTCATGGGGCCCGAGCTGAAGTTCGTGGCCGAGGATGACGGCGTGCACCCGGTCCCTGAGCTGGAGCTTGGCGAAGATCGAGTTGATGTGCGATTTCACGGTGGAGTGGGCGAGGTGCAGCTCTGCGCCGATCTCTGCGTTGTTCAGTCCGCGTGCGACGGCGGAGAAGATGTCCCGCTCGCGAGGGCTCAGCACCTCGAGCCGGACGGCTCTCGTCTGTGCGCTCCTGCTTCTCCGCGCCTCCTGTTCCGACGAGGCGAGGTAGTGCTCGACGAGCTGTGAGGTGAGGCGCGGTGCGACGACCGCCTCCCCGCCGGCCACGGTCCTGACCGCGGAGACGAGTGCCTCGGGGGTGGTCGTCTTGAGCAGGAAGGCGCTCGCGCCCGCTCTGAGGCTGCCGAAGGCGTAGTCGTCGAGGTCGAACGTGGTGAGCACGATCACCCTGACCGCGGGGTGCCGTTCCGTGATGATCCGGGTCGCTTCGATGCCGTCCATGCCCGGCATCCGCACGTCCATGAGCACGACGTCGGGGACCGCGCGGTCGAGCAGGGCGAGCGCCGCTGCGCCGTCTCCGGCCTCGCCGATGACCTCGATGCCGTCCGCGGAGTCGAGGATCAGGGCGTTGCCGGCCCGTTCGAGCGGCTGATCGTCGACGACGACGATGCGGAGGGAAGCCGGCGCGAGTGTGCTCATGCCTGTTCCGGTCCTTTCAGGGGGAGTACGGCCCGAACCCGCCAGCCGGTGCCCGGGGCGTCTGCGGCAGTGGGGACCGGCCCGGCTTCGAAGGTGCCGTGGAAGGCCGCGGTACGCTCCCGCATCGCGCGGAGGCCCAGACCCGCTCCGAGCGACTCGACGGCGGTGCCGGGTCTGCCGTTGTCCGTGACGGTCACTGCGAGGCGGTCGTCGCACTCGTGGACGGCGACCTCGACGTGCGTCGCCTCCCGTGCGTACCGGAGGGCGTTGGTGAGGGCCTCCTGCACGAGGCGGTACACCGTCGTCCGCAGCGCCGGCTCGCTCGGCTGCGTCGCATCATCCAGGACGACGGGCAGCCCGGCGGCGCGGAACACCGCGATCAGCTCCTCCAGCGGGGGCAGGCTGTGGCCGGAGTGCTGCAGATCGGCGCCGAGGGCATCGTCGTGCTCGCGGAGCAGGCGGAGGATGCGCTGCATCTCCTCGAGCGCCTGTGCGCCGACGGTGCCCAGCTGTTCCAGCGCCTCGCGCGCCCGGGCGGGATGCTTCTCCCAGCCTGCGCGCGCCCCGCCTGCGAGTGCGATCATCACGGTGACCGAGTGCGCGACGACATCGTGCATCTCAGCGGTGATGCGGGCGCGTTCCGCGGCCGCCGCCCGCTCCTCCCTCATCGTGATGAGGTTCCTGATCGCAGCCCGCCGGCCGCGGCTCGCCCGCACGGCGACGCCGGTCGCAAGCGCCGCCAGCGCGATCGGGTCGATGCCGACCGCCGCCGGCTGCTCCCTGGTCCCCAGCAGCACTGCGAGCCCCGAGGACGCGAGGATGACGGCCTGAGCGGCGAGATAGCCGAGGAACGCGGTGCGCAGTCTCGTGAGGGAGGCCAGGGTGTACACACCGAAGGCGCTCTCCATGGTGGCGGCCGTGGTGCCCATCGCGGCAAGGGGGTTGAGAGCGGCGAAGCCGACCGCGAGCAGCAGTGCCGCGAGCGGATGCGAGCGCCGCCACCAGAACACCACCGCCACGCCCGCAGCGCAGAGGTGCCCGAGCCAGGCATGCGCATGCGGCTCGAGCAGCAGTGCCGCCACCGGGGGAGCGGTGCAGACCAGGATGATGAGCACGTCGAAGATGCGCGGGCGAGCCGCGAACCAGCGGACGATCCGGGGCCGCTCCAGCACCGGATCGCTCAGCGTCCCCGCGGTGCTCACGGGCACTTCGGTGCTCACGGGCGCGGGTGCCCTCTCTGCGGTGCTGCTCTGCGCGTCATGGCCGTCCTCTCCCCGTCGAGGATACGGACGGGCCGCCCTCACGACCACCACCCCTGGGTGGAGACTCGCCCGGGCTCACCCATGACATCTCCACCCCAGGCCGGTGTCCGTCCCCGGTGCAGGGTTCCTAGCGTTGGCGGCATCAGCCGGAGCAGTGCGAATGCGAGAGGGGCGGAGCATGGGCGTGACGACAGATGCCGGAGCGGGCGAGGCAGAGGCTGAGAACCGGTGCTGGGTGCTCCGGGCTGAGGGCGTCAGCAGAGCCTTCGGGGACACCCGGGCGCTCGTGGGAGCGGACGTCGATCTCCGTGCCGGTGAGGCGGTCGCGATCATGGGGCCGAGCGGATCGGGGAAGTCGACGCTCCTGCACGCGCTCGCGGGCATCATCGCCGTCGATGGGGGAAAGGTGCTCCTGCGCAGGTCCGACGGCAGCGGGATCGACGACCTCGCTGTGCTGCCGGAGACGAAGCGCTCCGTGCTCAGGCTGCGTCGCTTCGGCTTCTTCTTCCAGGCGGGTCTGCTGATCCCGGAGCTGACGGCCGAGGAGAACGTCGCTCTCCCACTGCTCCTGTCCGGGCGGGGCAGGGCGGAGGCTGTCAAGCGGGCGAACGCCGAACTCGCGCGGCTCGGGATGCCCGGCCTCGGGGTCCGCCGGATCGGTCAGCTCTCCGGCGGTCAGGCGCAGCGGGTGGCCCTCGCCCGTGCACTGGCCGCCGATCCGGCGATCATCTTCGCGGATGAGCCTACCGGCGCACTCGACTCCCGCACCGCCGACGACGTGCTCGACGCCCTGCTGGCCTCGAACGAGGGCGCCGGCCGGGCATTGGTCATCGTCACACACGACGAGAGAGTCGCAGGGCGCTGTGATCGGATCGTACGCCTGCGCGACGGGCGGATCGAGAGCTCGTCGTGAACCCGTACGCAGTGTTCCTGCTCATCCGTCCGTCCCGCTCCTCGGTGCTGCTCGCGCGCTTGCAGCTGCTCGCCTCCGGTACGACCACGCTGCTCGCCTTCGCGGTCGCCATGCTCGCGGCGGCGTTCCGGAACGTGCCCACCGAGGAGATCGGCTACACGGTGCTCGCGGTCTCACTCGTGGGGCTGCTGATCGTGCCGCTCCTCACGCTCGGCTCCGCCACCGTTCGTCTCGCCGCCCGCAGCCGCGACGACCGGCTGGCGACGCTGCGACTGCTCGGGGCCACCGCGGGGCAGGTGCGCAGAGTCGCGGTCGCCGAGGTGACTGCGATCGCGGCAGCGGGGGTGCTGCTCGGCACCGCTCTTGCCGCTGCCCTCCCGTTCCTGCTGAGCCTGCTCACCATCTACGGGCAGCCGCTGCGTGCGGAGGATCTCTGGCTGCCATGGTGGGTGACGACGGCGCTTCCGGTCGTCCTGGTGATGGTGGCGGCGATCAGCGGCCTGTTCGGTCTGCGTCGAGTGGTGCTCTCCCCGCTCGGCGTGCGGATGCGACAGGACGCGCCGACGCTGAGCCGGCTGCGCTTCGTGGCCGCCCTGGTGGTGCTGGCCGGCGCGGTGCTGGTGATGCAGAACATCTCACCAGGTTGGGGAGCGGTCGTCATCACTGCTGCGGTCGCCGCGTCCGTGCTCGGCATCATGGCGATGCTCGGCGTGGCCGGCCCCTTCGTGCTCGCGCTGTTCTCCCGACGCTGTGCGCGGCGCACGGAGGATGCGGCACGTCTGCTCGCCGCACGCGGTGTGCTCGAAGATCCCCAGGCGGCATGGCGCAGCGTCTCCGCACTCGCGCTCGCCTCGTTCGTGCTGATCCCGGCGGGAAGCATGCTCGGCTTCCTCGAGACCATCCAGGCCGGCGAGAGCCGCGAGATCATGACGGCCGACCAGCTGCTGCTCTTCAGCGATGCGCGCATCATGGTCATCGCACTCGCCGCGATCTCGTTCCTCGTGGTCGCCTGTCAGGTGGCGATCACGCAGACCGCCGCCGTCATCGAACGCCGCGACCTCTACGTCGCCTGCGACCGCATCGGCATGCCGGTCGCGGAGATGGATCGGGCACGCAGGCTGCGGGTGACCATGCTCGCCGCCGTCGCCGTGCTCGGGGCCGCCGGGGCCGCCATCGCGCTCGCATTCTGGCTGGTCGTCGCGGCAGCGGTCACGGCACCGCTGTTCATCGCGACGACGGTGCTCATCCTCCTGCTCGGACTGCTGCTCGTCCACGGCGGAGTCGTGTCGACGCGACCCGTGCTGCGCCGCGTGCTCGCAACACCCGCGCGCGGTGAATAGCCGTGGAGACCGCGTTCGGCCTCGGCCTGCTCGGCACCGCCATTTCGACGAGCTTCATCGCACTGGCGCTCGCGCCGGTCAGCGTGGTGCAGCGGCTCACCCCGGTGAGGGGAGCGATCTGCACCTCGGAACACAGCACGTCCGCGTCGCCTCGATCCTCGCCGTCTCGACGGTGGCCGCTGCGGGAGTCCTGGTGGTCCGGTGCCTCGTGCCCGCACGAGCCATCCGCCTGCTGGGTCTGCTGACGAGTGCGGTGGTGTTCGGCAGCATCACCACGGTTCTCAAGACGCTGGTTGCCCATGTCTCGGCAGAGGGGCTGCAGGCGGCCCTCGGCGCTTCGACCGTCCATGTGAGCCTCTTCGCGGTCGTCACGGGCGGAGTGGTGGCGAATGTGCTGCTCCAGACCTCTCACCGCTTCTTCCCGGCGCCGGTGGTGCTCGCGGCGCTCACGATCATCGATCCGCTCACGGCGGCGGTCGTCGGGATCACCGTGCTGGGCGAAGCCTCGCTCACGCCTGCGGCCGTCGCCGGCCTCGCTCTGTCAGGTGGACTTGCGTGCTCCGGCGTGCTCGGTCTCAGCCGCCTGCGCCGGAGTGCGTCCCCTCAGCACGCGCCCACGGCCGCGCTCCTTCCGGAGGAGTCTCCGTCGCAGATGGACCGCAGGGCCGGGTTCAGTCCGGTTCGGCCTGCTCGGAAGAGGCGCTGAGCGCGGCGAAGAAGCGGAGCACGGAGGCGCGGTCGTCCGGTGTGAGCGCAGCGACGGCGCGGAACCGCTGCGCGTGGCTGCGGCCGATCGAGGCTCTGGCGGAGGCCGCCGTCGACTCGGTGACCTCGAGGACGGTGCGGCGGCGGTCCTCGGGGTGCGCTCGCCGTCGGATGTGTCCGCCGGCCTCGAGCCTGTCGGTGAGCTTGGTCGCCGCCGCGGCGGAGAGCCCGAGGTGCCGGGCGACCATGCCGGGCGTCGTGGGGACTCCCTGTCGATGCGCGGCGATGAGGTACCGCAGGGCCCGCATATCGGTCTCACCGAGGCGCATGTACCTGCGTGCCTCCTCGCTCAGCGAGCGCTCGAGGTCCCTCCAGCCGTTCATCGCCTCGAGGACGGCGACCACCTGGTCGACCTCGTCCCGGGGGAGATCCCGCACGTCCAGCAGCTCTCCCGCGGGGTCCATGCTGCGGGGGTCCAGGAGAGACCGCACTTCGGCATTCCCATCGTTCGCGCTCGCGGCCATGTCACGATCTTAGCCTCGATTGAAATTACACTAGGAATACTATTAACTGAGTGAAGTAACTACTGAGCTGAGCCGAGACGACCGGAGGCCCCGTCATGACAGCTGCATCATCCGTTCCGTACGCCTCGCCGGCCTCTGCGCCCGGCGAGTCCTTCGCTGCCGCACCGCAGCGGTACGACGCGCTTCTCCTGGCCGGGTTCGGCGGTCCGGAGGGCCAGGAGGACGTGATCCCGTTCCTGCGGAACGTGACGCGGGGGCGCGGCATCCCCGATGAGCGCCTTGAGGAGGTGGCGCACCACTACCGCCGGTTCGGTGGGGTGAGCCCCATCAATGCCCAGAATCGCGCGCTGAAGGCGGCGATCGAGGCGGAGCTCGCTGAGCGCGGCATCGATCTGCCGGTGTACTGGGGCAACCGCAATTGGTCGCCCTATCTGTCCGAGGCCGTCCAGCAGGCCGCCGATGCCGGCGACACGCGCCTGCTGGCATTCGCGACGAGCGCCTACAGCTCGTTCTCGAGCTGCAGACAGTACCGCGAGGACTTCGCCCGCGTGCTCGAGGAGACGGAGCTGGCCGGAGCGGTCACCATCGACAAGATCCGCCAGTTCTTCGACCATCCGGGCTTCATCGATTCCTTCGTCGGCAGCCTCGCCGAGTCGCTCGGCGGCTTCCTCGATGAGGGGCTGCCTGCCGGGGCGGTCCGGGTGCTGTTCACCACCCACTCGATCCCCACTGCGGATGCGCAGCGCTCGGGTCCGCGTGACAGGGACTTCGGTCCGGGAGGCGCCTATGAAGCGCAGCACCTTGCCGTCGCGGCGGCTGTGATGAGACGTGTGGCGCAGCGTGACGCACGGCTGAGTGGGGTTGCATGGGAGCTCGTGTACCAGTCGCGCTCCGGTCCGGCCTCGCAGCCGTGGCTCGAGCCGGACGTCTGCGAGCGCATCGCACAGCTGCCTGCGGAGGGGGTGGAGGGGATCGCGATCTCCCCGATCGGGTTCGTGAGCGACCACATGGAGGTGCTCTGGGATCTCGACACCGAGGCGCTCGAGGCCGCGGAGGACGCCGGCCTCCGGGCGGTGCGCACGGCGACCCCGGGCACCGATCCCGCGTTCGTCTCCGGCATCGTCGACCTCGTCGAGGAGCGCATGGCCGCGGTCGATCCTGCGGCCCGTCCGGCGGAGACCGCGCTCGGACCGTGGTTCGACGTGTGCCGCCCCGGCTGCTGTGAGAACGTGCGCGCCGGATTCCGGCCGGCTGCCGCAGGTGTGGCCCCGTGAGCGGGCGGAGGGGCTGTGGTCCGCGGCGGTTCGCCGTCTCGCTATCACAGGTGTGATAGTTTTGGGAGTGTGACACCCACGGCAGCCTCGGCCCGCTCGGAGAACGGCCCCAGCTGCCCCTGACCACGGCGAACGGAGGTCGATGAGTATGCCGGCGTGGCTGTTCGCGCTGTTCGCCGCCGCGTTCGTGCTGTACACGGACGACTACGTGATCGCGGGCATCCTGCCCGAACTCGCCCGCGACCTCGCCGTCTCCGAGGGCCAGGCCGGGCAGCTCGTGACGGTTTTCTCCGTCACCGTCGCGGTCGCGGCACCCCTCGCCGCGGTCGCTCTCGCACGGATCCCGCGGCGAGGGCTCTTCGTCGTCTCACTGCTGGTCTTCGTCGCAGCGAACCTCGCGGCAGCGGCAACGCCGTCATTCGCCGTCCTGATGCTGCTGCGCGTCGCCGCGGCGCTCGCGGCGGCGAGCACCACTCCGGCACTGTTCGCGTTCGCGGCTGCGCACGCACCCGCGGAGAAGGTGGGGCGGTACATCGCCCTCGTCTCCCTCGGCGTCACCGGCTCGATCGCCGCCGGGGTGCCCCTCGGCACCTGGATCGGCGGCGCGTTCGGGTGGCGAGCCACGTTCGCGGCGATGGCCGTCGCCGGAACGCTGGTGCTGGTGTTCGTCCTCGCAGCCCTGCCCCGCACCGAGAGGCCGGGTGAGACCCTGGCTCTGCGCGAGCAGCTGCGCACACTGCGGCAGCTGCCGATCTCTCTGGGACTGCTGGCGAACTGCGTGCTCATGACCGGTTCGATGATGATGCTCACCTACCTCGCCCCGTACCTGGCCTCGACCACCGCGGCCGGGGTGGAGGAGCGGGCGCTCGCGTTCGGCCTGTCCGGGATCGCGGGCATCCTCGGCATCTGGCTCGGCGGCATCGCCACCGATCATTGGGGCGCAGACCGAGCGCTCCTGTGCGGAATCGCCGTGATCGTCGCGTCCATGCTCACGCTCTGGGGCCTCTGGGCCGCCCGCCCCGTGCCGCTGCCGCTCGTGCTCGTCGCGGCCACCGTCTGGGGCGGCATGGCGTTCTGGAACTCACCGGCCATTCAGGCCCGCCTGCACCACCTCGCAGGCCCCGTATCCGGCCATGCCCTCGCGCTCAACACCTCAGGCACCTACCTCGGCGTGTCCGTCGGAGCCGCGGTCGGGGGCTCCGTGCTCTCCGGCATCGGGCCGGGCGGCCTCCCGCTGTTCGCGGCGGGCTTCGCCGTCGCAGCGCTCCTCCTGCTCGCCCTCGCCGCGTATGCGTCCGCGTCGCCGGGGCGGCAGGGCCGGATAGTCTGACCGCGCGGAGAGCGCACAGAGCACGGAGCGCACAGAGCATGAGGAGGCGGCGTGGACGGTGAGGAGCTGCAGCGACTCGCGGCCGAACGCACACAGGAGCTGCCGGGCGCGAGTCTCGAACACCCCTTCGGTCCCGAGTGGGACGTCTTCAAGGTGCGCGGCAAGGTGTTCATGCTGCTGACCGTCCTCGCGGACGAGCCGCTCGTCACCCTCAAATCCCATCCGGACGACAGCCGCTCACTCCGGGAGGCGTATGCGGAGATCACACCGGGGTATCACATGAACAAGCGGCACTGGATCACGCTGCGGGCGGGATCCGCCCTGGACCCGCAGCTGGTCGAGGACCTCGTCACGGAGTCCTACCTGCTGGTGGTCGAGAAGCTGCCGCGCGCGCAGCGTCCCGTGGCACCTGATTCCTTTGGATAGAACCGAGATAAAGGGGGAGGCGGCACCGGTGCGACCCTTTGCCGGAGCGGTTGTCAGCCGGTGGTTCGTCCGTGGGCCGGCTTGGGCTCGGTGGCTTGAGCGTGATGCTGCTTCTGCCGTCAGTGTGAAGTCGCATGAGTGCACACCGCTCACAGCACGCATGTCGGGATTCCAGATCGATGCGGGCAGGCGCTTCCCTGACGTCTGCGTCGTGTATCAACCGGGATGTGGGAGGGCCTCTTTCTACGAGGTGAGGGGTGATCGAGACACCGGGCCGAGGCTTTGCTCACGAGGTTCTCGCGTGAGCCTCGATTGTGACGTATTGCACATGTCGGGATTCCAGTTTAGTGTCGGTTGTGCAGTTGCTCACAATGTAGTGGGGTTGCCAATCTGCCCCTCTGCATGAATCGGAGGGGGTCTGTTCCATGGTCCAGCAAAATGCACCAGATGGGGGGCGCGGGCGTGCGCCCACGCTCCCCGAACCCGGCGGGGGAGGAGTGCTCGGACGTGCCAAGAGTTGGCTCGCCATTGCGGCTGCGGCCGCAGTAGCGACAAGTGGCCTGGTGCTTGTCAGCTCTTCCGCGGCGGACGCCCGGATGGCAACGGGCGGATCGGGGAAGTGGCGCTCGATGATCAGCTGGATGGAGTGGCCGGGCGACTCTACAGGGAAGATCGCCGAGGGCGCCGTGGCACAGACCCGGCAGCAAATCGGAAACGAGGTCATGACGACCTCGTGCACCATGACCAATATCGTGGCTGACGATGGCGCTGGAGATGTGTTCCGGTATCGTTCCGGCTCGTGGCAGGGTGACGCCCTGGACGATCTCTACAACATCGGCGGGACTGGCGGAAACAATCAGCTGGTCGCTGGTATCTCCAACGGGCAGAACCCGCGCAACCCTGGAACCATGTCGTTCCACGTGGCCTGTGAAGCTGACGTTGACGGCCGCCCCTACCCTATGCAGGGCCTCGTCTTTGCGGACGCGGAGCAGAACAACTACCAGCCTAACGGGCAGCAGGAGAGCATCTCTGCTACCCCGGACAATCCGGACGACGTGACATGGCGCATCATGGAGCGCACGCGCACCCCCGGTTGTAACACCGGCACCTGGGTCAGCCGGTACGACGATGAACGCCTCCGGATGATGTCAACCACGGATCAATGTAGTGGTTCTCCCGGCGGCCCGATCGTGGTCTCGATGATGGAAAACGTGGAGTCGGCCACCTTCTCGCTCTGGTCGAACAATGGAGCCGTCTCGGCGCTGGCCATCGGTGTGGTGCACTTCGCTGATTTCGGTGATGCACCGGAAAGCTATGGAAATGCCGGAGCGTTGTCGTCCGGGATGTTCCAAGGGGGCGAACTCCCTATGGGGCATACGCAGGCATTCGGAAGTGCTCCGGCCGACACGACTCTCGCCCAGCCTACTCCCAGGCTTGGCGATCGACTCGACCCCGAGGCGAACCAGCGGTTCAGTCCCGACGCAAGGGGTGACGACCAGAACGGTGCCGATGACGAGGATTCCATTGTCATCCCTGCCTCCCTCGAGGCAAAGCGCGGTCAGCCTTTCACCTCGCCGGAGATCAAGTGTGTGGGGCCTGGCGATGTCGCTGGCTGGATTGACTGGAACGGCAACGGGACCTTCGATGAAGGGGAGCGCTCCAACACGGTCGCCTGTGGTGAGGGTGAGGAAACCATCACCCTCGATTGGCGGGTGCCGGGTGACGCGACAGTGGGCGCCAGTACGACCTTCATGCGCCTGAGGATCGCTGATCCGGGTGAGGCCTTTGGCGCCACCGGGACGACATTCTCCGGTGAGGTGGAGGACTATCAGGTCCAGACGCAGGTCGAAGACGCGCCGATCGCGAACGATGACCGCTCGGATGAGCATGAGGTGGGCGAAACCGTTACGATCCCAGTGCTGGACAATGACACTGGAAACCTCGATCCGTCGACAGTGAACCTCGTTGACCCTGATTCCGGTGAGCCGGTGAAGGAGTTGACAGTTCCAGGTGAGGGCGTCTGGACGGTGAACGAGGACGGTTCAGTCACGTTCGTGCCGGAGGACGGCTACACCGGTGACCCGACTCCAGTTGCCTATACCGCTGAGGATCCCGACGGAGAACAAGTCACCGCGAACATCATCGTGACCTACCTGCCAGAGGCCTACGACGATGAGTCGTTGAACAACCCTCGTGGTGAGCCGGTGACGGTGGACGTGCTCGGCAATGACGAGGGTGAATTTGATCCGTCGACGGTGAATATCACTGATCCTGAGTCCGGTGAGCCGGTGAAGGAGCTGACCGTTCCGGGTGAGGGCGTGTGGACGGTGAACGACGATGGGTCGATTACCTTCACGCCTGAGGAAGGTTTCGAGGGTGATCCGACGCCAATCGGCTACACCGTTGAAGATGAGGCTGGCACCGTTTCGAGCGCTGAGGTCGTTGTGACCTACGTTGATGAAGCCACTCCGCCTGCTGCGAACGACGACGAATCGTTGGACAACGAGAGTGGCACCGCAGTCAGGGTGCCCGTTTTGAGTAACGACGAGGGTGCGCTTCTTCCCTCAACCGTCAACATCACTGATCCTGATTCCGGTGAGCCTGTGAAGGAACTCGCGGTGCCGGGTGAGGGGACGTGGACGGTTGATCCGGAGACGGGTGATATCACCTTCACGCCCGAGGAAGGGTACGAGGGTGATCCGACGCCGATCGCGTACACGGTCGAGGATGCCGACGGTAACGAGGTGACTGCAAACGTCGTAGTGACGTATCTGGATGCTGACGCTCCGGTAGCCAACGATGACGAGTCACTGGATAACCCCCTTGGTGAGCCGGTGACGGTGAACGTGCTCGAAAATGACGAGGGCGATTATGACCCCTCCACGGTGAACATCAGCGATCCTGAGGGTAACCCTGTCAAGGAGCTGGTGGTTCCTGGTGAGGGTGTGTGGACGGTGAACGACGATGGGTCGATCACGTTCACGCCCGAGGATGGTTTCGAGGGTGATCCGACGCCGATTACGTACACGGTGGAGGACTCGAACGGCAACCAGGACAGTGCAGGCGTGGTTGTCACCTATGTGGATCCGGATGCGCCTGCGGCGACGGATGATGAGTCGCTGAACAATGAGCCTGGTTCGACGGTGACGGTTGATCCGTTGGCGAATGATTCGGGTGATCTGGATCCGACGACGGTGAACCTGACTGATCCGGATGGTAATCCGGTGAAGGAGCTCACGGTTCCTGGTGAGGGTGTGTGGACGGTG
>NZ_JALAHB010000129.1 GCF_022712115.1 Brevibacterium sp. | reverse complement strand
CGGCAGAAGATCGCCGAGGCCTCAGCGCCCTGCTGTTCCAGGATATGCGGCGGAGGGGGTCTTGCCGCAAGGCCCCCTGCGCGGGTGAGAATCGTGCTCCTCCCCTCCTCCCACCCTCCCGTCCTTCCGCCTCAGAGGAGCTCCTGTGCCCACATCAACCTTCTTCGCCCTGCCGTCCCGTCTGCACCACAAGGCCTCGCCTGCTCTCCTCGCGGAGGACGAGGCCCGGTTCTCCGCCCTCGCCCGGGCGCTCGATGAGCGCAAGGAGGAGCTGGACCGTCGGCTCGCCGGCCTCCGCCGCGCTCGGGGTGGTCACGGTGAGGCGGCGCTGGAACGTGATCTCGCGATCCACCGGCTCACTGCGGAGCTGCGGCTGCTGCAGCGCTTCGGGGTCGAGATCTGCCTGGGGCGGATGGTGCCTGCTGACGGGTCCGCGCCCATCTGGGTGGGCCGCCGCGGCCTCGCCACGCCGGACGGCACGCAGCTCCTGGTCGACTGGCGCGCGCCCGCCGCCGCGCCGTTCTTCTCCGCCACCCGTGCCGACCCGCAGGGGCTCGGGAGCCGCCGCCGCTACCGCTGGTCCGGCCCGCACGTGGTCGACTACTGGGACGAGGCCCTCACCGAGGAGGCGCTCGCCGAGGCCGCAGCGGCAGCCACTGCAGCGGCCGGTGCGAACCCGGTCCGGCACAGCGGGGCCTTTCGCCCGCTCGCGCTCGACGAGCAGTCCTCCTTCATCGAGAGCCTGGGTGCCGCGCGCACTCCGCAGATGCGCGATGTGCTCGCCACGCTCCAGGCGGACCAGGACGCCATCGTCCGTGCGCCCGCAGCGGGGCCCCTGGTGGTGGACGGCGGACCGGGCACCGGCAAGACCGTGGTGGCGCTCCATCGCGCCGCGCATCTCCTCTACTCGCAGCCGCGTCTGCGCAGTCAGGGCGGGGTGCTGGTGATCGGTCCCCATCGGGCATACCTCGACTACGTCGCGGATGTGCTGCCCTCGCTCGGGGAGGACAGCGTCCGGCTGTGCACGGTCACCGATCTCGTGCCGGAGGGCGACGCCGTCACGTGTGCGCAGGCAGGAAGCAGTGCCCTCGCCGAGGCCTCTGCACGGTCGTGCGGCTCGTCCCCGTGCGAGCAGCCCCCGGTGTCCGTCGCGCAGGCGGCCGCCGCCCAGCACGACGCTTCCGACGAGGCCCGGCGCATCAAGGAGACGGCGGATCCGGAGACGGTGCTGGAGGCCGCTGTCCGCATCTACGAGGAGCCTCCGGAGGAGGAACTCCGCGTGGAGACACCATGGGCTGACCTCGTCCTCCGCCCGGCGGAGTGGCAGGAGGCCTTCGCCGCACCTGAGCCCGGCACCAGCCACAACGAGGCCCAGCTCCAGGTGTGGGAGGCGCTGGTCGAGATCCTCCACGACCAGCTGACAGGCCTCGGCGACGTTCCGATCCATCACCTCCGGCGTGCGCTCGCGCAGGAGGAGGATCTGCGCACGCTCTTCTCGCGGTCCTGGCCGCTGCTGTGCCACCAGGACATCGTGGCCGACCTCTGGACGGTCCCGGACTATGCGCGGCTGTGCTTCCCGGACCTCGGCCGGGATCAGGCTGAGGCGCTCAGGCGTGCAGATCCGCGGGCCTGGACCGCGGAGGACCTGCCCTTCCTCGATGCTGCCCGCCGTCGCATCGGGGATCCCTCTGCGCCTGCGCACGCGGCGCGCCGTGCCGCGGCCCGTACGGCCGAGGCCGAGGAGAGGCAGGGCGTCGCCGCTCATCTCATCGAGGCCGACGACAGCGAGCTCCAGCTCATGTCCATGCTGCGCGGGCCGGATCTGCGCGAGGCACTCCTCGAGGACGAGGCCGCGCCTGACGTCGCCGTCGGCACGACGGGCGCGGTCGTGCGCGGCACGGCCTCGGGCAGGGCGGTCTCGGGCAGGGCGGCCTCGGCGGCCGGGGACGCCCGTCTGGACGGCCCCTTCGCGCACATCATCGTCGACGAGGCGCAGGAGCTCACGGATGCGCAGTGGCACATGGTGCTGGCCCGCTGCCCGTCCCGCAGCCTCACGATCGTGGGCGACCGTGCGCAGGCACGCCGAGGGTTCGCCCATTCATGGGAGGAACGGCTGGGCCGCGTGGGTCTTGACCGGGTCCGCAGGGCAGGGCTGAGCATCAGCTACCGGACCCCCGCCGAGGTGATGGCCGAGGCCGCCCCGGTGATCCGGGAGGTGCTCCCGGGGATCGCGGTCCCGCGTGCGGTGCGCCGCACCGGTGCGCCGGTGGTGCACGGGCGGGTCGAAGACCTCGAGCGCATCCTCGCCGAGTGGCTGCGCCGGGAGCCGGAGGGGATCGCGTGCGTCATCGCCTCGGAGGCGGTGAGGGGGGGAGCCGGGGCGCAGCTGCGCGCGATCCGTGAGGCTGGGATGCCGCCGGAGCCGGCAACGCCGCATGCGGCGGATGAGCTGGCGCGGGAGGCGGGCGAGGCGGCGTGGGAGGCGGACGAGATGACACGGCGCGTGCGCATGCTCACCCCCGAGACGGCGAAAGGGCTCGAGTTCGACCTCGTGGTCCTCCTGGCGCCGAACTCCTGGGGTGAGGACGTCACTGCAGCGGTGGACCGCTATGTCGCGATGACGCGCTCCACCCGCGGCCTCGCGCTCCTGGAATGAGCGTGCAATGAGGAATGAGCGTGCAGTGAGGGGATGCCCACCCAAGCGTGCCATGGGCAGCAGCTCCGTTGTGTGATCGCTTCACCTGGCCACTCACGCACAGATGGCCGGGCGAAGCGATCACACCGCCGGAGGAAGGGAGGTGGGAGCCGCGCCCCGCGGACGCGGCTCCCACCGCATCCCGCTCCCGGCTCACACCGCGCTGTCGAGGCCCTTCTCCTTCAGGCGCTCACGGGTGTTGGGGTTGACGGACGGCCGGAACGGGATCTCCACGACCTCGCCCCAGACGGGATCTCCCGGGGTCTCCGCGTACTGGTCCGGCAGGTGCACCCAGACCGGAGTGCCCAGCCGGGTCATGGCGACCAGCACGTAGCCCATCGCGATGTTCGACTCCAGCTCCGGGGAATACCAGGGCGAGGTCACGTATCCCACGGGGGCGCCGCCGGGCTCCGCACTGATGAGCCAGAAGTCCGGTGCATAGTCGTCGATGGGCTTCCCGCCCAGCCGCATGCCCACGAGCTGGTGGGTGAACGGAGGATCGCCGGCCTCGATCCGGGCTCGCGCCGTCTCCAGCGCGGCCTTCCCGATGTAGTCCGCCGTCTTCTTCCTGGGCACCTGGTACGCGAGGTTCACCTGGAACGGCAGGGTCTCCACGTCCATGTCCTGTCCCCAGGAGAGGATCCCGGCCGCGATCCGCCTGTGGTGCGAGGGCGCCACGACCGCCAGGCCGTGCGCCTCGCCGGCGGCGAGCACCGCGTTCCACAGCTGCTCCGCGTACCGGGTGGCGTCGTAGAGGTAGATCTCGTAGCCCTTCTCACCGGTGAACCCGGTCTGGGAGACGATGACCCTGCACCCGGCGATCCGCGCGCTCATGAGGCCGTACGAGGGCAGATCCACGACCTCGGGCCCCACCAGGTCCGCCATGAGGTCCACGGAGCGCGGTCCCTGCACCTGGACGGGAGACACGTCGATCTCCGCGATCTCCACGTCGTAGGTCCCGGCGACGTTCACGCCCTGCAGCCACAGGAGCAGGTCGGAGTCGGAGAGGCTGAACCAGAACTCGTCCTCGCTGATCCGCAGGAGCACGGGGTCGTTGAGGATCCCGCCGTCCTGGTTGCAGAGGATCACGTAGCGGGCGCGCATGGGCGGGATCTTCGTGGCGTCGCGGGTGATGACGAAGTTCACGAACGCCTCCGCGTCCGGGCCCTTCACCCGGATCTGGCGCTCCACCGCCACGTTCCACAGCGTCACGCGGTTCACCAGCGCCTCGTACTCGGCCATCATCCCGCCGTCCTCCCGCGGGACGTAGCCGCGCGGGTGGTACATCCGGTTGTAGACCGAGGCGCGCCAGCAGCCGGCCTGCATCGACAGCTCCCAGTACGGGGACTTCCGCACGCGGGTGTCGATGAGCATCTCGACGGGAGTGGGCCCGGACTGGCGGAGGTTGATGGGCACCAGCCGGTCGCTCTGGTCGACGCTGGGGACGTTCTCGTCGACGGGGTGCTCGCCCACGTCGAGTGCGGCTTCCAGGTCCGGCGCGGTGTCCGTGCCTGCGCCGGCCTGCGGTTCTGCGCTGGTGGGCGGTTCGGGGGAGGCGGCGGTGCGGCCGCCCTCGGGGAAGGTGTCAGTGTCGTCGAAAGTGGTCATGAGGATCTCACCATCCGCTGTTCGTGCTGACTCGCTCGGAGCGTTGCCTCGCTCGGAGCACTGCCGTGGCCGAACCTGCCTGCGGTTCCCGCAGCTGCGGTGGATCCGCCCCGTGATGACGGGGCACGAGGTGTGGGCCGCCGCCGTTGCCGAACCCGCCTGCAGTTCTATAATATGGAACTGCAGTCCCATACCATGAGTGTAGCCCGCGCTCCGGCGTCGAGGCTGTGGTGTGGATCACATTCCTTTCCCGGAGGGGAGGCTGGCGAGGATGGCACTGCGGCGAGGACGCCTCAGCGAAGCCCAGTCCGCCGTGCTGCGTGAGCTCCTGGAGGCGCCCCGCTTCGAGGTGCTGCCCACGAAGTCCGTGGTCTCGGCCGTGACGGAGAACCTGCCGCAGGGCCGCATCGTGACCGTGACGGCCTCGCCCGGGATGGGGCTCGAGCGGACGCTGAGCACGGCGGTGAGTCTGCAGGAATCCGGCTATCGCACGGTTCCGCACCTCGCGGCCCGGATGGTCGAGAGCAGAGGCCGGCTGGAGGAGATCGTCGGCCGCCTCACCGGTGCCGGGGTGGACTCCGTCTTCGTGCCTGCCGGCGATGCCGCTGAACCTGCCGGACCGTACACCGGGGCGCTCGATCTTCTGCGCGACCTCGCGGAGTTGGGTTCTCCCTTCGGGCACGTGGGCGTCGCCGGCTACCCCGAGTCCCATCCGACGATCCCCGACGGGACGACGGTCCGAGCCATGACGGACAAGAGACCGTACGCCACCCACGTGGTGAGCAATCTCTGCTTCGATCCCGCGCGGGTCGCCGCGTGGACGCGCACACTGCGGGGGCGGGGCGAGGCGCTGCCCGTCCTCATCGGCGCGGCGGGTGCGGTGGAGCGCACCCGGCTCCTCAAAGTGGCCGGGGCCATCGGTGTGGGGGAGTCGGCCCGCTTCCTCGCCAAGAACCGCTCGCTCTTCGCACGGATGTTCACCCCCGGCGGCTTCAGCCCGGAACGGTGGCTCCGACAGCTGGTGCGGGAGCTCGACGCGCAGGGAGTTCCCGTGCTCCCCGAGAAGGGGGCCGAGGCCTCGGGGACGGGAGCGCGGGAACCCTCCGAGCGGAGGGCGGCTGCTCCTGAGGCCGGGGCAGTGTCCACCCCCGAGGTGGGGGCCGGGGCCGAGTCAGCATCCGCGCCCGAGGCCGAGGCCAGGGCCGCGCGTGAGGTCGGAGAGGGGCCTGCCCAGCACCCCCGGAGAGGCGGACACACCCACGGCCGCGGGGACGGGCCCGTGCCCGCGTCCGTGGTCCGCGGCCTCCACGTGTACACGTTCAATCAGATCGCGGCGACGGAGACGTGGCGCCGTGATCTGGTCGAACGCCTGAGCCGAGAGTGAGAGGGACGGAAGGCGAGGAGCCCGGACCGCTGCGCGCTCGTCTCAGGCTGTGCGCGACCTTCTCTGGTTGCGCGCAGGCGTCTCAGGAGGTGCCGCGGCGCTGCGCGAGTCCGCGTTCGAGTGAGCGCGCCGCCTTCATGAGCAGGGTGCCCATCCGGGCGTGCTCGCCCTCCAGCCGCAGCGACGGGCCGGAGATTCCGAGCGCTGCGTGGACGGATCCGTCGGGTCTGCGCACGGGTGCGGCGATGCCGTCGAGTCCCTCCTCGAACTCGCCGCAGGTGACGGCGTAGCCGCGCGTACGCACCTGCTCCAGGTCGGCCTCGAGCGCGGGGAGAGTGGTGAGGGTGTGCGGTGTGCAGGACTCCAGCTCGCCCTCGGGCAGCGGCAGGGCACCGAAGGCGTACATCACCTTGCCCAGGGCCGAGGTGTGTGCCGGCACCTCGGCGTTCACCCAGCTGGTCGCACCCAGCACGTAGGCGGAGTCGACCTGGGCGATGTGCACGACGGTGTCACCGCTGGGAACCCCCAGCGTCACCGTCTCCGAGGTCGCCTCACCCACCTGTTCGAGGAGCGGCTGGGCCGCGGCCGCGAGGGTCTGGACCCTGTCGAACCGTGAGGCGTACTCGGCGAACAGAGGGCCTCCGCGGAAGAGGCCCTCGCGATTGCGCTCGAGGAGCCCGCCGCGTTCGAGTGCCTGCAGAAGGCGGGAGGCGGTGGAGCGGGCCAGGCCGGTCTGCTCCACCACGGCCGTGTAGGAGACGGGGTCCTCGGCCCGGACGACGAAGGCGAGGACCTCTGCGGCGCGGTCGATCGACTGCGTACCGCTGCTCATGGCTCTCTCCGTCCTGGGGTGGGGGGACGTCTCGAGGATACCCGGGCTCTCTCAGGCTCCCGCCGGACCGGGGTGCTCACTGTCCTCT
>NZ_JALAHB010000128.1 GCF_022712115.1 Brevibacterium sp. | reverse complement strand
GCGGTCAGGGCCAGTTCGGGGCCATGGAGCGGGACGGTCTGGACATGCAGATGAATCGTGTGTGATTCTATGATCTGCACCACGCAATATACTGCATATCAATGTGAGCCGGTCGTGTTCGGATGCCGGCCGCACCCCGGCGTCCGCGCCGCACGACGAGAGGCATTCCCATGGCGACTGCAGATCTGCCCCGCTACCCGCTCACCTTCGGCCCCAGCCCCATCCACGAACTGCCGCGTCTGGCCGCGCACGTGGGCGGTGAGAACGGTCCGCGCATCTTCGCCAAGCGTGAGGACGTGAACTCCGGTCTGGCATTCGGCGGGAACAAGACCCGCAAGCTCGAGTACATCGTCCCGGACATCCTGGAATCCGGGGCGGACACGCTCGTCTCGATCGGCGGCTACCAGTCCAACCACACCCGCCAGGTCGCTGCGGTCGCGGCGCACCTGGGCCTCAAGGCGCGTCTGGTGCAGGAGCGCTGGGTCGACTGGAACGACCCGGTCAACGACAAGGTCGGCAACATCGAGCTCTCCCGGATCATGGGTGCGGACGTGCGTCTCGACTCGGCAGGCTTCGACATCGGCATCCGCGACTCCTGGAAGCAGGCGCTCGAGGACGTCGAGGCCGCCGGCGGCAAGCCCTATCCGATCCCCGCCGGTGCCTCCGAACACCCGCTGGGCGGGGTGGGCTTCGCCAACTGGGCGCACGAGGTCGTCGCACAGGAGGAGGAGATGGGCGTCTTCTTCGACACCGTCATCGTCTGCGTCGTCACCGGCTCCACCCAGGCCGGGATGATCGCGGGCTTCGCGGAGATCGAGGACGCGGGAGGCCGCACGCGCCGCGTGATCGGCATCGACGCCTCCGCGACGCTGGAGAAGACCGTCGACCAGGTGACCCGGATCGCCAACACCACGGCGGACAAGATCGGCCTGGGGCGGGAGATCCGCCCGGACGAGGTCGTCATCCGCTCCGGCTGGGAGGGCCCGGCCTACGGCATCCCGGACGAGTCCACCGTGGAGGCCATCCGCACCACTGGCGAGCAGGAGGGCGTCATCCTCGACCCCGTCTACGAGGGCAAGTCGATGGCCGGCCTCCTCGGCCTCATCCGCTCCGGTGAGCTCACGAGCGAGAACACCGTCCTCTATGCGCACCTGGGCGGTCAGCTCGCCCTCAACGCCTACAGCGCGATCTTCGAGGACTGAGCGGGCATGACGCAGTTCGAGGACGCACGCGCGGTGCGGGACGCAGGCGAGGCCGCACGCCCGGAGCACGACGCACACGAGGAGCACGTCCAGTTCGAGACGAGCACGCAGCTGGACCCGCCCAGCGCCAACGACCGGCCGCTGCGGGCCTCTGCGGATGCAGAGGTGCTGGACGAGATCGCCCAGCGGGTCCTGTGGCTCGCCACCTCGATCATCGACGCCGCCAATCGCGGCCGGGAGAACCCGGACGGCGTGAAGGTGGGCGGGCACCAGTCGTCCTCGGCCTCGATGGCCGGCATCATGACCGCGCTGTGGCTCACCCGGCTGCGCGCCGAGGACCGGGTCTCCGTCAAGCCGCACGCCTCCCCGGTGCTGCACGCGCTCAACTACCTGCTGGGCGATCTGGGCGAGGAGTACCTCACCCGTCTTCGCGCCCAGGGCGGTCTGCAGCCCTACCCCTCACGCACCAAGGACCCGGACACCGTCGACTTCTCCACGGGCTCCGTGGGGATCGGCGCGACCGCTCCGGTGTGGGCCGCGCTCTCGCACCGCTACCTCTCCGACCGGTTCCCGGAGACCACGCCGCCCGCCGGCCGCTTCTACTCGCTGCTGGGCGATGCGGAGCTGGACGAGGGCGCGGTGTGGGAGGCGATCATCGACCCCGAGGTGCGAGGTCTGGGCGAGGTCGTGTGGATCGTCGACCTCAATCGGCAGTCGCTGGACCGGGTCATCCCGGACGTGCAGATCCAGCGCCTCCAGGGCATGTTCGCCGCCGCGGACTGGCAGGTCCTCACGCTCACGTGGGGGCGGCGGCTCTCCGCGCTCTTCGCCGCCGAGGGCGGTGCGGTGTTCGAGCGTCGCATGCGCGAGATGCCCAACGAGGAGTACCAGCGCCTCCTGCGCTCCCACCCGGATGAGGTGCGCGAGCGCCTGCTCGCCGGCATGGGCGCGGAGGATCGTGAGGCGCTCGCCGCCCTGCTGGAGCCCTACACTCCGGTGGAGCTCGCGGAGCTCGTCCGCGACCTCGCCGGTCACGACCTCTCCTGCCTCGTGGACGCGTTCGGCCGGATCGACGACACCCGCCCCACCGTCGTCTTCGCCTACACGATCAAGGGCCGCGGGCTCGCGACGGAGGGCCACCCCGGCAACCACGCCGCCCAGCTCACAGGCGAGCAGATGGAGGATCTGGCCCGGGCCTCGGGCATGGAGGTCTCCGATCCGTGGCAGCGGTTCGCCCCGGACACGCCGGCCGGCAGAGCGCTCGCCGAGGCCGCGGCACGGCTGCGACGTGAGCCGATCCCGCAGGAGTCCGGCCCGCGGATCCCGGCGGAGCTGGGCTACTCGCCCAAGGCCACGACCTCCACGCAGGCCGCGCTGGGCCGCTTCCTCTCCGATCTGCACCGCGCGCAGCCGGAGGTCGCCGCGCACGTGGTGACCCTGAGCCCGGACGTGGCGACCTCGACCAATCTGGGCGGGTGGATCAACAAGACCGGCGTGTGGTCGATCGCCGGCCGCGCGGACTGGTTCGCGGACGACCGCGAGCGGGTCATGCGGTGGCGGGAGACGGAGAAGGGCCAGCACATCGAGCTGGGCATCGCCGAGGTCAACCTCGTCTCCCTCGCCGGCGAGCTGGGCTCCACCGGCTCGCGCTGGGGACGGACGCTGCTGCCCATCGCCGCGCTCTACGACCCCTTCATCAACCGCGCGCTGGAGCCGTGGACGTTCAGCCTCTACGCCGGGGGCCGCTCGATCGTGATCGGCACGCCCTCGGGGGTGACGCTGGCGCCCGAGGGCGGGGCGCACCAGTCGTTCAACACGCCCTCCGTCACCCTGGAGATCCCCGGGCTCACCAGCTGGGAGCCCGCGTTCGCGCAGGATCTGGAGTGGGCCATGCTGGATGCGATGCGCCGGCTGGGTCTGCCCGAGGCCGAGGGAGGCGAGGCCGCGTACTTCCGGCTCTCGACCCGGCCCGTGGATCAGGCGCTGGCCCGGGTGCCGAACGACCCCGTGCTGCGTGAGCGGCGCCGGGAGCAGGTGCTGGCCGGCGGCTACCGGCTCAGCGCGCACCCCGCCGCCGAGGACGTCGTCACCCTCGTGGGAGCCGGTGCGATCATGACGGAGGTGCTGGCCGCCGCCGAGCGGCTGGAAGCACTGGGCGTGCGTGCCGGAGTGGTGTGCGTGACGAGCCCGGCGCGGCTGTTCCGCTCGCTGCAGGCACGTTCGCAGGTGGGCGAGTCCCGCCGCAGCGCGATCGTCGACCAGCTCTTCCCCGCCGCCAGCCCGGCACCGCTCGTCACGGTCATGGACGGGCACCCGCACACGCTCGCGTTCCTCGCCGGTGTGCGCGGGGACCGGACGCGGAACCTGGGCGTCACGCAGTTCGGCCAGGCCTCCGGGGTGAGCGAGGCGTACCGCATCCACGGCATCGACACGGACTCGATCGTCCGCGCGGGGCTGGACCTCACCGGCCGGTGAGGGGATCCGGCGCTGAGTCGCCCTGCCCGTTCGCCGGGCGCTCCACTTCGTCGCCGAGGCAGAGCGTCACTCCTTCCGGGCGAAGGCGAGTTCCACCGTGGGGCTCTCCCGCAGTGTGCGCGCGAGCCTGCGCTCGAGCGGGAAGAGCGCCCGGCCGGCCAGCTCACCGGTGAACTCGGTGAGCGTCGCGGCCCGCAGCGCGCCTCCCCAGAGCTTCCGCCACAGCCAGGGAGAGTCCACCTGCGCGTTCATGAGCACCATGTGGGGCGAGCGATGCTCCAGGCGGAGGCCGGCCTCGGCGAGCGCCCCTTCGATCCACTCCAGGCTCCGGTTCGTCTGGTGCGCGCGGCGCTCATGGGCGGCACCCGGCTCGGTCGTGTCGCCGGTCCCGCTTGGGGTGCCCGCGGCCTCGGCCCCGTTCTGCCCGCCGGAGGAGACCCCGCTGCCCGCCGTCCTGTGTACGAAGTTCTCCGTGAGGACGAAGGTCCCGCCGGGCTTCAGCAGTGTCGCGATGTTGCGCAGCGCGGCACGGTAGGCGGCGTCATCCGTGATGTGGAAGAGCACGTCCATGCAGGACACGACGTCGAAGGACCCCGGCTCGAACGGACCCGTGCCGCGCGTGATATCGAGCTGTTCGAAGCGGTGCCCGGGGAAGTGCTCGCGGAGATTGCGCACAGCGGAGGCGGTGAGGTCGCTGCCGGTCACCTCGGCGGGGTGCATGCGCGACCACCAGCGCACATAGAGGCCCGTGCCGGAGCCGACGTCGAGGATGCGCGTGCCCCTGCCCACCCCGGCCCGGCCGGCGGTGCGGAGGAAGATCTCCTCACGCACCCGGTACATCCACGAGTTGAAGGCCAGGCCGAGTGCCTGGTAGCCGACGCCGCGCTCCGTCCAGTCGGAGTCGAGGCTCTCCTCCCAGAACTCGCTGTGGTCGTGCGCCTGTGCGTCACTGGGGTCGTGGGCGGGTGCGCTGTCGGCCTCGTGCGTCATCGTGTTCCTCTCCCTCCGGAGCGGCTCGGACCACACGGCGCATCCTCCGCCGGGCGCCTGTGGCACCGACCTCTGACTCGTGCCCACCCATCCTAGGGGCTTGCGCTCGGGAGGCGGGGAGACTGTCCTGTGCGGAGGGTGAGCCCCTGGTGGGAACACCGGCACACGCCGGGGCGCGCCCGCCCAGCGAGGACTCCCGCCTGCGCCGCGAGGGCGCCCGCTGGAACAGCGTGGGCGCATCCTGCGTTGAGACGACGGGCGCGGCCCGCGGGGCCGCCCTTCCGCACATGGTCCGAGGACCTCTCGCCCACGACACGAGGAGCACGATGACTCAGAGCCAGACCGTCCCGACGGAAGCCGCAGCCGCGCAGACCGCTGCAGTGGACCCGCGCCTCCACCGCCCCGCACTGCCCTTGGTGCTGGGCGGCAATACGTTCGGCTGGACCAGTGATCGCGAGCAGTCGTTCGCCGTCATCGAGGCGTTCCTCGCCGCGGGTGGCCAGCACATCGACACCGCGGACGGCTACTCCCAGTGGGTGCCCGGCAACTCGGGCGGCGAGTCGGAGACGATCCTGGGCGAGTGGTTCGCAGCCACCGGCCGCCGGGGCGAGGTCTTCCTCGCCACCAAGGTGGGCTCCTGGAGCGAGCGCCCCGGTCTGAGCGCGGAGAACGTCACCGCAGCCGTCGAGGACTCCCTCCGCCGCCTGCAGACGGACGTCATCGACCTCTACTACGCGCACTTCGACGACGACTCGCAGTCCCCGGAGCAGCTCGCCCGCACCTTCGACGGGTTGGTCAAGGCGGGGAAGATCCGCCACATCGGCATCTCCAACCTCTCGCCGGCGCGCCAGCGCGCGTGGATTGCGGCCGCCGAGGCCGAGGGGCTCACCGTCCCGGTCGCCATCCAGCCTCAGTACTCGCTCGTGCACCGCGGCGACGTGGAGGGCGGGGCGGACGGCACCGGCGGGTACGGCGCGGTCGCCCGCGAGCACGGGCTTGCAGTCTTCCCGTACTACACGCTGGGCTCCGGTCTGCTGACCGGCAAGTACCGCACGGCAGAGGACTTCTCCGGTGCTGCCCGCGAGGGATTCCTCAGCGGCTTCTCCGACGGCCGCGCCGTGGAGCTGGTCGAGACCCTCGTCGCGGTCGCCGAGGACGCCTCGGCGCAGCCGGCCTCCGCCGCCCTGGCGTGGCTGCTGGCGAAGGGAGTGACGGCCCCCATCGCCTCCGCACGCACCCCGGAGCAGCTCGAGGCCCTGGTGGCGGCACCGGCCGTTGCCCTCACGAATGCGCAGATCGCACGCCTGGACGCGGCCTCGGCCCGCTTCGCCTGAGCGCGTTCCCGTGACGGGACGGCCAGTCGCAGGCACACGCGGATGGAGCGGGTGCGCGCACGCGGATGGAAGGTGTGCGCCGGCGGCCGTATGCTCGGCGGCATGGCGAAGACGCATCCGCACATCACCGCCCCCACCCCTGCCCAGCTGGCCCGGCTCGTCGAGGACCGCCCCGAGCCGATCGCTCAGACGTATCTGGCCCTGCACGCCCTCGTCCTCGAGACGCTGCCGGACGTCGAGCACTCCGTGGACGAGGTCGATGCGAGCATCGGCTACGCCGCTCACCAGTACGGATACAACGGGTGGGGGATGGCGGCGGTCACGCCTCACAGCAGGTGGGTGTCGCTGACCCTGCTGCAGGGCTCCCGGCTGCCGGATCCCTCCGGGCTGCTCGAGGGCACCGCGGTCATGCGGCACGTGAAGCCGCGGACCCCGGAGGAGGTGGAGGAACACCGCGTGGACCTCACCGCGCTGCTCCTCGCCGCCGCCCGCCTCTGCGAGGAGCGGGACTGAACCGAGGCTCCGGCGGCGTCCGGCAGGCCGCTGCGGCCGGGCCACTGAGGTTGCCGGCAGGCCGCTGAGGCCGGGCCGCCGGAGCCGCGCGGCGACGGCGTGGTCAGGCCGGACTGAGGCCGGGTCCGGTGTCGAATCGCTCGGCCAGCTGATTCCGGAGCGAGCGGGCCTGGACCTGCCTGCGGTGCTCGGCCAGGGCCTCGGCGGCGGGTCTCTCCGGTCCGTCCGCCTCCCCGGTAGGGACCGCGCGCGCGAGTTCGCGGAAGCAGTCCCGCAGGAGCCCGGGCGGGATATCCGGACCCGAGGCGAACGCCGGCGGCTCGTCCGCGCGGGCGACGGTCTCGGCATAGGCCGAGGTGGCACGGGCCCTCCCGATGAGTACTGAGGACGGCGCCGCAGTCCGCAGGCCCGCAGCCTCTCCCAGCCCCCAGCGGATCACGGCGTCCACCTCCAGCGTGAGCATCACCTCCGCGTCCTCGTCCCCGCGCTTCAGCCGCTGCGGAAAGGTGGAGCTGAACTCCGCGTGCGCCTGCGGGTCCGTGGGGCCGTACTCCCACGCCTCGAAGCGGCTGTCCACCACGGGCGCCTCGTGCCAGGCCTCCAGCCAGCCGGAGACGAAGTAGAGGAGCATGAGCGCGCTCGTCTTGTCGATGCCGGGCTGGACGAAGCGGATGTGCGCGACGATCTGCGCGGCCGTGAGCGGAGGAGCCGGGGTGGGTGACGGGGCCGGCTGATCTGGCGAGGCCGGGTGCTGGGGTGCGGTCATGCTCACCATTCTCCCGCGCCGCCTCAGCGATCGCAGCCGGCTGACCGTGCGCGCGGCGTCGAGGGGCGGCTCCGCGGCGCTGAGCATGCGGTCGGGCGCGGCGGAGCTCGTCACGTGCAGCGGCACCTGCCGGTCGTGGAGGACGTCGACGAGCGTGGCGAACCGCTGGAGCGGATCACGTTCCGCCCGCGCCAGGTCCGGGACCTCGACGACGCGTACGGCGGCGAGCCGCTCCGCGAGCGCGAGGTACTGATGCGGGCCCACCGGACGCTCGCAGAGCTCGTGGAAGGTGAAGGTGTCCGGAGGGAAGGGCCCCGAGGCCGCCGCGGGCTCCTCCGGGTCGATCACCCTCCAGGATCCGGAACTGAATGAGGGCACCGGGGGTGCGTGCTCTCCCCCGTGCAGTCCGCTGTGCGGCTGTGCGTGCCGCTCTTCGCGCAGGTCCCGGTGCAGATCCTCGCGATGATCCGGTCCCGCGGGAACCTCGACGATTCGCAGGCCCCGAGTGAGGAGTGCGATCGCGGGCAGCGCGTGCTCGTGGAAGAGGGGGTTGGGCAGCAGCGCCTCCGGAGCGTAGTTGGAGGTGGCGATGAGCAGGGTGCCGTTCTCCTCGAGCACGCGCAGCGTGGAGGTGAGGAACGAGGCATCGGCGACGTCGTGGACGTGGAACTCGTCGAACATCACGGCCCGGGCGGAGCGCAGGGTGCGGGCGATCGCCTCGCGCACCGGCTGCCGTGTCCGTGTGATCTCCGCGTGCAGGTCCCGGAAGAAGTCGTGGAAGTGGAAGCGGACTCTGCGGTCGGTGGGCAGGGTGTCGAAGAGCAGCTGCGCCAGGTGGGTCTTGCCCCGCCCCACCGGCCCCCACAGGTACCAGCCGTGCAGGTGGGGCGGGAGACGTTCTTCCAGCACTGCTCTCGCCTGCCGCTGTCCCGGATCGTAGGCGAACCCCGTCTGCGCTGCAGCGGCGCGGAATCCCGGGCGCCCCCGCGCTGCGAGGCGTCCTGCCGCCTTCGCGCGGCGGAGGGCACGACCGGAGGCGGGGCGGGGTGCGGAGCGGGCGGCTGCGCCGGCCTCGAGAGCGTGCATGATTCCTCCTCGCATTCCCGCTACAGGTGTAGAGGAAATATCTTCACTCTACACCTGTAGAGTGGAGGTGTCGGTGGGCCGGATGATGCCGGCAGATCCGAGAGCCGGCAGCGGCGGTGAGTCCGACGATGCCGGTGGGGCGCGAAGGCGGCCGGGCATGACGGCAGTGAGGTATGAGGGGTGGAGGGGGCCATGTCACGAGGGGATGTGCGACGCGCGCTCATCGCGGACAGTGCGATCGCGGTGCTCGCCGCCGGTGGGGCGCGGGCCCTCACGCACAAGGCCGTCGATGCGCGGGCGGGTCTTTCCGCAGGCTCGGCCTCCTATCACTTCCGCACCCGGAAGGCGCTCATCACGGCGGCGGTCGAGCGGATCCGTGTGCTCTCCCGTGAGGCCTTCGACGCCGCTGCGCGCGGGGCCGGCGTTGCCGCGGCGGTGCCCCCGGCGTCTACTTCTGCGGCGATGCCTCCGGCTTCCGCCGCCGATGAGGCGGCCGCGCTCGCCGCGGACCAGCTGCTCCGGCTGGCGGGCGAGAGGCGGGAGCAGGCGCTCGCCGTCTTCGCCCTCCTTCCCGAGGCGGCCGAGGACTGCGAGCTGAGGTCCGCGCTCCTGCGCTGCCTGTTCTCCCGGGAGCTCGCCGGGGACCTCATGGCGAGACTGGGCAGCAGGGCGCCGGAAGCCGATGCCGCAGGCTTCATTGACTTCCTCACCGGGATGCTTGTCCGCCTTCTCTATGCGCCCGCGCCGGGGGGCCTTCTCTCATGCGGCTCCGAGGCGGGGACCTCCGCCTCGGGGACAAGGGGCTCTGCTGCGGAACCGGGGAGCTCTGCCGCGGAGGGCGTGACCCCGGCCTCCGGTGCGCACCCCGAGATCGAGGGAGCCCTCGTCCGCTTCCTGACGACCTTTCCCCGGCAGCCGTCTCCTTGAGCGTGTCCCGCTATCCGGAACCGCGAGTGCGCCGATTGCGCCGGCCTGGTGCTGCTGCCGGTGGCGGACGGACGCCCCAGGACCGCCTCTGGCAGGCGGTCGAGCACCAGCTCCTCGCCCGGACCTCGGCCGTCATCACTCTCAACTCCGACGACGAGGCGTGGTTCCGGCAGCGGATGCCCCCGCACGCGGTGGAGCGGATCCGTGCGGGGGTGGGTCTGGGCCTGAGCCGGTACCCGCGGACGACGCCGCCGGACGGGCCCCTGCGCCTTGCCTGGATCGGTGAGCACACCGCGCGCACGTGCCCGCACTTCGCCGTCGCGGCAGCGGCGGAGCTGCACCGTGCGGGTCTCGGCTTCTCACTGACGATGATCGGTGTGGGTGAGCGGCTGGAGCGGACGCGGAGGGAGGCGGCACGGCGCGGGCTGGAAGGCGTGGTGCACGTGGCGGGCTGGGGCGACGCCCGGCAGGCGCTGGCGGGTGCGCACGCCCTCGTGCACACCGCACAGTGGGAGGGGCTGCCGCGGGTCATGCTGGAGGCGTTCGCCGTGGGCCAGCGCTCCTATGCCTTCGATGTCCAGGGCGTGCGCGATGCGCCGGGCGCCGTGCTGGCGGCCGATGGGGACGTGCCCGCTCTGGTGCGTGTGGTCCGCACCGGCTGGGAGTCGGGCGGATGCACCGTCCGCTCACGGAGGATCCGCAGTTCCTCTACAGCACGGAGGCGGTCCGGCGGATCCTCGTGTTCCTGCTCGGCACGGTCCTGCCGACAGGAGCGGGGGTGGGAGCCTCGGACAGGGGGCCAGCCGCAGGCCGCTGGCGGAGCGGGAGCGCCGGGACGGGCGGCAGACAGGTCTACGGCCGTGAGCGACGACGCCCTGCTGCCGGGGGCGAAGCGGGTGATGGCATGAGTGGCGGGCGGGGCGGTGAGCGGGCCCTCAGGACTCCTCGGTCTCGCGGGCCTCTCGCGCGGAGGCGACGTCGTCGACGATCCGCACGATCTGCTGGGCGCTGGTGAGGAGCGAGCCGTACAGCGGCCAGGTGGAGCGGGGCAGCGAGCTGTCGGCGGACATCGCCTCGGCGAGGTCCGCCAGGCGTGCGCCCACAGGCTCCACCTCCGCCTCGGGATCGGCGATCGCACGGCCGGCGTCCCGGAGGATCGCCGTCCACTCGCGCCGGAAGCGGGCGTCCCAGTCACCGTCCGCGACGCTGGCCTCGCGCAGGGTCCGTGCGAGATGGCGCAGGTGGGAGACGCTCTCGTCCGCGCGCATGAGGATCTCCTCGTACCCCACCTCACGGCCGCCGGACCCGGAGCGGCGGAGGAGGAGGTGGCGCGGGTTCGCCCACCTGCTCTCACGGGCGCTGTGCACGGCCTGCCAGGCGGCGTCGAGATCGGAGCTCATGGTCTCCGTCTCCGCCATCCAGGCCTCGGCCCGGTCCGTGTCCCATGAACTCTCGAACTCCTCGGCCATGTTCGTGAGGATCCCGCCCATGCGGCGGTTGATGCTGTCCACGTAGCGGGCGGCCTCCCGGTCCCGCAGCGGCGGGATGAGGAGGAGATTCGCGACGATGCCGACCCCGGCACCCACCGCGACCTCGAGGAGCCGGTCGTCCAGCAGCGGCGCCTGCTCGTCGAAGCCCGCTCCCAGCACGAAGATCGCAGTGGTCGCGACGGCGACGCCCTCCGAGCGCAGGCCCGGCACCCGGGCCAGCACCAGTCCCGCCAGCAGCGCCAGCGCGAACGTCCACAGGCTCACGCCCAGGCAGCTGCCGATCACGAAGGAGAGGCCCACGCCGATCCAGGAGGCCACGGTGGACTGCAGCCCGTGGCGGACGGACTGGTACAGCGTGGGGAAGACCGTGAGGAGGGCGACCCACGGGGCCAGGAACGGCACCGGGGACTCCAGCACATTCACCGCCAGCCACCACGCTGCGGTGGCCGCGACCACGGACTTGAGGATCTGCAGGAGGTCCGTGACGGCCTCGGGCCGGGAGGGGAGGGAGCGGACGGCCGCGAGCGTGCGCCGGGGGAGGCCGCGCAGCCGGGCGAGGGGATGCGAGAGCACCCCGCCGGAATCCGGCGGGGTGCTCTGTGCGGGTGGCTTCATGCTCTCCGAGCGTAGCGGGTTCTCAGCCCATCGCGTCCGGATCGTCCGTGCCCTTGGCGAGGCCGTGCTCCGCGCGCCACTCGATCCAGGCGGGCAGCATCTCCTCGTCCGAGTAGTCGCCGGCGGTCTCCATGAACGCCGCCCACTCCTCGTCGAGCTTCTCGCCGCGCTCCACGAGCTCGTCCTGCTTCGCCTGCGCCTCCTCGGTCCAGCGGTCGTGCTCCTTGAGCCAGCGGATGAGGCCCGGGTGGTAGGGGACCTCGCGCGGGGTGTCCTCCACCGTCTCCGGATCCCAGCGCGGCATGTTGATCGTCGCGTTCTCGTACTTGGGGTAGGTCCGGGCGATCGAGTCGACGAGCGCGTAGACCTCGTCCTCGGAGACGTCCGCGTAGGCGGAGATCGGCAGGGAGTAGACGAAGCCGTTGGTGGACTCGCCCTCCTCCTGCGCCGGCGCGCCCTCGAAGGGGAGGACGTTGACGGACGGCGCGAGCTCGTGCAGCCGGTCCACGGCCTCCGTGTCGTCCGGATCCAGATCGATCCAGGAGATGTCCATCTGCGACTCGAGTTCGTAGATGACGGAGCCGTACACCTGCTGGTACTGCGTGTCGATCTTGCCCTGCTTGAGGGCCTCGGTCTGCTCGCCGTAGGCCACGTTCACCGACTGCACGTCCTCGCGGGTGAGCCCGCCGTAGGCCAGGTAGGCGTCGATCTTCTGGTTCACGGACGGGTTCGCCGTGATGTAGGGGACCTTCTTGCCCTTGAGGTCCGCCGGCGTCTCGATGCCGTCCGCCGTGCGGGTGAGCAGCGAGTGCGCGGAGTGCGGGGCCCAGACGACGCGGGTGTCCTGCGGTCCCCAGTCCTCGTTGGCGAACTCGTTGACGCCCTCGAAGCCGAAGATGTACTCGTCGCCCAGGCGTCCCATCGCCGCAGCGCCCGCTCTCACGGCCGCGAGACGTCCGATGGCGGTGTCCGAGGCGATGATGCGCACACGCGCGCCGGTGTCGTTGGAGACCTGGTTGGAGACGGCCGCGAGGTCCGCGTAGGTGGCCGTGCCGGTGCCGTAGGTGGCGAAGACGAGCGGGTCGCGCAGGCCGCTCTCGGTCGTCTCGGTCGAGGTCTGGCAGCCGGTCAGCAGGAGCGCGGCCGTGGCCAGCCCGGCGAGGAGTGCCTTGGTGCGTCTCATGACTGGGCCTTTCCGTTCGTGGTGGTGGCTGTCGCCGTGACGGCGGCCTCGGGCTTGGTCCCGAGGACATAGGCGAGGAGGACGCCCGCGATCCCCACGCCCAGGCCGATGAACGCGGACGCGGTGGTGGGCCAGAACATGAGCAGTCCGCCCGCTGCCAGCACGAGCCGGACGACGATGCCGATCCGGCGGCCGTTGAGCGTGAGGAAGCCCTCGAACGACGAGGCGAGGAAGTACACGCCGACCATGGCGGTGAGCAGCGCGAGGACGATCTGCACGAACGTGGAGTCCTGGGCCACCAGCGCCGGGTTGAGCACGAACGCGAACGGCACGATGTACTTCACCGCGCCCAGGCGCATGGCGGTGATCGAGGTGGCCATCGCGGGGGTGCCTGCGATGTTGGCCGCCGCGAAGGAGGCCAGCGCGACGGGCGGGGTGATGTAGGAGACCGTCGCCCAGTAGATGACGAAGAGGTGCGCGGCGATGGGGTTCACCGCGATGGTCTCGCCGAACACCACGAAGGGCTCGGTGGTGAGCGCCGGCGCCAGCACGATCGCCAGCAGCACGTAGACGGCGGAGACCGTCATGCCCATGCCGAGGACGAACGAGGTGACCGCGCCGGCGAGCAGCATGAGCCAGAGGTTGTCCCCCACGAGGCGGATGAGCTCGGTGGCCAGCGAGAGGCTCACGCCCGTCATGGACAGACCGCCCACGATCAGGCCCACGCCGGCGATGATGCCGACGATCTCCGCGACCGTCTTGCCGCTCGCGTAGACGAAGTCCAGGAACGCGCGCGGGGTGAGCCGGTGCTTCTTCATGAACAGCATGCAGATGAGCAGGAAGGCGATCACCCAGAACGGCGCCTGAGTCTCGTTCTTCGTCACGACCATGAGGAGGACGAGACCCACGAGGGCGGCCACGTAGGGCAGTCCCTTCATGAGGGTGGGCAGTGCCCTGGGCAGCTCCGCCTTGGGCATGCCGCGCAGCAGGCTCTTGGCGGAGTACGCGTCGACCTGCAGGAAGATGCCCCAGTAGTAGAGGAACGCGGGGATGGCGGCGGCGAGGGCGACCTCGCCGTAGGGCACGCCCACGAAGCTCACCATGAGGAAGGCCGCGGTGCCCATGATGGGCGGGGTGATGGTGCCGCCGGTGGCGGCCGTGGCCTCGATGCCGGCGGCGTAGCGGCCGGGGAAGCCGGAGCGCTTCATCGCCGGGATGGTCATGGGGCCGGTCGTGAGCACGTTGGAGACGGCGGAGCCGGACATCATGCCCATCGCCGCGGAGGAGACGACGGAGACCTTGGCGGAGCCGCCGCGGTAGCGGCCGAACACGCTCATGGCGAGGTCGTAGAAGAAGGTGGCGCCGCCGGAGAACTGCAGTGCCACACCGAAGATGAGGAAGCCCACGAGGATCGTCGCGGCCGTTTGCAGGGGCAGGCCCAGGATGGAGTCGACGCCCATCGCGTGGATCTGGGCCGTGAGCGGAAGGGAGAATGGGATGCCCTCGAGGAAGGTGATGGGGATGCCCGCCGCGAAGACCGGGTAGAGGGAGAACACGAACGCGATGCACGTGACCACGAGGCCGGCGGTGCGGCGCAGCCCCTCCAGGACGATGATCCAGAGCACGAAGGACGCCACCGTGGCGAGCGTGGGGGCGATGTAGTCCCAGCCGCGCTCGGCGATGCGCTGGCCGTTGGCGCCCAGGTAGATCGTCACGACGAGCGTGAGCGCCGCCAGTGCGATGTCGTACCAGGGGACCGAGGTGCGCGGCGCGGTCGGCTTCTTCCGCAGCGGGAAGACGATGAAGACGATGGGGAGGAACGCCGCCAGCAGGAAGTAGAGGAAGCTGTTGGTCAGCATCGAGAAGCCGCCCAGATCCCACAGGAACGCCTGGTTGAGCACCAGGAGGACGCCCGCGAGGGTGAGGACCATGACGACGATGCGCCACGCCAGCGGCAGGCCGGGACCGGACCCCTCCGCGGGGTCGTCGAGGCTGTCGAGATTCGCGGCGGGGACGTCAGCGGAGGCGGGTGACTGTGCGGTCACCTCTGCCTCGGGCACGGGGGCGGTCTCTCCCGGGGGAGAGGCCGCGGCGTCATTGCGTGGCGTGCTCATGTGCACCTCATCGTGGATGGTGGGCTGACGGCTGTTCTGCGGGAGCGGCCGGAGTCGTTCCCCGTTCCCGGTTCCGGATGCCGGGCGGCAGCGCTGCGAAGGCCTCGCACGCTGCCGGGGACGGCTTCCGGGCAGGGGTGTGGGGCCGACGAGACGCGGAGCCGCGCATGGCCGGTGGTCTATATCACACCCGTAACCGGGACCACAATAATGTACAGCCTGCTGCGCAGACCGCGCGACAATCTCCACACTATGAGCGTGAAATACCTGAATCGGCGCTTATTATTGCCTCACTGGTCAATAATATGGAAAATATTATTGTATTTCCAGTCTCGTTCTTGCGCAGTGTGCGCCGTCATACGCAGGACGCGGAGGGCAGGCGCCGCCGGTCGCACCCGTCGTCCCACCGATCCGCCTGCGGTGAGCAGGGTGCGGCGGACAGGAGCGCGCGGGCGGCCCGCTCCCGTCCGCCGCGGTCAGCGCCGCAGCTGGCAGCGCAGAGGCTCTCCGCGCAGCGCGCGCTCCATCTCCTCGGCCGCGAACCGCTGCAGGTTCGTAAGCGAGCGCTCCGAGTAGAACGCCGCGTGAGGGGTGAGCAGGGTGCGCGGTGCGGTCCTGAGCGGGTGGCCCTCCTCGAGGGGCTCGGACTCGAGGACGTCGAGGCCGAGGCCGCCCAGCCTTCCTGCGGAGACGGCCTCGGCGGCGGCACGCGTGTCCACCAGGGCTCCCCGTGCGGTGTTGACGAGTATCGCCGAGTCCTTCATGGCGGCCATCGCCCGCGCGTCGATGAGGTGCCGGGTCTCGGGGGTGAGCGGGGCGTGGACGGAGACGATGTCCGCGCACTCGAGGAGCGTGTCGAAGTCCGTGAGCGTGATCCCCTCCGCGGCCACGGCCTCGGCGTCCGCATAGGGGTCGTAGGCGATGACCTCGGCGCCGAAGGCCCGGACGCGGGCGGCCACCTTCCGCCCGATCTGCCCGGTCCCCACGAGCCCGTAGGTGACGTCGGAGACCGCCGCGATGGGACCGAGGTCCGTGGCGGAGACCCAGCCGCTCTCCGAGGCGGTGATCCGGGCGTGGTAGTCGGCGACGCGGCGGAGGACCGCGAGCGCGAGCATGACCGTGTGGTCCGCGACGGTGTCGGCGCCGTAGTCCGGCACGTTGCACACGCGCACGCCGTGCCGCGCGGCCGCTTCCACGTCGATCGTCTCGTAGCCGATCCCGTAGCGGATCACGGTGGCGCCCTCCGCCAGCCCTGCGAGGACGCGATCGGTGATCTCCGCGTACGCGAGCATGACGACGTCTGCGCCGGCGGTGAGCTTAACGACCTCCGCCTCCGCCGTGACGTCGCTGCGGACGACGAGTTCGGCTCCCGCGCGGGCCGCGGCGCGCTCCTCGTGCGCCAGGCCGGGGAAGCTCTGGTCCGTGATAACGACGCGGCGCGCCCTCACTCCGCGCCCCTGCCGGCCGCGAGATCGGCGGCGAAGGCGGCGCGGGCGGCACCGGTGTCCGAGGAGGTGGTGATGAAGGTGAAGCCCTGCTCGCGGCGCATGCGGGCCTGCTCGCCGTTGCCGGTGTGCACGGCCGGGATCTTGCCGTGCTCCTGCGTCACCGCGAGGACGCGCGCGATGGCCTCGGTCGTGGCCTGCTCCTCCGGGCCGGGCCGCGAGCCCACCGCGAAGGAGAGGTCGGAGGGGCCGATGTAGAGGCCGTCGACCCCGTCGAGGGCCGCGATCTCCTCCACGGCGGCGAGCCCGCCCGCCGTCTCGATCATGGGCAGCAGGAGCGGCCTGCTCGCGCAACCGGGCTCGTCGCCGGTCATGAAGGCGTTGTTGGGTCCCCAGGAGCGCGTTCCCCCGGCATCCGGGTAGCGGAGCGCGGCGACTGCCCGTCGAGCGTCCTCGACGGAGTCGATGAGCGGCACGATGACGGCCTCGGCGCCCGCGTCCGCGGCCATGCCGATGAGGGTGAAGTCGTTCTCCGGCACGCGGACCACGACCATCGCGTCGCCGCCGGAGCGGATCGCGTCCGAGAGGCGCACCACGTCTCCGGCCCGTGCGAAGCCGTGCTGCATGTCGATGCAGACGTAGTCGTAGCCCACGGAGGAGGAGAGGCGGGCGAGATCGGCGCTGTCGGAGCCCAGCCACATGCCGTGGTAGACGCTGCCGCCGCGCAGTGCCTCGAGGTGGGAGGTGCGGAAGTGTGCCATTGCGATTCCTTTCGGTGTAGGGGAGATGTGCGGGTGCGCCGAGCCGTGCTCAGGATCCGACCAGGAACATGGACAGCGCGGGGACGAAGCTCACGATGAGCCCCACCGCCACCAGCAGGACGAACCCGGGGGCCACCGCGACGATGGCCTCGCCGGTCCTCACCTTCGCCACGCCCGCGGCGATGAACAGGTTCACGCCCAGGGGCGGGGTGATGAAGCCGAAGGAGAGCACGACGATGATGAGCACGCCGATGTGCACCGGGTCGAGGCCCGCCAGACTGAGGACGGGGACGAGGATGGGCGCGGTGATCGTCACCGCCGCGATCGTCTCCATGAAGGTGCCCAGCAGGAGGAGCAGGAGGTTGACCAGCAGGATGATGACGACGGGGTTGTCCGAGATCGCCGTGAGTACAGCGACGATCGTCTCCGGGGCGTTCTCGATCGTGAGGATCCGGCCGAAGATCGCCGCCGCGGCCACGATGAACATCAGCGCACTCGTGGTCAGCGTCGCGTTGACGAAGGTCTCGAGCAGATCGCGCAGGCGCATCTCCCGGTAGACCAGGAGCGCGAGGACGACGCCGTAGACGACTGCGATGACGGCGGCCTCGGTGGGCGTGAAGATGCCGCCGTAGATCCCGCCGAGGATGATGACGGGCAGGAGGAGGCCGCCCTTGGCGCGGTTGAGGGCGGAGAGGCGCTCTTTCCAAGTGGACCGGCCGGTGCCGCCCACGCCGTGGGTCCGTGCGTGCCAGATCGCCCAGGCGATGAGGACGAGGCCCATGAGGATGCCGGGGAGCACCGCCGCGAGGAAGAGATCGCCGATGCTGGTGCCGGTGACCACGCCGAACACCACGAGCGGGATCGACGGCGGGATGACGACGCCGATCGTGCCGGCCGCGGCGATGAGCGCGGCGGAGAACTTCCGCGAGTAGCCCACCCGGACCATCTCGGGGATCATGATGCCGCCCACGGCGGCGACGGTGGCCGGGCCGGAGCCGGAGATGGCGGAGAAGAACATCGCGGTGAGGACGGCTGCGACCCCGACGCCTCCGGGGATGTGGCCGACGAAGGCGTTCGCGGTGTCGAACAGCCGCTTGGAGATCCCGCCGCGGCCCATGATGAGGCCGGCGAGGATGAAGAACGGCACAGCCATGATGGGGAAGGAGTCGTTCGCGGTGGTGAGCGTCTGCGTGAGCATGCCCAGTGAGACGCCGGGGGCGAAGAGGACGATGACGAGGAGGCTGGAGGCGAGCAGGCCGTAGGCGATCGGCAGGCCGAAGGCGAGTGAGGCCAGCAGGGACAGGAGAAGTACGGTGAGCGTCATGATGGGTCCTCAGCTG
>NZ_JALAHB010000127.1 GCF_022712115.1 Brevibacterium sp. | reverse complement strand
CCGCCGGCAATGCGGAGATCGGCGGCTACCGCGCGGCCGGCAAGACCGGTACGGCGCAGGCGCCCTCGGACTCCGGCGGCTACGATGGCTACACGTCCTCGTTCGTGGGCGTCGCGCCCGTGGACGACCCGAGGATCGCGGTCTCCGTGACGCTGCAGCGCCCCCAGGAGGGGTACTACGGCGGCACCTCCGCAGCCCCGGTGTTCTCCGACGTGGCCGGGTTCACCCTGCGCCACCTCCACGTGCCGCCCTCGACGGGTTCCCCCTCCGACACCCCGGTGGAGTGGGAGGACTGACCCCGCCGCCCGGCAGCCTGCGACCCGACCGGCCGCAGTACCCTGCCCCCTCCGACCGATCCACAAGACCGTAAGGACACGATGAGACTCTCCCACCTGCGACTCCCGCCCGCCGCCAGACTGCTGGGGCAGGGCGACCCCGAGCTCGTCGGGGTCTCCCACGACTCGCGGACCGCCGGCCCCGGCGACCTCTGGGCCGCGCTGCCCGGCGCCCGGGTCCACGGCGCGGAGTTCGCGGCCGAGGTGCTGGCACGGGGTGTGCCCGCGGTGCTCACGGACGAGGCCGGACTCGCACGGATCCGCTCGCTGAGCGCGGAGCGGCTGGCCTCCGGCGACGTCACCGTGCTCGTCGTCGAGAACCCGCGGTCCGTGCTGGGCGGACTCGCCGCCCAGGTCTACGGGACGGACGCGCACCCGGACTCGCCGCTGCTCCTGGGGGTGACCGGCACCAACGGCAAGACCACGACCGTCTTCATCCTCGACGCCCTCCTGCGCGCCCTCGGCCGCACCACCGGCCTCATCGGCACCGTCGCGACGGAGGTCGCCGGGGTGTCCGTGCCGAGCGTGCGCACCACGCCGGAGGCGCCGGAGCTGCACAGCCTCTTCGCGCAGATGCGGGCCGCCGGCGTCCAGGCCTGCTCGATGGAGGTCTCCTCCCATGCGCTCGCGCAGCACCGGGTGGACGGGGCCCGCTTCGCCGTGGCCGGTTTCACCAACCTCAGCCAGGACCATCTGGACTTCCACCCCACGATGGAGGACTACTTCTCCGCCAAGGCGCGGCTGTTCACCCCCGCGCACTCCCGGGCCGGCGTGGTCGTCGTCGAGGACGAGTGGGGTGCGCGCATGGCCCGGGCCGCCGAGGTCCCCGTCGCCACCCTGTCCGACGACCCAGGCGTCTCCCCGGACCACCTCGTGCTGCGGGGGGAGGCACCGGGGGAGTTCGAACTCCGCCTCGCGGACGGCTCCCGGCTGCGCGCCCGTGCGCCCCTGCCCGGGGCATTCAACGTGACGAACACCGCACTCGCCCTGGCGATGCTGCACGCGGCGGGTGTGGGCACCGAGGAGCTGGCCTCGGCGGCCTCCGGTCTCACGGTCACCGTCCCCGGCCGGATGGAGCAGGTGAGTCCGGCCCACCCGCTCGCGGTCGTCGACTACTCGCACACCCCGGACGCGCTCGACAAGGTGCTCACCGGGCTCCAGGACACGGGCAGCCCGCTGGTCGTGGTGGTGGGCGCCGGGGGCGACCGCGACAGCGGCAAGCGCCCGCTCATGGGCCGCGTGGCCGCACAGCGGGCGGACGCGGTGATCGTCACGGACGACAACCCGCGCTCCGAGGATCCCGCGGCGATCCGCGCGGCCGTCCTCGCCGGCGCCCGCGAGGCGCTCGCGGACGGCAGCGCCCGGGTGCGTCCCGAGGCTATCCGCGAATGCGCCCCGCGGGGCGCGGCGATCGACCTGGCCGTCTCCCTCGCCGGCGCGGAGGGGACCCTGCTGGTGGCCGGGAAGGGCCACGAGACGGGCCAGGAGATCGCCGGCACCGTCCACCCGTTCGACGACCGCGCGAGGACACGCGACGCCCTCGCCTCAGCGGGCCTGGGCAGCGCCCACGGTAGAGTTCAGGATTGATATGAAGGCATTCTCCGCACAAGACATCGCCGCAGCCCTCTCCGGGGAGCTGCACGGCATCGAACCGGACCGCATCCTCTCCGCCGGGGTCACGACCGACTCCCGGGAGGTGGGCCCGGGCGACATCTACGTGGCCCGCCGCGGTGAGCACGCGGACGGCCTCGACTTCGCGCCGGCGGCCCTGGAGCAGGGCGCGGCGCTCATCATCGCCGAGGCGGTGCCCTCCGTGGACGGCACGCACCTGCCCACGCTGCTGGTGAGCGACGCGACGGAGGCGCTGGGCAGGCTCGCCTCGCTCAGCGTCGAGGCGCTGCGCGCCTCGGGCGACCTCACCGTCGTCGCGATCACGGGCTCGGCGGGCAAGACCACGGTCAAGGACCTCGCGGCGGACATGCTCTCCGCCGCGGGGGAGACGGTGTGGCCGCCCAACTCGTACAACAACGAGGTGGGGGTGCCGCTCACGGCCCTGCGCGCCGTGGAGTCCACGCGCTTCCTCGTCCTTGAGATGGGTGCCCGCTCGATCGGCAACCTCGCCTATCTCACCTCGCTCGTGCGGCCCGACGTCGCCGTGGAGCTCATGGTGGGCACCGCGCACTCCGGGGTGTTCGGCTCCATCGAGAACACGGCGCGCGCCAAGTCCGAGCTCGTGCAGGCGCTGGCACCGGGCGGCACGGCCGTCCTCAACGCCGACGACCCCTACGTCCGCGAGATGACGCAGGTGCTGGCCGACGGCGTCGAGGTCGTCTGGTTCTCCGCGTCCGGGCGCACCGAGGTCGCCGGTGGTCCGGCACCGGTCGTGAGCGCCGCGGATGTCAAGGTGGGCGCCTCCGGCAGGCCCAGCTTCGATCTCACCCTGCCCGGCGCGGAGCCCGCGCACGTCGACCTCGCCCTGCTGGGCGAGCACCATGTGTCCAACGCCCTGGCCGCGGCCGCCGTGGCCCATGTGTGCGGGGTGGGCGACAAGAGCATCGTCACCACTCTGCGGACCTCCTCGGCCGCCAGCCGCTGGCGGATGGAGCTCGTGGACTCCGTGAGCGGCATCACCGTGCTCAACGACGCCTACAACGCCAATCCGGACTCCATGCGGCAGGCGCTGAAGACGCTCGCGGCGATGGGCCGCGGCGACGAGGAGAACCCGCCGCGGCGCACCGTCGCCGTGATCGGCGAGATGCTGGAGCTCGGGGACGAGTCCCGGCAGGCGCACGCGGACATCGGCGAGCTCGTGGTCCGCCTCAACATCGGCCGCACGGTGGTGGTGGGCGAGGGCGCGCGCCCCGTCTTCCAGGCGGCGGAGCTCGAGGGCTCCTGGGGGAGCGAGGCCGTCTTCGTCCCGACCCTCTCCGAGGCCCGGGAGGTGCTCCGCGCGGAGCTGCGCCCCGGGGACATCGTGCTGTTCAAGTCCTCACGCGACTCGGGGCTCCGGTTCCTGGGCGATGAGATCGCAGGAGTGAGCCAGAGCGCATGATCGCCGTCATCCTCGCCGCAGTCGTCTCCCTCGTCGTCGCACTCGTGGGAACCCCGGCCTTCATCAAAGTCCTCGTGGCCCGCGGCTACGGTCAGTTCATCCGCGACGACGGGCCCAAGTCGCACGAGACCAAGCGCGGCACGCCCACCATGGGCGGCGTGGTCATCATCGCCGCGGCGGTCCTCGGCTACGGGCTCGGCCACCTCTTCACGGGGTCCGCGCCCACGCCCTCGGGCCTCCTCGTCCTCTGGCTGGTCGTCGGCCTCGGCGCGGTGGGCTTCTGCGACGACTACATCAAGATCTCCCACCAGCGCTCGCTGGGTCTGCGCGCCTGGCAGAAGATCGTGGGCCAGGGCTTCGTGGGCATCGTGTTCGCGGTGCTCGCCCTCCTCTTCCCCAACGCGGACGGCCTCACCCCGGCCTCCACCGCGGTCTCCTTCATCCGGGACCTGCCGCTCGACCTCGCCTTCGCCGGCGCGGGCGTGGGCTTCGTCCTCTTCATCGTCTGGGCGAACCTCATCGTCACGGCGGTCTCCAACGCGGTGAACCTCACGGACGGCCTCGACGGCCTCGCGGCGGGCTCCGCCGCCGTGGCCTTCGCCGGCTACATCGTGCTCACGCTCTGGCAGTCGGTGCAGAACTGCGGGCTCCAGACCACCCCGGCCGCGGGCTGCTACGAGGTCCGGGACCCCCGCGACCTGGCGATGGTCGGCGCGGCGATGGCCGCGGCCTGCCTGGGCTTCCTGTGGTGGAACACCTCGCCGGCCAAGATCTTCATGGGCGACACGGGTTCCCTGGCCCTGGGCGGCGCCTTCGCCGGACTCGCGATCATGTCCCGCACCGAGCTCCTGCTCGTCCTCATGGGCGGCCTGTTCGTCGTCATCACCCTCTCCGTCATCATCCAGGTGGCCTCGTTCAAGCTCACGGGCAAGCGGGTCTTCCGGATGGCCCCGCTGCAGCACCACTTCGAACTCAAGGGCTGGGCGGAGGTGACGATCGTCGTGCGCTTCTGGATCATCGCGCTGCTGTGCGTGATCGGCGCCGTGGCCGTCTTCTACGCGGAATGGCTGTCGCACATTGGCTGAGCAGATCCCGCCCCTCGAGTACCCCGACGCCGAGCGGATCCCGGCCGCGCTGGCCGGTCCCTCGTCCTCCCTGGAGGGTCTGCGGATCCTCGTGACCGGCCTCGGCGTGAGTGGCTTCCCCGCCGCCGTGCACCTGGCCGAACGCGGTGCGGCCGTGACGGTGGTCGACGGCGACGCGGAACGGGACGAGACCGAGCGCGAGCGGATCCTCTCCGTCTTCGACGTCGACATCCGCCGCGGACCGGAGCACGTCGCCGGCCTGCCGCCGCTGGCCGGGGACGCGGCGTTCGACCTCGTCGTCACCTCACCGGGCTGGCGTCCGGACTCCCCGGTGCTCGCCGGCGCGCGCGCCGCGGGCATCCCCGTGATCGGCGAGGTCGAGCTCGCCTGGCGCGTGCGCGGGACCAACGATGCCCGCTGGCTCGTCGTCACCGGCACCAACGGCAAGACGACGACCACCACCATGCTCGCCTCCATGCTCACCGCCGCGGGCCTGCGCGCCCGGGCCTGCGGGAACATCGGCGACCCCCTGCTCGAGGCCGTCCTGGACCCGGAGCTGGAGGTGCTGGCGATCGAGCTGTCGAGCTTCCAGCTCCACTGGGAGCTCTCGATGGGTGCGCACGCGGCCGTGGTCCTCAACCTCGCCGACGATCACCTCGACTGGCACGGCGGCGCGGACGCCTACCGTGCGGACAAGGGGCGCGCCTACCACGGCGTGCACCGGGCCTGTGTGTACAACGTGGACGATCCGGCCACCCGCGCGCTCGTGGAGCAGGCCGAGGTGGTCGCCGGCGCCCGTGCGGTGGGCTTCACGCTGGGCACCCCCGGGCCGGGCGAGTTCGGCCTCGTCGAGGACCTGCTCGTCGACCGTGCCTTCATCCCGGCCCGCTACTCGGCTGCCGCGGAGATCGCTGACCTCGCGGACGTGGGCGCCGCAGTGGGGACGGACGCCCCCGGACCGCACCACATCGCGGACGCCCTCGCGGCGGCCGCGCTGGCCCGCTCCGTGGGGGTGGAACCGTCCGCCGTCCGGGAGGGCCTGCGCCAGCACGCGCCCGGCGCGCACCGCTCCGCCGTCGTCGCCGAGGCCGCGGGGGTGACCTGGGTGGACGACTCCAAGGCGACCAACCCCCACGCCGCAGCCGCTGCGCTGGCCGCCCGCGACTCGGTCGTCTGGATCGCCGGCGGACTGCTCAAGGGCGCGGACGTCTCCGCGCTCGTCGCCGAGGCCGCCGCGCGCCTGCGCGGGGTCGTGCTGATCGGCGAGGACCGCGGCGCCCTGCGCGCCGCGCTCGCGCAGCACGCGCCGGACGTGCCGGTGCGTGAGGTGGACCTGGCCGCGGACGTCTCCGCCGGCCTGTCCGCACAGCGGCGCGGGGCCCCGGTGATGGAGGCGGCCGTGGCGGCGGCCGGCGAGCTCGCGGGCTTCGGCGACGCCGTGCTGCTGGCACCGGCGGCCGCGAGCATGGACCAGTTCCTCAGCTATGCCACGCGCGGCGACCTCTTCACGGAGGCGGCGCAGGCGTGGGCCGCGGCCCACGGGGCGGCGGAGACGGACCGCGCACGGCCCGCTGCGGAGACGGACGCGCCGTGAGTGCCGGAGCCGGTGTGCGGGAGCGAACAGCGGCCGGCGGCGGCTCCGCGCCGGAGCGGGTGGGGCCTCTCACCGGGCTCCGGCGCGCCCTGGCCAACCCCGCGGCGAACTACGTGCTCATCGTCGCGAGTGTGCTCGCGCTCACCGGCTTCGGCCTCCTCATGGTGCTCTCCGCCTCCTCGATCACCGCCTACCAGGGCGGCGCGGGCTCGTCCTACGCGATCTTCGCCCGTCAGGCGCTGTTCGCCCTCGCCGGGCTGGTGCTGGCGTTCGGCCTCTCCCGGGTGCCGGGAGGCTGGTGGCGACCGCTGGCGTGGTTCGCCTTCCCCGCCGCGCTCGGTCTGCAGTCGCTCGTCCTCACCCCGCTGGCCCGCGCGGAGGGCGGCAACCAGAACTGGGTCGCCCTGGGACCGGCCATCGTCCAGCCCTCGGAGTTCCTCAAGGTGGCCTTCGCCCTCTGGCTCGCCGCCGTGCTGTCCCGGCCGGGGGCGCGGGAACGGCCCTGGTCCACCTGGGGGCTCTCCCTCCTGGGCTTCGGCGCGGCGGGCGGCCTCATCATGGCCGGCGGCGACCTCGGCACCGCCATCATCGTCTTCGCCCTCTACCTCGGTGCGCTGTTCGTGGCGGATCTCCCGGTCATGGCGACGGTGGGCACGTGCGTGGCCGGGGCGGGCGCGGCAGCGCTCCTCGTCGTGACGAACGCCAACCGCATGCAGCGCGTCGCGGCGATGATGGCCGGGCACGCGGAGGCGGGTTCGGACGACTACCTCTCCTCGCACTGGCAGTCCGCGCACGGCACCTACGCGCTGGCCTCGGGCGGCTGGTTCGGCGTGGGTCTGGGAGCCAGCCGCGAGAAGTGGGCGTGGCTGCCGGAGGCCCACAACGACTTCATCTTCGCGATCATCGGGGAGGAGCTCGGCCTGCTGGGCTCGCTCATCGTCATCGCCCTCTTCGTGGTGCTCGCGGCGGGCCTGCTCCGCATGGCGCTGCGGACCCCGCACGCGCAGGTGCGGGTGCTCGTGGCCGCGGTGTTCATGTGGCTGATCGGCCAGGCGACCGTGAACATCGCCGTCGTGGCCACCCTGCTGCCCGTCATCGGCGTGCCGCTGCCCTTCGTGTCCGCGGGCGGGTCCTCCCTCGTCGCCAACCTCATCATGATCGGCGTGGTGCTGTCCTTCGCCAGGGACGAGCCCGGCGTCGCGGAGGCCCTGCGCCTGCGCGGACGCCGCGTCCCGGAAGCGGCACGCACCTCCTCGTCATCCCGCACATCCAAGGAGACCACTGCACCATGAGTCTGTCCGTACTGCTGGCCGGGGGCGGAACCGCCGGCCACGTGTCCCCGCTGCTGGCGATCGCCGGTGACGTCCGGTTCCAGGACCCGGACGCCCGCATCGCCGTGCTGGGCACCCCGGAGGGGCTGGAGACCCGTCTGGTCCCCGAGGCCGGCTTCGAGCTCCTCACCATCGACAAGGTGCCCATGCCGCGGCGGCCGAACGGCGATGCGCTGCGGTTCCCCGGCCGGTTCCGCCGCGCGGTGGCCGAGGTGGCGCGGATGCTCGACGAGCGCTCGGTCGACGTGGTCGTGGGCGTGGGCGGCTACGTCTCCACCCCGGCCTATCTCGCCGCTCGCCGCACCGGCACCCCCATCGTCGTCCACGAGGCGAACGCGAAGCCGGGGCTGGCCAACCGCGTGGGTGCGGCTCTCACGACCGAGGACCGGGTGGGCTACTGCTTCGCCGGGACCCCGCTCAAGGGCACCCAGGTGGGGATGCCCATGCGCACGGAGATCGAGGCGCTGGACCGGGACGAGCCCGCACAGCGGAAGGCTGCGCGCGCCCGGCTGGGACTCGAGGCCGACCGCGCCACGCTGGTGGTGACGGGAGGCTCGCTGGGCGCGGCCGCGCTGAACTCCGCCATGCTCGGTGCCATGCAGGAGCTCACGGACGCGGGCCTCCAGGTGCTGCACATCACGGGTGCGGGCAAGGGGGAGGAGCTCCGGGCCGCTGCCGCCGCGCACCCGCACTACCACGTGCGCGACTACGTGGACGGGATGGAGAACGCCTACCTGGCCGCGGACCTGCTGGTCTGCCGTGCCGGCGCCGGCACCGTCGCGGAGGTGTCCGTCGCATGGGTGCCGGCCGTCTACGTGCCGCTGGCGATCGGCAACGGCGAGCAGCGCCTGAACGCGGCCGGCGCCGTGGAGGCCGGCGCGGCCCTGCTGGTGGAGAACGCCGCATTCACCTCCGACTGGGTGCGCGGCGAGCTCCTGCCGCTGATCCTGGACCCGGAGCGGCTGGAGCGGATGCGGGTCGCGGCGGAGCGGATGCGCTTCCCCACCGCGGCGGCGCGCACCATGACCGCGATGGCGTACCGGGCGGCCGGTGTGCCGCACCCCGGCCGTGCCTACGGCCCCGACCGCTGGACCAAGCACGAGCGGTTCTACCGCACCGGTGAGGAGACCGCATGACCACTGAGCAGAACACCGCATCCATCGCCCGGACCATCCTCCCGGCGCGGGAGCTGGGCCGGGTCCACTTCATCGGCATCGGCGGCGCCGGCATGTCCGGGATCGCCCGTGTGATGCTCGCCCGCGGCATGAGAGTGAGCGGCAGCGATGCCCGCGACTCGGCCGTGGTCACGGGGCTCCGGGCGCTGGGCGCCACCGTCCGGATCGGCCATGACGCCTCCGCCGTGGAGGAGGCGGACACCGTCGTCGTGTCCTCGGCGATCAGGCACGAGAACCCGGAGCTCGTCGCGGCCAGGGAGCGGGGCCTGCGCATCATCCACCGCTCCGCGGCCCTCGGCGCGCTCATGGTGGGCAGGCGGACGCTCGCGGTGGCCGGCACGCACGGCAAGACCACGACCACCTCCATGGCGACCGTGGCGCTGCAGGCCTGCGCGGCGGACCCTTCCTTCGTGATCGGCGGGGTGCTCACCTCCACCGGCGCCAATGCCCACGAGGGCTCCGGCGACGTGTTCGTCGCGGAGGCGGACGAATCGGACGGCTCCTTCCTCCTGTACGAGCCGGCCGTCGGGATCATCACCAACGTCGAGGCCGACCACCTCGACCACTACGGCTCCCCGGAGGCCGTCACGGCCGCCTTCGAGGCGTTCGCGGACAAGGTGCGGGCCACCGGCGGCACGCTCGTCGTCTGCCTCGACGACCCGGGCGCGGCCGGTGTCGCCGCCCATGCCGCGGCCGCGGGGGCGGACGTGGTGGGCTACGGGTTCTCCGCGTCCGGCGGTGCGCCGGCCGGGGTCCGCACGGCGACCATCCTGCGCGACACCGGCGAGGCCGCCGGCGACGCGGGCGCCGCACAGCGGTTCGCGATCGAGCTCGACGGCGCCACGGTGCCGGTGGAGCTGCAGCAGCCGGGCGACTACAACGCGAGCAACGCCGCCGCCGCAGTGGCGGCCGCCGCCGCGCTGGGCTTCGACCCGGCAGCGGCGGCGCAGGGCCTGGCGGGCTTCCACGGCACCCGGCGCAGGTTCGAGCTCAAGGGCGAGGCCGCAGGCGTGCGCGTCTACGACGACTACGCACACCATCCGACGGAGCTGCGCGCCGTGCTCAGCGCCGCCCGCAGGGTCGTCCCCGCGGGCGGGCGGGTGCACGCGGTGTTCCAGCCGCACCTCTTCTCGCGCACGCAGAGTTTCCGGCAGGAGTTCGGCGAGGCGCTCGGCCTCGCCGACGACGTGGTCGTCCTCGACGTCTACCCGGCGCGGGAGGACCCGATCCCCGGGGTGACGGGGGCGATCGTCGCCGCCGAGGTGCCCCACGCGCAGACGGCGTTCCTGCCCGCCTTCACGGAGGTGGTGCCGCACCTCCTCGACCGTGTGCGGCCCGGCGACGTCGTCCTCACGATCGGCGCAGGCGACGTCACGGTGCTCGGACCGGAGATCGTCGAGGCCCTGGAGCAGGCGTGAGCGGCCCGGTGGGCACCGCGCCCGCCCGTCCGGGCCGGGACGACACGGCGGACCTCTCGGAGGTCCGCAGCCGGCGGAACCGCACGCGCCTGGTGCGCTGGCTCACCGCCGGCGGCGTCGTCCTGGCGCTGCTCGCGGCCGCGGCCACCGCCTGGTTCTCTCCGCTGCTCAAGGTCGAGAGCGTCACCGTGACCGGCGGCGGGATCACGGATCCGGACGCGGTCGCGCAGGAGGCCGAGGCCGCGGTCCTGGGCGTGCCGCTGCCGCAGGTGCGCACGGGGAGCCTGGGCGAGGAGCTGCGGGCGGCCAACCCCACGGCGGCTGCCGTCCGCGTGGCCTACAGCGGTCCGCGCAGCATCGCCGTGGAGATCGAGGACCGGGTGCCGGTGATCGGCGTGGCGGACGGTGCCGCCGCTGCGCGCTACGATGCCGACGGCGTGCGGATCGACACCGTGCCGGCATCGCAGCTCGAGGCCGACGGCCTGCCGGCGCTCACGGTCGCGCGCACTGCGGACCCCTCGGCGGCAGCGGTGCAGGCGGCCGCGCTCATGGCCGAGGCCGGCGGCGCGCTGCCGGGCCAGGTGACCCAGCTGCGGGCCGAGGGCCGCAGCGGCGTCCTCACGGCGGTGATCGCGCTCGAGGACGGCGACGGAGCCACCGCGGAGGTGGTGTTCGGCGACGCCTCCGAGGCGGAGAGGAAGGCCCGGATCGCCGGGTACCTCCTGGCGGACGGTGCGCGGCGGGTGGACGTCTCCGCGCCTGATGCACCTGCGGCCGGGAACGCACCGGCCGAGGACGGGTCCTGACCGCGGATGCGACCGGAGCACCTTCGGCCGGGAACACACCGACCGAGGACGGCTGAGAAGCCCCTCATACCCACACACGACACACCCGGCTTCGTCGTTGCGCATACCGCCTTTGGGCAATAGCGTCGAGCCAGACAAGTACTACGCCCATCCTTACAGGGTCGAAAGAGGAACCGACGTGGCTGAATTCCAGAGCTCAGGTGCAGACATCAAGGTCGCCGGCTGCGGCGGCGGCGGTGTGAATGCCGTCCAGCGGATGATCGAGGTGGGCCTGCGCGGCGTCGAGTTCATCGCGATCAACACAGACGCCCAGGCGCTGCTGCTCTCGGAGGCGGATCTCAAGCTCGAGATCGGCCGCGAGCTCACCCGCGGCCTGGGCGCCGGTGCGGATCCGGAGATCGGGCGGAAGGCGGCGGAGGACTCCGAGGACGCCATTCGCGAGGCCCTCGACGGGGCGGACATGGTGTTCGTCACCGCCGGCGAGGGCGGCGGCACGGGCACGGGTGCTGCGCCCGTCGTGGCCCGCATCGCCAAGGGGCTGGGCGCGCTGACGATCGGCGTCGTCACCCGGCCCTTCACCTTCGAGGGCCGCCGGCGCTCGGCGCAGGCGGAGGCCGGTATCCGCGCGCTGCGCGAAGAGGTCGACACGCTCATCGTCATCCCGAACGACCGCCTGCTGTCCATCTCGGACCGCAACGTGTCCGTGCTGGAGGCCTTCAACTCCGCGGACGAGGTGCTGCGCTCCGGCGTGCAGGGCATCACGGACGTCATCGCGGTCCCCGGCATCATCAACCTCGACTTCGCGGACGTGAAGTCCGTGATGCAGGGCGCGGGCACCGCGCTCATGGGGATCGGCTCCGCGACCGGGGACGACCGGGCCGTCCAGGCGGCGGAGGCCGCGATCGCCTCGCCCCTGCTGGAGGCCAGCATCGAGGGCGCCCACGGCGTCCTGTTCTACGTGCAGGGCGGCTCGGACCTCGGTCTCTTCGAGGTCAACGAGGCCGCGCGCCTCGTGCAGGAGGCCGCGCACCCGGAGGCGAACATCATCTTCGGTGCGGTGATCGACGACAATCTGGGCGACGAGTGCCGCATCACGGTCATCGCCGCCGGCTTCGACGTGCCGGAGTCGGACAGCGCGGAGCCCTTCGGCGGCCGGCGGGAGCAGCCTGCCGTGGTCGCCGCGGAGGAGCCTGCGCGTGCCGAGGAGCCGGTGCGCTCGCAGGAGGCCGCGCCGCAGGCTCCGCCCGCCCCGCCGGCCGCCTCCCCGGTGCGGGATCTCCCGCAGTCGCTGCCGGAGGAGAAGCCCTCCCGCTACGACCACTCGGACCTGGACATCCCCGAGTTCCTGCAGTGAGCGTGCGGCCGTGCTGCTGAGCAGACTCGCCGTCGGCGCCGCGGGGTCCGGCGGCCGCGCCCAGTTCGCGCTCACCGACCGCCACGGCGGCTACAGCACCGGCCCCCACGGCTCGCTCAACCTCGCCCGCCACGTGGGCGACGACCCCGCGGCGGTCGCCGCCAACCGGAGCCTGCTGGGCTCCGCGCTCGGCCTGTCGCGGGTCTCCTACGTGTCGCAGGTCCACGGCACCCACGTGCACGAGGTGACCGCGGAGGATGCGGCCGCGCTCACCGCCCAGGGCGGTGAGGAGACGGACGCCGTGTCCGCGGACGCCCAGGTCACGCGCGTGCCCGGAGTGGGCCTCGCGGTCCTCGTCGCAGACTGCACGCCGGTGCTCCTCGCGGACCCGGCCGCCGGCGTGGCGGGAGTCGCCCATGCCGGCCGTGCGGGCATGGCCGCCGGGGTGATCGCGCGCGTGGTCGAGGCGATGCGGGACCTGGGTGCGACCGAGCTCAGCGCCGTCATCGGCCCCTCGATCTCGAGCCGCCGCTACGAGGTCCCCGCCGCGCTGCGTGCGGAGGTGGCCGCAGTCGAACCCGTGACCGCGGCGGTGTCGCTCACCGGGACGCCCGCGCTCGACGTGGCAGCGGGAACGGCCGAGCAGCTGCATCGCCACGGGGTGCGCATCGCCCACTGGTCCAGCGCATGCACGTACGCCTCCGAGGATCTCTACTCGTACCGGCGCGACGGCGTGACGGGGAGATTCGCGGGGCTCGCCTGGCTGGACTGAGGAGCGGGTGCCGCGTCCGCGGACGGACCGGGCCCGCGACACGCCCCGCGCGCCTGAGCGGGTGCGCCGCGGTGCTCGGGTAGCTTTTCAGACACAAGGGAAACCGTGCGGGAGAGCGCCCGCCCGCAGACGTCAGGAGACGAGATGTCAGCAATGCGCAAGTTCGCCAGCTACCTCGGCTTCGTCGAGGATGAGGACGACATGCGTCCCGTCCACGACGAGCCGCGCCGCGGTGCGCACCAGGAGGAGTACGCGGAGTACCTTCCGGAGGACGACTTCGCCCCCGCGGCGGAGTCCCACACACACGCAGGGGAGCCGGAGATGTACGAAGAGACGCCGGCGGCCACCGTGTCGCCCATCCGCACCTCGGTCCGCCCCGTCGAGACCGCCGCACCGGAGGCGCTCCACACCATCCGCACCATCCACCCGCGCAGCTACAACGACGCGAAGGCGATCGGTCAGGCGTTCCGTGACGGTGTGCCGGTTATCATGGACCTGTCCGCAATGGACGACGCGAACTCCAAGCGCCTCGTGGACTTCTCCGCCGGTCTCATCTTCGGACTGCACGGCTCGATCGAGAAGATCACCGGCAACGTCTTCCTGCTCAGCCCGGAGCAGGTGACGGTGACCGCGGAGGCGGAGGCGGGTCCGGACGCCCAGGCGAGCTTCTTCAACCAGAGCTGAGGCCCAGCCGGCGTCGCGAACCGGTGAGCGCGTCACGCGCGGTTCCCTGCACTCCCATCGAAAGCGGTACACGTGCTCAGCACACTGTTCGTCCTCGCCGGCTACCTCCTCAGCCTGTACGTGTGGGTCCTCCTCGCACGCGTGGTCCTCGACCTCATCCAGGTGTTCTCCCGGGACTGGCGTCCCACCGGATTCCTCCTGGTCGTCTGTGAGTTCGTCTACACTCTCACGGACCCGCCGGTGCGCCTGGTGCGCAAGGTCATCCCGCCGCTGCGGCTGGGCGGCGTCGCCCTGGATCTGGGCTTCATCGTCGTGTTCATCGGCGTGCAGTTCCTCGCGCAGATCCTCTTCAACGTGGCTCGCGTGGTGGCCTGAATGTGAGGATCGTCCCTGTTCGGGGCGGGTTTTCCTGTCGCGCATGACGCATCCGGCCAAATGATGCGGTATCGTGACATCGAGTCCGGCGCGCCCGGATCGCTGATTTGTTGTCGAGCAAGAGGTTGGCCTCATGGCGCTCACGCCTGAAGACGTAGTGAACAAGCGGTTCCAGCATGTCAAGTTCCGCGACGGGTACGACCAGGACGAGGTCGATGACTTCCTGGACGAAGTCGTCGTCGAACTGCGCCGCCTGTACCAGGAGAACGACGAGCTGAAGCAGCAGCTCTCCGCCGCGGAGGCCCGGGTCTCCGAGCTGGAGTCGGGTGCGTCCGCCGCGCCGGCCGCGGCACCGGCGGCGCCGGTGGAGGATCCGCAGGCCACGCAGGCGATGCCCGCCGCAGTGCCGGAGCAGGAGTCCGCCCCCGCCTGGGGCGCACCCGCAGAGCCGGTCGAGGAGGCCCCGCAGGCGCCTGCCTCGCCGCTGGTCGCCCCGCAGGCGCCGGCCGCAGAGGCTCCCGCGGCGGTCGAGACTCCCGCCGCACCCGCTGCGGACGAGTCGCTCGCCGGTGCACCCTCCGGCACCGACTCCCACGGCCTCATCGCCCTGGCGCAGCGCGTCCACGACGAGCACGTGGCAGAGGGCGAGCGCAAGCGCGACGAGCTCATCGCCGAGGCCGAGGCGCGTGCCTCGCAGATCGTCGGCGAGGCGGAGAGCAAGCGCGACGAGGTGCTCACCGCCCTCGAGACCCAGAAGTCCTCGCTCGAGCGCGAGATCGACAAGCTGGAGAACTTCGAGCGCCAGTACCGCACCCGCCTCAAGAGCTACCTCAACGATCAGCTGCGCGACCTGGAGAACTCCGGTTCGCTCGCACCTGAGACGCTGGGCGGCCGCTCCATCTGATCGCGGGAGCCGGACGCGAGCCGTCCGGCGACCGCGCGCGGACACCGCGAGGTCCCGGCACCCGGTTCAGGGTGCCGGGACCTCGCGTCGTGCGGGCATGCGTAGACTGTGGTGTCGACGCGCCTGGGCGCACTGATCGGCTCGTGGTGCTGCGGTACCCGGGAACCTGGACGGAAGGACCTCGATGACCGCTGCTGGCCGGACCCGGAGGAAGTTGCGGCTGCTGCTGTGGGCGATCGCCGCAGGGGTGGTGCTCGTGGACCAGGCGACGAAGCAGATCGCCCTCGCCGTGCTGGAGCCCCAGGTCCCGGTGCCCGTGATCGGAGACCTGGCGGGGTTCACCCTGATCTTCAACGACGGCGCGGCGCTGGGGATGGGATCCGGCTTCACCTGGGTCTTCACCCTCATCGCGGTGATCGCGTTCTGCGCCGTGGCCTGGGTGGGCCGGAAGCTCGGCTCCCGGACCTGGGCATGGGCGCTGGGCCTCCTGCTGGGCGGGCTCACCGGCAACCTCATCGACCGGCTGGTGCGGCCGCCGGCCGTGTTCCACGGTGCGGTGGTCGACTTCATCGACCTCTACTTCTTCATCTGCAATGTGGCGGACATCGCCATCACCGGTGCCGCGTGCTTCATCATCATCACCCAGATCCGCGGCGTGTCCCTGGACGGCACGCGCGAGAGCGAGCGAGCCGGCTCTGCGGAGGAGTCGGTGGAGAATCCGCCCCGGCCTGCGGAGATCCCGCCCCAGTCAGCCGACCACGACCGACAAGAGAAGGAGACCCCATGACGGTCCGCTCACTGCTCGTCCCCGAGGGCCTCGACGGGGAGCGGGTCGACTCCGCGCTCTCGCGGGCGCTGGGCCTCTCCCGCTCCAAGGCCGCGGAGATCGCGCAGGCGGGGGGAGTCGCGATGGACGGCAGCGTGGTGGGGAAGTCGGATCGCGTGACCTCCGGCAGCCGCCTCGACGTGGAGATGCCCGAGCCGGAGAAGCCGCTCGAGATCGTCGCGGAGCCGGTGCCGGGCATGCGGATCCTCTTCGAGGACGAGGCCATCATCGTCGTGGACAAGCCCGTGGGCGTCGCCGCCCACTCCGCCGCGGGGTGGCACGGGCCCACCGTCATCGGCGGGCTCGCCGCCGCCGGTCACCGGATCGCGACCTCGGGCGCGGCCGAGCGGCAGGGCATCGTGCACCGGCTGGACGTGGGCACCTCCGGCGTCATGGTGGTGGCCAAGGGCGAGCACGCCTACTCGGTGCTCAAGCGGGCCTTCAAGCAGCGCACGGTCTCCAAGACCTACCACGCCCTCGTCCAGGGGCTGCCGGATCCGGTGGTGGGCACGATCGAGGCCCCCATCGGCAGGAACCCGCGGCGCGACGGGCTGTACGCGGTCCGGTCCGACGGCAAGCACGCCGTCACCCACTACGAGGTGCTGGAGGCGCACCGTTCGGCGAGCCTCGTGGAGGTGAACCTGGAGACGGGCCGCACCCATCAGATCCGCGTGCACATGTCCGCCACCAAGCACCCCTGCTGCGGCGACCTGCCCTACGGGGCGGATCCCGTCCTCGCGGGCAGGCTGGGTCTCGAGCGGCAGTGGCTCCATGCCGTCCACCTGGCCTTCACCCACCCGGAGACGGGGGAGTGGGTGGAGTTCTCCAGCGACTACCCCGCGGACCTCGCACACGCACTGGAGACGCTGCGTTCGGCGCAGGGCTGAGAGGAGAACCATGAGCGACAGCTTCGTCCACCTGCACACGCACACCGAGTACTCCATGCTGGACGGGGCCGCGCGCCTCGGCGACCTCATGGAGGCGGTCAACGCCCAGAACATGCCCGCGCTGGCCATCACGGACCACGGGTACCTGTTCGGCGCCTTCGACTTCTGGTCCCAGGCGACCAAGGCCGGGATCAAGCCGATCATCGGCGTGGAGGCCTATGTCACCCCGGGCACGGCGCGCGGCGACAAGACCCGCGTGAAGTGGCGCACGGACGAGTCGCAGAAGCCCGACGACGTCTCCGGCGGCGGCGCCTACACGCACATGACGATCCTCAGCCGGAACAACACCGGCATGCGCAACCTCTTCACCGCCTCCTCGAAGGCGTCCCTGGACTCCGTGTTCGGCAAGTGGCCCCGCATCGACCGGGAGCTGCTGAGCGAGCACTCCGAGGGCCTCATCGCGACGACCGGCTGCCCGTCCGGAGAGGTGCAGACACGGCTGCGCCTGGGGCAGTACGAGGAGGCGAAGCGGGCCGCCGGCGAGTATCGGGAGATCTTCGGGCCGGAGTTCTACTTCGCGGAGTTCATGGACCACGGCCTCTCCATCGAGAAGCGGGTGACGAAGGACCTGCTGCGGCTGGCGAAGGAGCTCGACCTCCCGCGCGTCGCGACCAACGACCTCCACTACACGCACGAGTCGGACGCGAAGGCGCACGAGGCGCTGCTCGCCATCCAGTCCGGCTCCAAGCTCATCGAGCCCACCTACGACCAGGGCGGTTCCCGGTTCGCCTTCTCCGGCTCCGGCTACTACCTGAAGTCCGCGGCGGAGATGCGCGCGCTCTTCTCGGAGATGCCCGACGCCTGCGACAACACGCTGAGGATCGCGGAGATGTGCGAGGTGTCGTTCGACACCAGCGCGAACTACATGCCGAAGTTCCCCACCCCGGAGGGGGAGGACGAGACCTCCTGGCTCATCAAGGAGGTCGACAAGGGGCTGCACTACCGGTATCCGGGAGGCATCCCGGACGCCGTCCGCAAGCAGGCGGACTACGAGCTGGACATCATCATCTCGATGGGCTTCCCCGGCTACTTCCTCGTCGTCGCGGACTTCATCAACTGGTCGAAGGACAACGGCATCCGCGTGGGGCCGGGCCGCGGCTCCGGCGCCGGCTCCATGGTCGCCTACGCCATGCGCATCACCGACCTGGACCCGCTGCAGCACGGCCTCTTCTTCGAGCGCTTCCTCAACCCGGACCGCGTGTCCATGCCCGACTTCGACGTGGACTTCGACGATCGCCGCCGCGGCGAGGTCATCGAGTACGTGACCCGGAAGTACGGCGCCGACTACGTCTCGATGATCGTCACCTACGGCACCATCAAGACGAAGCAGGCGCTCAAGGACTCCGCGCGCGTGCTGGGGAAGCCGTTCAGCATGGGCGAGCAGCTGACGAAGGCGCTGCCGCCGGCGGAGATGGCCAAGGACATCCCGCTGGCCAACATCGAGAACCCCGAGGCCAAGCGCTACGGGGAGGCCGGGGAGTTCCGGGAGCTGCTCGAGCGGGACCCGGAGGCGCGCGAGGTCTTCGAGACCGCCAAGGGCCTCGAGGGCTTGAAGCGGCAGTGGGGCGTGCACGCGGCGGGCGTCATCATGTCGTCCGAGCCCATCATCAACGTCATCCCGATCATGCGCCGCTTCCAGGACGGCCAGGTCATCACGCAGTTCGACTACCCCACGTCCGAGGGCCTCGGCCTCATCAAGATGGACTTCCTGGGGCTGCGGAACCTCACGATCATCTCGGACGCGATCGAGAACATCAAGGTCAACCGCGACTTCGAGCTCGACCTCGAACACCTCGCCCTCGACGACGAGGAGTCCTACCGCCTCCTCGGCCGCGGCGACACCCTGGGCGTGTTCCAGCTCGACGGCACCGGTCTGCAGTCGCTGCTGCGGCTCATGCAGCCGGACAACTTCGAGGACATCTCCGCGACGCTGGCGCTGTACCGGCCCGGCCCCATGGGTGCGGACTCGCACACCAACTACGCCCTGCGCAAGAACGGCCGCCAGGAGGTCACTCCGATTCACCCGGAGCTCGAGGAGCCGCTCAAGGAGATCCTCGACACCACCTACGGCCTCATCATCTACCAGGAGCAGGTGATGGCGATCGCGCAGAAGGTCGCCGGCTACTCGCTGGGACAGGCGGACATTCTCCGCCGTGCGATGGGCAAGAAGAAGAAGGCCGAGCTGGACAAGCAGCAGGTGGGCTTCTTCAGCGGCATGAAGGAGCGCGGCTACTCCGAGGAGGCCGCGCAGGCGCTCTGGGACATCCTCCTGCCGTTCTCCGACTACGCCTTCAACAAGGCCCACTCCGCGGCCTACGGCGTGGTCTCCTACTGGACGGCCTACCTCAAGGCCCACTACCCGGCCGAGTACATGGCCGCCCTCCTCACCTCGGTGGGCGACAACAAGGACAAGCTCGCGATCTACCTCAACGAGTGCCGCAGGCTGGGCATCACGGTGCTGCCGCCGGACGTCAACGACTCCCACGCGAACTTCACCCCGGTCGGCACGGACATCCGCTTCGGCATGGGTGCCGTGCGCAACGTGGGACACAACGTCGTCGAGGGCATCGTGAGCGCGCGCGAGGAGAAGGGCGCCTACACGGACTTCTCGGACTTCCTCGATAAGGTGCCGGCCCAGGTGTGCAACAAGCGCACCGTCGAGTCGCTCATCAAGGCCGGGGCCTTCGACTCGCTGGGGGACTCCCGGCGCGCGCTCGTGGAGATCCACGAGGAGGCGGTCGACGCCGTCATCGGCGTGAAGCGGCAGGAGGCCCACGGCCAGTTCGACCTGTTCGCCGGCCTCGGCGGCGAGGACGAAGCAGCCCCCTCCTTCTCCGTGCCGGTGCCGGACCGTCCGGAGTGGGAGAAGAAGGAGAAGCTCGCCTTCGAACGCGAGATGATCGGCCTCTACGTCTCGGACCATCCGCTCAACGGCCTGGAGGGCGTGCTGGCGGCGGAGGCGGACATCTCCATCGCGGACCTCGTGGATCCGGAGCGCGGGCGGCCGGACGGCAGCCAGGTGAAGATCTGCGGCATGATCACCGCCGTGCAGCGCAAGGTCTCCAAGAAGAACGGCCGGCCGTACGCCATCGTGGAGATCGAGGACCTCGACGCCTCGATCGAGGTGATGTTCTTCGGCGACGCCTACGAACCGGTCGCGAGCCTGCTGGCCACGGACCTCGGGGTCGCCGTGAGCGGGCGCGGGCGCACCTCCGACGACCGCCCCACCACGATGATGGTCCAGTCCATGACGATCCCGGACGTGACGGATCCCGCGGACAGGCCGCTGCACATCTCCATGCCGCGCACGCAGAGCACGGAGCGGACGATCACGGAGCTGGGCCGGATCCTCGAGGCGCACAAGGGCCACGCGGAGGTGGAGCTCACGCTCGTGGAGCCGGGCAGGCGGACCGTCATGCGGCTGGGCCGCCGCTTCCGCGTCGAGCAGAGCCCCAGCCTCTCCGGGGATCTCAAGGCCCTGCTGGGGTCGGCCTGCCTGCGCTGAGACGTGGACTGAGACGCCACGGGACTAGGATGGGCACGTGACTACCCTCGCCAGCACGCACCTCGTCGATCTCCGAGGCTCCGCCCTCGACAAGCGCACCCTCCGGACCCGTCTGCCCCGCGCGGACGCGGACTCCGGCGCTCCGCTGGAGGCGGTCCGTCCGCTGCTGGCGGACATCCACGCGCGCGGCAGGGCGGCCGTGGCCGAGGCCGCGGCCCGGTTCGACGGCAGCGCGCCGGAGCGGTTCCGGGTGGCCGCCGAGGAGCTCGCGGCGGCGGCGGAGGCTCTCGACCCGGGCGTCCGCGCCGCCCTCGAGGAGACCATCCGCCGCGTGCGCACGGTCGCGCGGGCGGACCTCCCCGGCGCAGTGAGGACGGAGCTCGCCGACGGTGCGGTCGTGACGACCCGTCACCTCCCGGCAGAGCGCGTGGGCCTCTACGTGCCCGGCGGCCGTGCGGTCTACCCGTCCTCGGTGGTGATGAACGCCGTGCCGGCGCAGGTGGCGGGTGTGGGCTCCGTCGCGATCGCCTCGCCCCCGCAGCCGGACACCGGCCTGCCGCACGCCACCGTGCTCGCCGCCGCCCACCTGCTGGGCGTCGACGAGGTGTGGGGGATCGGCGGCGCGCAGGCGATCGGCGCCTTCGCCTACGGCTTCGACGGTCCCGCCGGCGACGGCCTCGAGCCCGTGGACATCATCACCGGCCCGGGCAACGCCTACGTGGCGGCGGCCAAGGCGCTCGTGCGGGAGCACGTGGGGATCGACGCCGTCGCGGGTCCCACGGAGATCATCGTCCTCGCCGACGACACGGCCGATCCCGCCTTCGTCGCCGCGGATCTCATCAGCCAGGCCGAACACGATCCGCTCGCCGCCGCCGTCCTCGTGACGGACTCGGAGCCGCTGGCCGCGGCGGTGGACGCGGAGCTCGGCGCACAGGGGGCGCGTGCACGGCATGCGGAGCGGATCGCGGAGAGCCTCTCCGGGGCGCAGTCCGGGATCGTCCTCGTGGACTCGCAGGAGGCGGGCATCGCCGTCGTCAACGCCTACGCCGGCGAGCACGTGGAGCTCCACGTCGCGGATGCCGCGGCGGTCGCCGGCAGGATCGTCAACGGCGGTGCCGTGTTCATCGGCCCGCACTCACCGGTGGCGCTGGGGGACTACATGGCGGGCTCCAACCACGTGCTCCCCACCCTGGGCACGGCCGCCTTCGGCGACTGCCTGGGCGTGTCGTCGTTCCTGCGCGTGAGCCAGGTGATCGACTACTCGGCCGCCGCGCTGCGCGAGGTGGGGGAGCGGATCATCGCCCTCGCCGAGGCCGAGGACCTGCCGGCGCACGGCGAGGCCGTGCGCATCCGTCTCGAGGCCGGGGAGGTCTGAGCGCCATGCACTGCCCCTTCTGCCGGAACCCGGACTCCCGGGTCGTCGACTCCCGGACCGCCGAGGACGGCTCGTCCATCCGGCGCCGCCGTCAGTGCCCCAGCTGCGGCCGCCGCTTCACCACCATGGAGGCGACCAGCCTCTCCGTCATCAAGCGCTCCGGCGTGTCCGAGGAGTTCTCGCGGCAGAAGATCGTCACCGGCGTGCGCAAGGCCTGTCAGGGCAGGCCCGTGGGCGACGACGACCTCGCCAAGCTCGCGCAGACGGTCGAGGAAAGGATCCGCGGCTACGGTGTTGCGGAGATCGACGCCGATGAGGTGGGCCTGGCGATCCTCGAGCCCCTGCGCTCGCTGGACCAGGTCGCCTACCTCCGGTTCGCGAGCGTCTACCAGGGCTTCGACTCGCTCGAGGACTTCGAGGAGGCCATCGCCTCCCTGCGCCGGGACAAGGAGCAGGCGGCGGACGGCTGAGTCCGCGCGGGCGACGGCGGCGTCTCAGCTCCCGCCGCGTCCACGGCGGACGCGGGTCTCGATCCCGTCGAGGATGACCTCGAGACCGAACTCGTAGACGGCGGTCGTGTTCGTCACGGCCTGGTAGGCCTCGCCCACGGCGCTGCCCACGCGGCCGGAGACCGGGAACGCGCCCGGGGGCATGACCTCGGCGAGCACGGGGGCGTTCGCGCTCCACCACTCCAGGTCGCTCGTCCCGCTGGACTCCTCGAGGTGCCGCGCGCGCAGCGCGTCCTGCGCGCTGGCGGCGGCGTGCGAGGCGAGGAGCGAGACCGTGTGGTCCATCGCGAGGTCGTCGAGCCCGCAGCCCTCCAGCGCACACAGCTGCCACTCGTAGCGCGCCGAGACGTGGGGGCCGATCCACGGCCGGTGGCTCTGTGCGTCCAGCAGCCACGGATGCCGGTGGTACTCGTCCCACAGCAGGCGGGAGAGGGCGCGGAGCCGTTCCCGCAGCGTGCCGGTGTGCTCCGGGAGCGGGGTGCGTCCCACCGTCTGATCGATCATGAGGCCGATGAGCGAGGACCGGTCCGGGACGTAGGAGTAGAGGGACATGGGTGAGAGGCCCACCCGCTCCGCCACCCGGCGCATCGAGAAGGAGGCGAGGCCGTCCGCATCGGCGAGGGCGATGCCCGCGTCGACGATCTGGTCGACGCTCACCTTCCGGCGGGGCCCCCGGCGCCCGGCCTTCTCGCCCAGCCGCGCACGCCAGAGCAGGCGCAGCACCGTGTCTGTGGCCTTCGCGCCGCCGGGGGCCGCCTCCGTGCCTGAGATCTCTTCGGAATCCATGTGGACAGTCTACTTCGATGGGTGTACGGTGTTTCGAACCGAAAAGACCGTACACTGTAAACAGGTAATGGAGGGCGGG
>NZ_JALAHB010000126.1 GCF_022712115.1 Brevibacterium sp. | reverse complement strand
GATGATCTCTGCGGAGCCCCCTCTGCGCTCCCTGTCAGGAGCGGGCCCCACTCCGGCGGCACCGGCCCCCGGCGTCCCCGGAGCTCAGCAGCACCGGACCTTCGGGTTCCTGTCCTGTTCGTCCGTGAGATCGCGCCAGAATTCGCGCTCGCCCATCGCGCCCTCGCGGGTGCCGTGCCTGCGCTCGTAGGACTCGAGGTAGTGCACGTAGGCGTTCTCGCCCATGACCTCCTTGAGGTACCAGTGGACCGCGCGCAGCGGCCGCAGCACCCGGCTGAGCGTGCTCTGCCGCACGGAGGCGGCCCCGGTGCAGGCCGCAGACCGGGCGTGAGTCCCAGACCGTGCAGCCGGGGCAGCCATCAGTGACCGCCTCCGGACTTCACGAGCCCGTGCTTCTCCCGGTACTCGTCCCACTGGGCCTCGACCTCCTTCTCCTCCTTGGTGGCGAGGAGGCCCGCGGGGGCGAACAGCCTGGTGGGCTCGAACGGCTCCTCGGCCGTGACGACCTTGCCGGTGGTGAGCGCCTTGTACGCCTGCCACAGGGCCATGACGACCACCATAACGACGATGACCGCGAAGACCACGGACAGCGTGCCCTGGATGAGGGTGTTGCGGACGACCGCCTCCATGGCCGGCACTCCCTCGGTGTTGCCCAGGGAGGTCTCTCCGGCGGCCAGGGCGTTGCGGTAGGCCATGTGCTGCGCCCAGTAGCCCACGAGCGGATCCGCGGAGAAGATCTTCTGGTACGAGGCCGTCATCGTGACGGCGAGGTCCCAGACCAGCGGGATGCCCGGGATCCAGGCGAACTTGGCGTAGCCGGACTTGATGACGATCGCGAAGACGATGGCGAGAGCGATCGCAGCCAGGAGCTGGTTGGAGATGCCGAAGAGCGGGAACAGCGTGTTGATGCCGCCCAGCGGGTCCGTCACGCCCATGAGGAGGATGGAGCCCCAGGCCGCCACCATGACCGCCGTGGTGACCCACGCGCCCACGGTCCAGGACGGGTCGCGGAACCTCTTCGCGAAGTTCCCCAGCAGGTCCGAGAGCATGAAGCGGGCGACGCGGGTGCCGGCGTCGATGGTGGTGAGGATGAACAGGGCCTCGAACATCACGGCGAAGTGGTACCAGAAGCTCAGCATGTTGGTCCCGCCGATCAGCGGGATCTGGTGGAGGATCTGCGCCATGCCCATCGCCAGCGTGGGCGCGCCGCCCGTGCGGGAGACGATCGAGTTCTCGCCCACGTCCTTCGCCACCTGCGTGAGGTCCTCGGCGGTGGTCGAGACGCCGTTCATGCCGAGCACGTTGTTGACGAAGTCCGCCGCGCCCTCAGGAGTGCCTCCCGTGAGGGGCTCCGCGGCGTTCATCGAGAAGTAGATGCCCTTGTCCAGGCTCACCGCGGCGACGAGCGCCATGATCGCCACGAAGGACTCCATGAGCATGCCGCCGTAGCCGATCAGGCGGATCTGCGACTCCTTCTCCACCATCTTGGGCGTGGTGCCCGAGGAGATGAGCGCGTGGAACCCGGAGAGGGCGCCGCAGGCGATCGTGATGAAGAGGAACGGGAACAGCGCTCCCGCGAAGGCGGGGCCCTCGGTGTTGGAGGCGAAGGGCGTGATCGCCGGCATCTGCACCGTGGGGTTGACGAAGATGATGCCGACCGCGAGCAGACCGATCGTGCCGATCTTCATGAAGGTCGAGAGGTAGTCGCGCGGGGCGAGCAGGACCCACACCGGCAGCACGGCGGCGAGGAAGCCGTAGATCATCAGGCACCACACCAGGGTGGTCTTCTCCAGGTGGAACACCTCGGACCAGAACGGATCGTGGTGCACCCAGCCGCCGGCGATGATGGCGAAGAGAAGCAGCACCACGCCGATCACGGAGGTCTCGATGACCTTGCCGGGGCGGAGGTAGCGCAAGTAGATGCCCATGAAGACCGCGATCGGGATGGTCATCGCGATGGAGAAGACGCCCCACGGCGACTCGCCCAGGGCGTTGATGATGACCAGGCCCAGCACGGCGACGAGGATCGTCATGATGAGGATGATGCCGATGGAGGCGATGACGCCGCCCACCTTGCCCAGCTCGTCCCGCGCCATCTGGCCGAGCGAGCGGCCGTTCCGCCGGGTGGAGAAGTAGAGGACCATGTAGTCCTGCACGCCGCCGGCGAAGATCACGCCGAAGACGATCCACAGGGTACCGGGGAGGTAGCCCATCTGCGCGGCCATGACGGGGCCCACGAGGGGCCCGGCGCCGGAGATCGCGGCGAAGTGGTGGCCGAACAGGACGCGGCGGTCCGTGGGGGCGAAGTCGCGGCCGTTGTCGTTGCGCTCGGCGGGAGTCGCGCGTCTGAGGTCCGGCCGGCAGACCTTCCATTCGATGAACTTGGCGTAGAAGCGGTAGGCGATGAGGTAGCTGCCGACCGCGGCGGCGACGAACCAGCTCGCGCTGGTCTCCTCGCCGCGGACGACCGCGATCATCACCCAGCCGAGCCCCGCGATGAGCGCGATGGCGACCCAGAGGGCGATCTTCGCCGGGGTCCACCGCGGCTTCTGGACGACGGCTACGGGAGGCGCGTCCTCATCCGTGCGTACGTATTCGACGGACATTGTGCTCCTTTGCATGTGCTGCTCGCTGCCTCGGCGTGCGGGTGCTCCCACGACGGGCTCAGAGGCCGCATGGAGGCTTGGTACAGGATTCTGACAGACTGAGTGTCCGCGTGGTCAGGTGGCTTGTCCAGTCGCAGAGACCGTGTCTTAAGATCCGGTCCCGATTCGTGACCTGGGACGGGTGCCGGGCGCGTCCGCCCCCAGTGGCAGAATGAGGGGCATGACTGAACCCGCAGCGCACCGTCCCCGCTCCCTCTCCGGCATCCAGGCCACCTCGGACTCCCTCCACCTGGGCAACTACATCGGGGCGCTGCAGCAGTTTGTGGAGCAGCAGGACACGCACGACGCCTTCTTCTTCATCGCCAACCAGCACGCGATCACGGTCGACCAGGATCCCGCGGAGCTGCGTGCGCGCACCCTGCGCACGGCCGCGCAGTTCATCGGCGCGGGCCTGGACCCGGCGCGCTCCACGATCTTCGTCCAGTCGCACATCCCCGCCCACAACCAGCTGGGCTGGGTCCTCGAGTGCACCACGGGGCTGGGCGAGGCGCAGCGGATGACCCAGTTCAAGGACAAGTCCGCGAAGAACGAGCACGTCTCCCTGGGCCTGCTCACGTACCCGGCGCTCATGGCCGCGGACATCCTGCTGTACCAGACGGATGTGGTCCCGGTGGGGGAGGACCAGCGCCAGCACCTGGAGCTCACCCGCAATCTGGCCGAGCGGTTCAACCACCGCTACGGGAAGGCCTTCACCGTGCCGGAGCCGCAGATCCTCAAGGCGACCGCCAAGATCTACGATCTGCAGGATCCCACGGCGAAGATGTCCAAGTCCGCCAAGACGCCCGCGGGACGGATCGACATCCTCGATGAGCCCAAGGCACTCGCCAAGAAGATCAAGTCGGCCGTGACGGATGCCGGCACGGAGATCGCGTTCGACCGCGAGGCGAAGCCGGGGGTGTCGAACCTGCTCACCATCTACTCCTCGCTCTCCGGCAGGCCGGTCGAGGAGATCATGGCCGAGTTCGAGGGCCGGATGTACGGCCACCTCAAGGTCGCCCTCGCGGAGCTCGCGGTCGAGGCGCTCACCCCGCTGCGGGAGCGCACGCTCGAGCTGCTCGACGACCCGGCGGAGCTCGAGCGCGTGCTCCACCGGGGCGCTGACGCCGCCGAGGCCGTGGCCGGCACGACCATCGCGGACGTCTACGACAAGGTGGGCTTCCTGCGCCGCTGATGCGCAGAACCGCACACACGCCTCCCCGACCACGCGAGCGGGCCTCCTGCGCCGTTAGGGTAGTGGGACGAGCCGGAGCCCACCGAGGAGCACAGTGATCCGCAGCAGAGGACGTACCCGCAGTCGCCGCACCCGGCCGCCGGCGCCCGTCAACCTCGCGCCCGAGGTCCGTCACACGGCGGCCCGCATGGAGGACTCCTTCAACTCGTGGCTGCGGGAGAAAGCGGAGAAGCACGGCTGGAAGCGGACCGCCATCTGCTACGACTCCTACGGCACGGAGACGAGCGTGCGCGTGCTCGCGCGGCTCGTGCTGACGAAGTCCGGACAGCCCGCAGCGGACATCCACCAGAGCATCCGCGGGTTCCGCTCATTCGGGGCCGTCACGCTCGCGGACGAGACCGCATGGGTGCGCATCGCCGGCCAGGAGCACATGGTGACCTGTGACCGCGGCGGGGTGGTGGACGCCGTCATCCCGGGGGAGTTCGAGCCGGGCACGGTGGAGATCGAGATCTGGACCGGCAACTCTCTCGTGGACCGCTCGCAGGTGACCATCATCGGGCAGGACCAGACGTTCGGCATCATCTCGGACATCGACGACACGGTCATGGTCACCGCCCTGCCGCGTCCGTTCCTCGCCGCGTGGAACACCTTCGTGCTCGACGAGCACGCGCGCACCCCGGTCTCCGGCATGGCGGTCCTCTACGACCGGCTCACCTACCTGCGGCCGGACTCGCCCATCATCTACCTCTCCACCGGCGCCTGGAACGTGGCGCTCACCCTCAAGCGCTTCCTCAGCCGCAACCTCTATCCCGACGGGCCGCTGCTGCTCACGGACTGGGGACCCACGGCCACCCGGGCCTTCCGCAGCGGGGTGGAGCACAAGCGGAACTCACTGGAGCGCCTGGCGCGGGAGTTCCCGCACATGCGCTGGCTCCTGATCGGCGACGACGGTCAGCACGACGAGGAGATCTACGGGGAGTTCGTGGACAATCACCCGGAGAACGTCGCGGCGGTGGCGATCCGCCAGCTCACCTCCGGTGAGGCGGTCTGGGCGGGCGGACGCTCGCGGCGCACAGGCCGAGGCCAGGGCGTGCCGTGGATCTACGCCTCGGACGGCGCCGGGCTCGCCTCCAAGCTCACCGAGCGGGGGATCCTCTCCGGCTTCTGAGCGTGCGGAGGGAGCGAGGACGGACGCAGCCCAAGGATTCCGCGGCGGGACGCAGGACTTCCCGGCCGCAGAATGCCTCAGTGGCGTGGTGCGCGGCGTCTGGCCGCCGCGCGCCGGCGCAGCAGCACGGCGAGGGCGATCAGCAGCACGAGAGCGGCACCGAGCCCCGCGGGACCCAGCCACGCCGGAGCGGAGGACGTGAGATCCGCGTCGGCGGCCTCGGCGTCCGCCTGCACGGGCCTCTCCGGCGGAGCGGACGAGCGCTCCGCAGCGGCTGATGCCGCTTCCTCCTCGATCTCCGCAGGCGTGCGCAGCTCGATGCTGTCCACGGCCTCGGGAGAGGACTGCGCGAAGCCCCATTCGAGGAGGTCCACGGCACCCTCGCGTGTGGATCCCTGCGAACCCAGCACCGCGGAGGCCAGCTGTCGTCCGTCCCTTTCCACGACGGCGACGAAGGAGCCGCCGGCCTTGCTGGTGTAGCCGTTCTTCAGGCCCAGGCCGCCCTCGACCTCGCCCACGACCCGCGTGTGGTTCTGGATGGGGAAGCCCTTCAGCTTCTCGTCGGTGTCCGGATTCACGGCACCGGGGAAGCTGTACTCCGTCGTGCCGATGACGTCCATGAGGTAGTCCTGGCCGAGCACGGCCCGGCCCACGCGGATCAGATCGGAGACGGTGGTGACCTGCGAGGTGTCGTTGAGCCCGGAGGTGTCCTTGGGGACCGTGCCGGTGAGGCCGAGCTCCGCGGCCTTGTCCGTCATGAGCTCGACGGCGCGCTCCTGGCCGCCCACCGCCTCGCCCAGCGCATGCGCGGCGTCGTTGGCGCTGGACATGAGGAGCGCGTGGAAGAGGTCGTCGATCGTGTAGTCGTTCTTCTGCACCAGGCCCACCTTGGTGCCGTCGACCCGCATGTCCTCGTACACGGCTTCCTGCTTCGCCTCGGGGTCGTCGAGCTCGTCGACCAGGGCAAGGGCGGAGAGCAGCTTGATGGTGGATGCGGGGGCGGGCGGGAGATCCGGTTCGTGCTCGGTGAGCACCTCGCCCGTCTCCAGATCGATGAGGATCCACGACTCAGCCGGCAGCTGCGGGGGAGCGGAGCCGTCCGTGAGCGGGCCGGGGTCGTAGACCGGAGTCTCGCTGCTCTCCGGCGCCGGCTGTGCCTCGACGCTCAGGGCAGGCGCGGCGGCTGCGGGATCTGCTGCGGGGGAGGTGAACGCGGCGGAGCCGGCGTCTGCGGGGCTCGCCGGGGCTGCGCCGGATGCGGGGGCGCCCACGGCTGCGGCACCGGCGGCGAGGGTGAACGCTGCGGCTGCCGCGGCGAAGCGGTGGAGATGACGAACGTGGAACACGGGGTCACCCTACCTGGCTCCGGGTTCCTACGCTGGAGCCTGGGAAGCCGGAGCTGAGGTGAGCGGAGGTGCGTACGTGTTCCGGAGCCGAGGTGCCGATCCGGGGCCCGGGCGAGACGCGAGAGGGGCCCGGGGGGCCCCGCCGGGGAGGCGAGGGCGACGCCGCGCCGCGCGGGGGGGGGGGCGGGAGGGAGGGGGGGGGGGGGAGCGG
>NZ_JALAHB010000125.1 GCF_022712115.1 Brevibacterium sp. | reverse complement strand
TGGGTCCACTGGTGGAACACGGCCCGGCTCCACGAAGCTCTCGACTACCGCACCCCCGCATCGGTCGAAGCGGCCTACACTCACCCCACGACGACCGCGCCCGCGACCGTCTAACCACGGAACGAATCCCAGGGCGCTTCACAACGTGACTCGTGCATGGAACGGGCGTGAGTGGCAGGACTACTGCATCATGCTTCTCCAGAAGCGATACGCCGCGTCCAGTCCCCATAGCCTGCAACTCGTGCCCGACAGACATCACGGAGACCTTGGCATCGAGGCGTTCTCGCTCGATGGTGTTGCGTACCAGTGCTATGCGGCGGAAGAGCCGCTCTCGGTGCATGACTGCTATGAGAAGCAACGGGACAAGCTGACCACAGACCTCGGCAAGCTCCGCTCTAACAAGAACGACATGGGGCAGCTACTTGGAAAAGTGGTACTGCACAGATATGTCCTCCTTGTACACCGGAATGATTCACGGCAGCTTATTAGCCACGCATCAAAAAAATCCTCTGAAGTTGTGGATTGGGGGCTGCCGTTCGTCCACCCACAGTTCAAGATTGTGATCGAAACCGATGACGACTATGCAGCAGAGCGAGAGGTACTGCATTCAATCCCCACACCACTTGTGGAACCCCCAGAAATCTCCGACGACCATCGCGCGGCTTGGGCGGAGGAGAACCCGGACCTCCGCAATACCGCTTACGCGAAGCTCGAGAAGATCCGAACTTCCCCCGGAACAATCGACGCCGTAATCGAGTCACTCACGAAGCAGTATCTCAAAGGAGAAAACACGCTCGAGCGTTTACGCTCTGCATCGCCAGAAGTACATCGAGGAGTCATTTCCGCGCGGGCCCAGAGAGAGGAACTCCTCGCACTAGAGTACCCGCCAGGATTGAACGACACGCAGGGCAAACTAGCCGAGATTTCGAAAGAGTTTGCGAACGCATTGCGGACCGACTTCCCGATGCTCAGCAATTCAACGGCAAGCATGCTGTCCTGGTCAGCTGTAGCGGATTGGCTAATGCGCTGCCCTCTGGATTTCGAGGCGGCGTCATGAGCGGACTTCAAGAACTCGAAGCATTTTTCTCGTCCGTCCCAGCAACCCCTCACTTCACGCAGCGATCGGTTAATATTCCCGGAGACTTCCGGACGGGATGGCGACTTTCAGTCCTATCTCTCCTTCTGTCCAAGGGTCGCTCAAGGTCCCTAACGCTGCCACATCTACACGTTCTGTGGTGGGCAATACGCACATCGACAAGCCGATCACTCTTTCTCAAATGGCACGAAGGCGACAAAAGCCCAGACGAGCTGCTGGTGCGGTTCGACCCTTCCCTGACACTCACGGTTGACCTCGCATTCGGGCAGGGCCTAGCCGAACGGACCGAAACGGGGCTCGTAAAACTCACTACTACCGGCTCCGCCCTTGCAGAATCAGTAGACAAAGACCCATCAGTTCTGGCGGCCGAAAAGGAGTTCCTCGCGAAGCTACCGAAATCTATCAGCCAGCGCCAAATCCGCGATCTCCTGGAGTGGACATGAACCCGAAGATGCGCCTTCGATCACTGAAACTTTTTGCGCATACCGAGTTCGGTACCGCTCAACGTCAGCTCAACTTCCGAGAAGGGCTCAACGTAATCAGAGCCGACAATACCTCGGGTAAATCCACTGCCCTCCAGGCCATCGTTTACGCCCTCGGCCTCGAAGGCATGCTTAGTCCATCACATCGCACCCCGCTGGCGCATGCGATGACTGACTCCATTGAGATAGACAGCGAACCGCGGCCGATCGTTGAGTCCTTCGTGGCACTCGAAATTGAGAACGCTAACGGCGACGTCATCACGACAATGCGCTCGGTCGTACACAGCGCTCGCGACAGAAATCTCGTAACAGTTGCTTCCGGCCCAGAGCTCACCGGCTCCTCCGGAAGTCGCCGTGATGACTACTTCGTCCGCCGCAAAGGGAGCGCTCAGCACGCCCTCGGTTTCCATCGGAACTTGGCAGACTTTCTTGGGCTGGAACTGCCTCGCGTCACTCGAATGGACGGAAGCGAGGGCCCGCTCTATCTCGAGACACTTTTCCCCTATTTCTACGTTGAGCAGAAACACGGCTGGGCCGGCGTTCAAGCAAGGATTCCTACCTACCTCGGGATACGGGATGTAGGTAAACGATCAGCGGAGTACCTCCTCGGTCTTGAATCACTCGAGCGAATTCTTCAACGACAGAGGGTTCGTTCAAGTTTGAGCGAGCTCGAAGCCGACTGGCAGGGGGCTGTGAGCAAACTGTCGGAGGCTGCACGAGTCAGTCGTGTCGTCATCCAGAACCTGCCAAAGAAGATCTCACAAGACACCGCGCAAGAAGGAATGGTTCCACAAGTTGTCCTTAACGATGAGTGGAAGGATCTTGCTCAGGCGGTCACTATTCTTCGCGCCGAGCTTGCTCAACTCGAAGCTAGCCCAGTGCCAACCGCCGGAAGTTCCGCCCGCGAGATTGAGTCAAACCTGCAGCGGATTGAACATTCGCTCAGGCAGGCCCTCGCCGTATCTGCCTCAATTGCTGAGGAGCGTGAAGAGCTTGAGCGTCAGAATCAGCAGACTCAACAGCGCCTTGAAGCATTGCAGGAGGACCTCCAGAAACACAAGGACACCCAAGTCCTTGAAAAACTAGGAGCCCAGCACGCACATTCGCTCCTGGCCGAGAGCGTCTGTCCGACCTGCCACCAGCACCTAGAGGACGGCGCCGACATTTCGCCTCACGCAATGTCTTCGACTGAGAGCATCAAGTTCATCGAGCAACAGATTTCTACATTCAAAAATGTCCACCGCGACCACCAACGCGTTATCGTCGCGATGCGTGCCCGCGAGCAAAGCCTTGCAACAGAGATCCATGACTATCGCGCTGCGATTCGAGCGGCACGAGACACTCTAAAGGCACCCAACAGCACGCCTTCCGTGGCCGATATCGCTCACAGGCTAAGGCTAGAAAGTCGCATTGAAGAACTCGACGACCTTCGGGGAACAATGGAAATCTCGCGAAGTGAGGTCGAGCGCCTTCGTTCGCGCTGGGTGCAACAGCGCGAACTCCTCATGAGCCTAGAGAAGGATGATCTGTCTCCGGCAGACCGTGAGCGTATCGGACGGCTTCAGCATTCCGTTCGTACGCAGCTCACGTCCTACCGATTTCAGTCTCTCGATCCCAGTGAAATCGAAATCGACGGGACTACATACAAGCCGGTGCACGAAGGTTTCGACCTCGGTTTCGATCTATCGGCCAGTGACATGATCAGGCTCATCTGGGCGTACCACTTCGGTATGCTCGAAGTTGGACAGGAAGCTGGGGGCCGCCATCTAGGGCTCTTGATCTTTGATGAGCCTCGTCAGCAGGATGCTGCGAAGGAGAGCTACGCCGCATTGCTCGCGCACGCTTCCAAAGCTGGCAAGGAAGGAGCACAGGTTGTCTTTGCAACAAGTGAACCAGACGATAGCCTCCAGGACTTGCTTGCCGACAATCCAGCGCATATCCTGCAACTTGCTCCCGGCGAGAAGCTTCTTCAGCAGGTCGGCTGACCAACGCCCTTCCGCAGTTCGATGAAGCCGTTGCATGAAATCTTCGTTCAACTGTCGCTCCTCTCACAACGCCGGAAAAGCGAAAAGTGATAAGCACCGACCTGCTAGGGCACCCTCGAGCACATCACGACTACACGCGGTTTTTGCGACGGAGCCTGCTCGGTGAATGCTTGAGGGAGACGCCGAGAACGCCCACGCAGGACGGCAACCACCCACCGTTGCGCATCGTACCTAGACCGTGACTACCATCGGTCCAATACTGGTCGATCCGACACCTCACTGGGGTATCCAGAGGAGCAATCCCCCTAATCGATAGGTAATCGGAAGGTTGTGCCATGGAATCACTGTGGGGACTGACAGGGATAGAATGGACCGCAGTCGGCGCGATAGCGGGCAGTGCGAGTTTGGTGACCGCTGTTGTCATCGCGGTGATCGTGCAGCGGAGTGCAACTCGCACAGATGCCGCGTCTCGCCGCATAACACGCAGCATTGAAGAGCTGGTGCGGCGTAGTCGTCGCGATGATCTACTGCAACAGCTTCGGGCTGACCGAGACCCGGAACATATTGAGCTTCTGCTTAAGGAGGCACGGGAGCTGTCCGCTGGGCACCCTGTTGAACGGTTGGGTCTGGAGAAGGCATACTTCACCAACCCGGCCGCACCCTTACTCACATACTCTCACCAACTGCCATCTGGGATGAGCGATGCATCGAAGACCGCGCTGGTCGGCGGCGTCATCGAAGCACTCCCGACACGCTATCGAGAGAACCAGTCCGCGCCAAGCAACATCGCCTCCGACCTCGCGCAACTGACGTGGTTGTCCACTGACCTGAGCGCTCCGACCTACAAGATCGCCCAGTTCCTGATCGAACGAGCGACGACCGGCTGGTACGTGAGCGATGACATGGTCCGGACCATCCTGCACCCTCAGCCGGGCCTAGCATGCCCGCCGAACCTAGGTGCCGCCGCAGACTATCTTCATGCGATTCAACATCACCCCGTCTCGTCGGCGACGCTCGTGAACACCGTTGCCGGGGTCTCTTTAGCGATCCGGGACTTCCATCGACTGGACTCCTACGGTGCCCCACCTGCGAATGCATACGACGCCTACATCATGCTGATGCAACGAAAGCTTGTCACTATCGGTCGGACACCAAAAGACGACGAAGCATCGATCGCGGTCGATCATGCAATCTCGATCATGGTAGAGGCCCTCGGCCTCATCGCAGGGCAAGACCAGCATCTTAACATGCGGGCATTGGAAGCGCTGAACCCTATCTTAAGCTCGTTCGACAAGACGAGGGTCTCCTCAGCAGGGATCGTCGAGGACCACCTAACTAACGGTGTGCAAAGGCTGCTCGCCACCAACGCTCCCGAGCATCTCCGCGCGCGGCTGCTCGAGCAGACTACTCGACTGGTGCCGCGGTTCCGACCAGACTTGATTGTCTAGCCTTGTTCTTTCGCGCTTCTGAAGACGTTGAGTGCACCCACGCTCACCTCCCTCATCCCGATCGCGCGGATCCATCGATGTCTATGAGTAGCTGTAGTTCGAGACCGCGCTTTCAGTCGGGAGCTCACAAGGGCACCCGCGAAAAGGGGCTGGGGTACCTGGGTATTGACGTGTTAGACAAATAAGAGGATTTCGCCCTCCGGATAAGCTCTCATATCGGCGCCAAGTACGCTGACTGGTTGACCACCGTACTTCAGGGTGAGGCGTTGCCAGTGCACACAGCCACAGCGGCTACGCTCACCGTTCAACAACCCGTCGGAGGTTGAAACGGCGGGGTCAAAACGGGACTAGAACCAAGGATCCCATGGACCACATGATGTGAAATCGGCCTCATGTGACCACAGAGCACCCAGATATAAGAATCAGGAATGCCTCTCGCCCACTTAGACGATAGTCGGGTCAGGAGTGCCGATCTGGGCAGTACCTCGAAGAGGGTTCCGTGCTCTGGCCGGCGCTTTTTCATTCGATGGAATTCGCACCCAACAGTGCTTTGACCTCGGCATAGAGGTCCGCGGTGACGTTGACGGGGTAGCGAGGCAGTTCGAAATGGATGATACTCCCGGTTCTGCGCAGCTTCAGGTGCGGCACGGTCTGTCCCGGGTGTCGTTCGAGGATGTCCCGAAGCTCGGTGATGCGGTACTCGGTGGCGGCGGTCTCGGGCATGACCATGGTGAAGGGGCGGTCATCCAGTTCACCTTGGGCAGCGATGACCTCCGCGCTGTTCGCACGGAGGCTCACTCCGTCGTCGCGGATGCTCACTCGCGCTGCGACGGAGACCACTGCGTCCTGTTCCAGGGCCGTGGAGTACAGCTCGTGGGTCTTGCCCAGGAACATGACGTTGATGTCGGCTCCGAGGTCCTCGACCCGCACGATCGAGTAGGGGTTCCCCGAGGCCTTCGCGACCCGGTGCTGGACTTGGGTGACGAGCCCGGCGATCTTCACGTGCGCGCCGTCTTCGGGAAGGTTCTCCCCGATGAGCCGGGCTATGGCCGTGTCGGAGTGGCGTGACAGCGTCTTCTCCATGCCGCTGAGCGGGTGGTCGGAGACGTAGAGGCCGAGCATGTCGCGTTCCAGGCTGAGCTTCTCCCGGCGCGGCCACTCGGAGATCTCGGGAATGTCGACAGCAAGCTCGTTAAAGCCCTCGTCGTCATTGAGGCCGGCGAACAGGTCGAATTGTCCTCGGGCTTCTTCGCGTTTGACCGAGGCCACAGCGTCAACGGCTTCCTTGTGGATCGCGTCCAGCGCTCGGCGGGGATGGCCGAATGAATCGAAGGCCCCGGCCTTGATGAGCGATTCCACAGCGCGTTTGTTGGCCGCCTCCTGCGGGATCTTGCGCAGGAAGTCGTGGAATCCCTCGAACCGGGTGCCTTCGCGGGCGGCGATGATCTGTTCGACCACGGTGCCGCCGACGTTGCGGATCGCTTCCATGCCGAAGCGGATGTCCTCGCCGACGGCTGCGAAGTACCTGATCGATTCGTTCACGTCCGGGGGCAGCACGCGGATGCCCATGCGCCGGGTCTCTCCGAGGTAGAGGGCCATCTTGTCCCGCGATTCGCCCACGCTGGTCAGCAGGGCAGCCATGTACTCGGCCGGGTAGTGGGCCTTCAGGTAGGCCGTCCAGTAACTGAGCAGCCCGTAGGCCGCGGAGTGTGCCTTGTTGAAGGCGTAGTCGGAGAACGGCAGCAGGATGTCCCAGAGGGTCTGCACCGCTTCCTGGCTGTATCCGTTCGCGCGCATGCCCGCGGAGAAGCCCTCGAACTGTTTGTCGAGCTCGGCTTTCTTCTTCTTGCCCATCGCTCGGCGGAGGAGGTCGGCCTGGCCGAGGGAGAACCCGGCCAGGACCTGGGCGATGGTCATCACCTGCTCCTGGTAGACGATCAGTCCGTAGGTCTTGCCCAGCACCTCGGAGAGCGGCTCGGCGAGCTCGGGGTGGATGGGCACGATCTCCTGCTGCCCGGTCTTGCGCAGGGCGTAGTTGATGTGCGAGTTCGCCCCCATCGGCCCGGGCCGGTAGAGCGCCCCGACCGCGGTGATGTCCTCGAAGTGGTCCGGTTGGGCCAGTCGCAGCAGGGAGCGCATCGCGTCGCCATCGAACTGGATGACGCCGAGGGTGTCTCCGCGCCGCATCAGCGCGAACACGCCGGGGTCGTCGAGCGGGAGGTCTTCGAGGACGATCTCTTCGCCGCGGTTGGTGCGGATGTTGTCCAGGGCGTCGCTGATGATGGTGAGGTTGCGCAGCCCGAGGAAGTCCATCTTGATCAGGCCCAGGGCTTCACACGTCGGGTAGTCGAACTGCGTGATGATCTGCCCATCCTGCTCACGCTTCATCAGCGGGATGACGTCCTGGAGAGGCTCACTGGACATGATCACTCCAGCCGCGTGCACGCCCCAATGCCGCTTCAGGTTCTCCAACCCTGTCGCGGTGTCGTAGACGGCGCGCACTTCCGGGTCGGACTCGATGAGCGCGCGCACATCGCCGGCCTCGGCGTAGCGGGGATGATCCGGATCGAAGATCCCGCCGAGGGGGATGTCCTTGCCGGACACCGTAGGCGGCATCGCCTTGGTGATCCGCTCGCCCATGCTGAAGGAGTGGCCCAGAACGCGGGCGGAATCCTTGAGTGCCTGTTTGGCCTTGATCGTGCCGTAGGTGACGATCTGCGCGACCCGATCATCGCCGTACTTGTCCGTGACGTAGCGGATCACCTCCCCGCGGCGGCGATCGTCGAAGTCCACGTCGAAGTCGGGCATCGAAACGCGATCCGGGTTGAGGAACCGCTCGAAGATCAAGTCATGCACGAGCGGGTCGAGACCGGTGATCGTCAGCGCGTAAGCCACCATCGAACCCGCCCCGGAGCCGCGACCGGGACCGACCCTGATGCCGTTCTTCTTGGCCCACTGGATGAAGTCGGCGACGACGAGGAAGTAGCCGGCGAACCCCATCTGGATGATGACGTTCGTCTCGTACTCCGCCCGCTCGCGCACCTGCCGGCTGACGCCCTCGGGATACCTGTGGGCCAGGCCGCGCTCGATCTCCTTGACCAGCCAGCTCTCCTCGGTCTCTCCGTCTGGGACCGGGAAGCGCGGCATGTAGTTCGCCGTGGTGTCGAATTCGACCGTGCAGCGCTCAGCGATCATCAGCGTGTTGTCGCAGGCCGACGGGTAGTCGCGGAAGAGGTCGCGCATCTGGGTGGCGGTCTTCAGGTAGAACTCGTCGGCGTCGAACTTGAACCGGTTCGGGTCATTCATCGTCGATCCGGACTGCACGCACAGCAGCGCCGCGTGACTGGTGGCATCCGCGGCTGAGACGTAGTGCAGGTCGTTCGTCGCGACCAGCGACAGGCCGAGGTCCCCGGCGAGTCTGATCAGGTCGCCCATGACGCGCTTCTCGATCCCGAGCCCGTGGTCCATGAGTTCGCAGAAGTAGTTCTCGCGGCCGAAGATGTCGCGGAAGTCCGCCGCGGCCTGCCTCGCCTCCTCGTACTGGCCGAGGCGGAGCCGGGTCTGGACCTCGCTGCTCGGGCATCCGGTCGTCGCGATGAGGCCCGTGCCGTAGGTGCTGAGGAGCTCCCGATCCATGCGCGGCTTGAAGTACTGGCCCTCCATCGAGGCCAGCGAAGACAGCCGGAACAGGTTGTGCATCCCGTCGGTCGTCTCGGCGAGCAGCGTCAGATGGGTGTAGGCACCGGCCCCGGACACGTCGTCGCGGGATCCGTCTCCCCAGCGGACCCGCGTGCGCTCGGAACGGTGGGTGCCCGGGGTCAGGTACGCCTCGGTGCCGATGATCGGCTTGACGCCGGCATCCTTCGCCGCCTTCCAGAACTCGAACGCGCCGAACACGTTGCCGTGATCGGTCACCGCCACCGCAGGCATGCCCTGACGAGCCGCCTCGTCCACCAGTGGGCCGATGTGCGCCGCCCCGTCGAGCATCGAGTACTCACTGTGCACGTGCAGATGGACGAACGAGTCTCCCGCCATCCTGCCCCCCCTTCCCCGGACAACCATTCGTTGGCCAGACCAGAGAAGCAGCGCTGCAATACCCGCAGCCAACAACTGCTTTCACGGCGAGCCACAACCAGGAGGAGTGAGAGTAGTGTTGGTGCTGTGGATCTGGATGCAGTGCGGACGTTTCTCGCCGTTGCCGACGCAGGCAGCTTCCAGGACGCGTCCGACGACCTGTCGATCACCCAGCAGGCCGTGTCAAAGCGGGTCGCAAAGCTGGAAGGAGAGCTGGGGATCAGGCTCTTCGCCCGGACCCCGCGCGGCGCGCAGCTCAGTGTCGACGGCCAGGCATTCCTCCCGCACGCCCGCGAGCTCGACCAGGTCGCCGACCGCGCCATCGCTTCGGTCCATCCCGGGCGCAGGGCGCTGCGAGTCGACGTCCTCCACCACCGGATCGCACCGTCTGTCCTCCTGCGCGAATATCACCAAGCTCACCCGGACGAACGGCTCGACATCGTCACGCTCGGCACTGCGAATGCCCAGTCCGCCGTCGAGGAGATCCGCAAGGGCACCATCGATGCTTCGTTCAGAGCTCTCCTCGGTGACGCTTCCTCGCTGCCACCTGGCATCGAGGCCACCCACGTCTTTGATTCCCGGCTGGAGGTCCTGCTCGGACCGCGGCATCCCCTCGCCGATGCCAGCGCGGTGACGCTGAATCAGCTGGTCGGGCACCGCATCTGGATCCCCGGCATCACCCCCGGCACCGAATGGGCCGACTACTACGACGCTCTCGCCGAGGAGTTCTCCCTCACCATCGACGACATCGGACCGCACTTCGGCGACGAGGCCCTACTCGAGCAGATCGCTGACTCCTCCGCGCTGGCCACCTTCGTCGGAGACCGAGACCGCTACCTCTGGCCGGCGCACTACGACCTACGACGAATCCCCATCCGGAACCCGACACCGGTGTACCCGTACTCGTTCGTGCGCAGAAGAGACAACTGCCACCCAGCAATACCCGGACTCCTTCGATATCTCCAAGCGAACGATCCCGCCACTGAGATCAATACCTGGACACCCTCGCCTTGAAAACAACGGACTAGTCGAATACTCCACTGAATGAATTCAGGCCACGAGAGCATAGGCGGGAGCGGTCGGCTCCTAAGCGCCATGGCTAGAGAGGTAGCAACCCCACCCTCCGAGCAAGCTCTCATCGCGACACCGATCACGCTGCCTGATTGACCATGCACCTACGAGGTGAGGTGCTGCCGGTACACACGACCACGACAGCTACACTCCCAGCTCAACAGCCGAGGGTTGAAACGCCGGGACCAAACCGAGACTAGAACCATGCACCCCATGCATTGCATGACGTGAAATCGGCCTCATGTGTCCGCAGACGCCCCAGGTCAGAAGACTATAAAAACCTGACGTCCACCACAGTTCTGTTCTCCCGAAAATTTTGGTGCGTTACGTGTCGACTTTGATTGCGCAATAGGGATCGTTTCGCCATAGCGCGGTCAGAACTGAGGCCTCCGACGCTGGAATATATCGGGGTTCACCTGACGCGCGTATTAGCATCTCGGAGAGTCGCCGGCAACCCTCAGCAACTTGATCCGGGAGCGCGAAACCGTCGGAGGCCGACAGTACTTGATCAATTCGTCGCCCCACTTCTTTCTTGTGTCTGCCATCAAGTCGCCCTTGATACGCGTTAACCCGTTCGTTGTAAGCTTGCCAGCGAACCGGGAAGAGCGAACCAGTAGAATCATGCAAAATGTTTTCTCCGAACATGAACTCTATGGATACTGCTCTACCGTTCACGTTCGCAGTTGAAGGCCCGTCTGGCCCGACGGTTGGATAGTGGTTTGCGTATTCGATCGTTGGAAGATTAACAACGACGACGTGCGCTGGGAGATCCAACTGAGCGAGCTGCTGCACAGCCTCATTCCCCGCATTATCATTGTCAAGAACCGCAACAATACGATTCATGACACCCGCAGCCGCCATTCCCTTAGTTAGAGACACGACTCGATCAGTGCCACCAGGCGACTTGGTCCCAGCGAAGTCAAGGAATTCGAAGAAATGTGCGACCTCGGGCGACGCAACCTCCAGTGAGCGGCGTATCCACCGTGCGTCGCTCGATCCTTCGGTAATTACGATTACGGGCCCACTCGCAGCCACCTTCGAGGACATCCGAGAGCGGGCTTCTCGATGGGGTCGCTCTTCGGTTGCCAACCAGCCACCCAGCACGAGATCGGTTAGATCGAGGATGACTGGAGTAGACGGACGAGTGCGAGACAAGGAGAGTGCGAGTGCGAATCGGGGATCGTCGAAAGATTCTCTGACTGACTCCCATTGGCGGCAGAGGAAGCTTTTGTCGGGATCGTTATTGTTTCTTAGCTCGGACAGCGCTCCCGAGGCAGCTTGCTGTCCCCTACGGGTAGCCAAGGCAGCTGCTATCGCAGCTCCATTCGGGTAGATTCTCCTTCCTTCGGGCCAGTAGTGGAACAGTTCCGAGCCCTCTTCGTCAAAGAGGGCTGCGCTCAGGTCGCGTACCCGCTGCGACGAGAATCCCTGGAGATCGAGGCGTTTACGCAAGGTGCCCGCCGTCGCCGCATAGTGCATGAGGCGAGTGTTCCACGAAGCTGGTTCCGTATCCACGAGAGCGTCGCCTCCCCGCGACTCATGCTCCGCGACTACGGCGATTTTTGCACGGTCGATGAATAGATCATCGTCGGCAAAGAGCAACATCAGTTCGTCGGGTACGTAGTTCTTTCCCCAGATCGGAGCCCGATGACTGCCTACTTCGATGTCCCACCATGATCCCATTTACGCCATACTAGTCATCGGCCGATGCAGGATCGATCAGGCGCTCTGGTGAGTGGTAGCCGCTCACGAGGCCCTACCGATTTGACGCGTCGAGAGCCTTTCGGGCGAGACCCACGCCGCCCAAGAGCCACGTGTTCGAGGGGCTACGCCCCGGCCGGTCGTTGCACACCTGCCGTTACAGGAAGAGAGGCGACGGCTACCGAGGACTCAGCACGCTACCACCCCGGTATTACTCCGAGGCGGAGAGCCCTCTCCTATGCGTAGGTTCTCATCTCAACGTCGACCAAAGCAGTTGGACGACCACCGCACCTGCAGGGGGAGGAGTTATTGTAGTCCTTCCCCAAGGGCGCTTGACCTGCGGTCGAGGATCGTCTGGAAGTCGAAACGCCGGGACCAAACCGGGACCAGAACCAGGCATCCCATGCATTGCATGACGCGAAATCGACGTCACTGGGTCGCAGAAATCCCAGGTCAGAGGCCTGAGAGGACCTGTCGTCCACCTGGGGGTCAGGAGGTCGTGGGTTCGAATCCCGCTAGCCCGACCACGTGAAGTCCCGCCTCATCGATCCGATCTATGAGGCGGGACTTCTTCGTCTCCGTCCTCGGGCATAGTCTTCCCGGAGAGCGCCGCACGGGAGCGGCACACGCATCCGAGTGCGAGGGAGGCAGAGCGATGCCGGCACATCTGTGGAAGATCGCGACGGGAGCGGGAGCAGCCGCACTCGCGGCGGTGACCGCCTACGACCTCACGCAGCGGCGGCACTCGATCCTGCGGAGCTACCCGGTCCTCGGGCACATGCGCTATCTCCTCGAGGAGGTACGCCCGGAGCTCCAGCAGTACTTCATCGAGCGCAACTGGGACGGCCGCCCTTTCGACCGCGACACCCGCACGGTCATCTACGAGCGCGCCAAGGGGATCCACGGCGAGCAGGCCTTCGGCACGGAGCGCGATGTCGAGGAGCCCGGATACGAATGGCTCGTGCAGACCATCGCCCCGGTCCCCGCACCGGCCGCACCTCCCCGCGTGGTGGTGGGCGGCCCCGACTGCCGCCGGCCGTACTCGATGTCACTGCTCAACGTCTCCGCCATGAGCTTCGGGGCGCTCTCCGCCAATGCGATCCGCGCGCTCAACCGAGGAGCCGCGGCGGGCGGCTTCGCGCATGACACCGGTGAGGGCGGGCTCTCCGAGCACCACCGCGAGAACGGCGGTGATCTCATCTGGGAGCTCGGCACCGGCTACTTCGGTGCACGCACCGAGACGGGCGAATTCGACCCGGAGCGCTTCGCCCGGCGAGCGGCGGATCCGCAGGTGAAGTGCGTCTCGCTGAAGCTCAGCCAGGGTGCCAAGCCCGGGATCGGCGGAGTGCTGCCCGCCCCCAAGGTCACGGCGGAGATCGCACGGGTGCGCGGTGTGCCCGTGGGCGAGAAGTGTGTGAGCCCTCCCGCCCACAGCGCCTTCTCCGCGCCGGCGGGGCTCATCCGCTTCGTCGCCCGCCTGCGTGAGCTCTCCGGCGGCAAGCCGGTGGGGATCAAGCTCTGCGTGGGCTCCCGGGTCGAGGTCCTCTCCCTCTGCAAGGCGATGCGCGCCGTCGGCACGGCACCGGACTTCATCATCGTGGACGGGTCCGAGGGCGGTACGGGAGCCGCACCCCTCGAGTTCGAGGACACCGTGGGGATGCCGCTCACGGAGGGACTCATGCTCGTGGACAGCGCCCTGCGCGGGGCCGGGCTGCGCGAGGCGGTGAAGGTGGGCGCCGCCGGCAAGGTCGCGGTGGGCAGCGACATCGTCAAGCGCCTCATCCAGGGCGCGGACTTCACCCTCTCGGCACGGGCGATGATGATGGCCGTCGGCTGCATCCAGGCGCAGAAGTGCCACACGGACAGGTGCCCGGTGGGCGTGGCGACGCAGGACCCGCGACGGGCGCGCTCCCTCGACGTCGCGGACAAGAGCGAACGCGTGCAGCGGTACCAGCGCTCGACCGTCGCGGAGGCCGTCCGCCTCATGGCCTCGATGGGTGTGTCCGACCCCGCCCGGCTCACACCGGAGATGCTGCGCCGGAACACGGGCCCGCACCGCAGCTCCTCCTACGGCGAGCTCTACGGACGGCTGGCCCCGGGACAGCTCCTCACCGACCCGCCCGCGGACTGGGCGCACGACTGGGCACGCGCCTCGGCCGAGGGGTTCCCGCAGCCCTGATCCGGATCCCGGGGGCATGCGCCGATGCGCGGGCGCTTCCCGACCGATACCGTAGTACCGCCAGCACGGACGCACACAGACCCGCTCTGCCGCAGTCGCACCCGGGCCGCAGCTCCGCGCCGGCCCACGGCCCGCACCGGGGCCGTTCCCGTCCCAGGAGTGCTCCCCATGAACCGGATCCGCAGTCTCACCGCCCGCACCTGGATGCTGATCGCCGCATGTGCGGTCGTCCTCGCGCTCGTCGTCACGGCCGTCCTCGTCCTGCCGCTGGGCGATTCCGCGGAGGAGGCGGCGGAACGGGCGCTGCCGGCACTGCAGCAGACCTCCCCGGAGGACGGCGCCGCAGGCGGGGAGGGACCGCTGGCCGCCGCCGGCTGGATCGTGCCCGAGGCCGACGCTCCCGGGACCGGTCCGGACGAGGAGTACGCTCGGATCGCCTCGGGCATGGGCGGTCTCGACTCGACCGGCCCGTTCGGCCCGCCCGCGGTGTCCTTGGGCGGGGTGACGGAGCACTCCGGTGGCGCCGAGGCCACGCTGCACTGGACCTGGCCGCACGGGGACCGGGCCTGGGAGCACACCTCCGTCCTCCGCCTCGAGAAGCGGGACGGGGAGTGGGCTCCCGTCATGGAGCCCCGCGCCGTGCACGCGGACCTGCAGGCCGGTGAGTCCCTCGGCACACAGGTCGACCGCCCGGAGCGCGGCCGCATCCTCGGTGCCGGCGACGAGGTCCTCGCAGGTCCCCAGCCGGTGGTCGTGGTGGGCGTCGAGCCGCGACGGGCCGAGGACGTCGAGGAGCTCAGCGACGCGCTCGAGGAGCACCTGGACATCGACGGCGATGCGCTCGCCGACCGGATCGAGGCGGCGGCCGACGACGCCTTCGTCGAGGTCATCACGCTCCGGCGGGACGACTACGACGAGGTGAGCGACGACATCCGGCTGCTGCCCGGCACCGTCTTCCGTGAGGAGGAGCAGCCGCTGGGCCGGTCGCGCACCTTCGCCGCCGCGACGCTGGGCAGCGCCGGACCGGCCACGGCGGAGGACATCGAGAACTCCGAGGGGCGGCACACCGCCGGCGACGTGGTGGGCCGCAGCGGTCTCAACCGCGCGTTCGACGGGGAGCTCGGCGGCCTCCGCACCGTCGTGGTCAACCGGGTCGACGCGGAGGACGGCAAGCACGAGCTCGGCACCGTCGAGGGCGAGGAGGGCAGCGACGTCGCCACCACCCTGGACGTCGACGTGCAGGAGGCGGCCGATGCCGCGACGGCGGACGGGGACAAGCCGGCGGCTCTCGTGGCGCTGCGCCCCAGCGACGGCCACGTCCTCGCCTCGTCCAGCTCCGACCCCGAGGGCGGCGCCTTCGACCGCGCGCTCGCGAGCAGGTACCCGCCCGGCTCGATCTTCAAGGTCGCGAGCGGCCTCGCCCTGCTGCGCGCGGGCGTCACCCCGGAGGACGTGCTCGCCTGTCCGGAGACCACGGACGTGGAGGGCAAGGTCTTCACGAACGCGGAGGACTTCGGCCTCGGGGAGTCCACCTTCGCCGAGGACTTCGTGCAGTCGTGCAACACCGCCTTCGTGGACGCCGCGACGCGGGCGGACGGCGAGGCGCTCGCCTCCGCGGCGGCGGACCTGGGGATGGGCCTCGCGAACGGGATCGGCACGGATGCCTTCGGCTCCGCGGTGCCCGTCGAGGACGATCCCGTCACCCACGCCGCGATGATGATCGGCCAGGGCACTGCCGAGGCCAGCCCGCTGGGAGCCGCCGTCATGGCCGCCAGTGTGGCGCAGGGCGAGACCGTCGAGCCCGTGCTGGTGCCCGAGGCCGTGGAGAGCGCGGAGGAAGGCGGATCCGGCCCGGGAACGGGCGAGCTCGAGCCCGGGCACGTCGAGGCGCTCCAGGAGCTCATGGCGGAGACCGTCACCGACGGCACCGCCTCGGCGCTGCGCGATGTGCCCGGTCCGGCCGTGCACGGCAAGACCGGCACCGCGGAGTACGGCGGCGAGACCCCGCCGCGCACCCATTCCTGGTTCGTGGGGTACCAGGGCGACCTGGCCTTCGCGGTGCTCGTGGAGGACGGCGGATTCGGCGCCGAGGCCGCCGTGCCGATGGCCGAGGACTTCCTCCGCGCGCTCCACGACTGAGCCCGCCGCTCCCCTAGGCCGGTGCCGTGCGCGCCAGCAGCCGGGCGAAGGCGCCGCCCCGGCTCCTCAGCTCGGCGGCCGTGCCCGTCTCCACGAGACGACCGGCGTCGATCACCGCGACCCGCGCGGACGGCTCCACGAGGTCGACCCGATGGGTGATCTCCACCGTCGTCGCACCGGGACGGAGGCGGTGCAGCTGCTCCCGCACATGTGCGGCGGTGTCCGCGTCCAGCTGGCTCAGCGCCTCGTCGAGCACCAGCACCTCCGGCTGCGCCAGCAGCGCGCGTGCGAGTGCCAGCCGCTGGAGCTGGCCGCCGGAGACCTGGCTGCGGCCTGCGGCGAGCACGGTTGCCAGGCCGTCCGGCAGCTCCGCGGCCCACTCCTTGAGGCCCACTGCGGCGAGAACGGTCTGCACCTGTGCCGGGTCCGCGTGCGGGGCGGCGAGACGGAGATTGGCGTCGACGGTGTCCGCCAGCAGCGTGGGCCGCTGGTCGACGATCGCCACACGGGAGCGCAGCTGTTCCAGCGGCAGGCCGGAGACGTCCTCGCCGCCCAGCAGGACGGCACCGGTCTCCGGATCCCAGTCCCGCAGGAGGAGGGAGGCGAGGGTGGACTTCCCGCTGCCGGAGACGCCCGCCACATAGGACCACTCGCCGTCGGGCAGCACGAGGTCCACATCGTGGAGCACCTCGCGCGGGCCGTGGCGGAAGGTCACGCCCCGGAACTCGACGGTGGGACGAGCGGGGCGGGCAGCGGGAGGTCCCGTGCGTGCGGGCAGGGCCGCGCCTGCGGCATCCACGACCGCGGGAGGCGCCTCCACGATGCGGCGCAGCCGCTGCGCGCTCGCGAGTGCGGAGTCGAGGCCCGCCGCGAAGCCGTCGACCCCGCTCACCGGTCCGCGCAGGCCCACCGCCGCCGCGAGCGTGAGGACGACGGCCTCGGCCTCGGCACCATTCGCCACCCCGGTCACGAGCACGGTCAGCACCGCCGCCGTCTGCACGAGTTCGAGCAGACCCGCGCGGACGCCCTCGATCCGGCCGGAGTGGGACCGCGCACGCGTGAGCGCCCTCCCGGCGGAGTCGAGGCCGGCCAGACGCGCCTCCTCCGCGCCCGTGTGCAGCACCTCGCGCACCCCCGCCACGTCGTCGCCCACGTGTGCGGCCACCTGGCCGCGCCCCTCGGCGACGGAGTCCGCGGCGGTCCAGACGGTGCGGGCGGAGAGCAGCGGGAGGAGGAGCGCCAGGACCACGAAGGGCACGAGCAGCCAGGCCAGTGCTGCGTCCGCCGCCGTGCCCAGCCAGAGGAGCACCACGGCGGGCACCACGAGGGCGGAGACCGCGGGCGGGAAGGTGTGGGCGAAGAACACCTCGATGCGGTCGATGTCCTGCGTGGCCGTCTCCGTGAGCGCGGCCCCGGCACGTCCCTTCGTCGCGGCAGGGGCCTGCGGGATGAGCCGGGCAAAGAAGAGCTCGCGCAGCCGCTGGAGCGAGGTGAACGCCACCCAGTGGCCCGCGTAGTGCTCCGCGTAGCGCAGACCGGCCTTGGCCAGCGCCATGACGACGAGGACCGCCGCGAGGCGGAGAGCGTGCGACTGCGCGCTCGCGGCAGTGGCGAGGAGCGCCGAGGCCGTGACCACCAGCAGCCCCACCCCGAGCAGCTGGGAGACGATGCGGGCGAGCGCGGAGAGGACGAGCGGAGCGAGGAGGGTCCGCGTCTGCGAGACCAGCCACCGCGTGGTGCTCCGCCGGCTGGCCCCCTGGGTTGAGTCCGGCCCGACGGCCTTCATGGTGTCGTCTCCTGTGTCTGCGCTGCTGTGTGACCTGTCCGGTCCTGGGCTCCGGACGACAGGGCCTGGGCTCCGGAGGACTGGTCCTGCTGGGCTCCGACCGTGACGACGCGGTCGGCGGCGAGTATCGCACCGGGGCGGTGGGCGATCATGAGGACGGTGCGGTCCTCGCTGAGCGAGTCGAGCGCGTCCAGGATGGCGGCCTCGGCACCCAGATCCACCTGGCTGGTGGGTTCGTCCAGGAGGAGGATGGGCGCATCCGTGAGCCACGCCCGCGCGATCGCGAGCCGCTGCGCCTGGCCGCCGGAGAGCAGCGCGCCCTGCTCCCCCACCGGCGTGTCGAGCCCCTGGGGCATGGCCTCGACGTCTGCACGCAGCCCTGCCCGTCCGAGTGCGTCCCAGAGCAGGGAGTCCGGCGGCTCTGCACGTCCGTCCGCGAGGCCCCGCCGGGCGGCCGGGCGAAGGTTGTCACGGATGCTGCCCATGAAGAGGAAGGCACGCTGCTCCACGACGGCCATCCGCCGCCGGGCCCGGGCCAGCGCCTCGGCCGAGGCTGTCTCGCCCAGAGCGATGCCGTCCACCTCGACGCGCCCGCTGCGGGGAGTGAGGTGCCCCTCCAGCACGGCGGCCGCCGTGGACTTCCCCGCCCCGCTGGGGCCCACGAGAGCCACACGCTCTCCGCGGCGGACCGCGAGCGAGAAGTCCGTGAGGACGTCGGGCCCGCCCGGCCAGCCTGCCGTCACGTGCTCGAGCAGGAGGACGGGCGCCTGCGATGTCTCCTCTGCCCAGGCGTCCCGTGCGGTGCCTGCGTGATTCGGACTGCCAACCGGATCCGCGTCATCCGAATCTGTGTCATCCGGAGCTGTGCCGGCTGGACCGGCATCGTCCGGACCTGCGCCGGCTGGACCAGAACCGGCCGCTGAGCCGGAGCCGCCTGCGGCAGAATCGGCCGCGGCGAGCAGGCCGCCGATCTGCGACTGGCTCGCCCGGCCGGCGATGCCGATGTAGAAGAACTGGCCCACCACGTCCACGGGGCCGATCACCAGCGTGGACATGAGCAGGACGGCCACGGCCTGGCCCAGGTCCATGTCACCGGAGGCCACCCGCAGCACGGAGAGCACAGCGGCCGCGACCACGACGGTGAGGGAGAACGCGGCGTCGACGACGAGGATGAGCAGCTGGTTGACCGCGAGCATCCGCATGAGGGAGGACCGGTGCTCCTCTCCCCTGCGGGCGAGCTTCTCCGCCTCACGGTCCGCGGCGCGGGAGTGGACGAGGGTCTCGAGCGCCTGGACGGCGTCGAGGAAGGCCGCCGTGAGCCGGGCCTGCGACCTCCGGTAGCGCCCGCCCACCGGCCGCACGAGCCGTTGGAACCCGCCGATCAGCAGCGGCACCAGGAGGATGAGGAGGGCGAGGACGCCCGCGATGACGGGGTCCACGGTGAGCGCCATGAGCGCAAGGACGAGGAGCGGGGTCGTGAGCGAGGCGGTGATGGGTCCGAGGAACGCCGCGCGGTACTGCGCGGCCTTCTCCACCGCAGCGCTCGCCGTCGAGAGGAGCCGCCCCGCCTGGGCAGACGCATGAACCGCGCCGCCGCGGAACACGGCGGACACCACCTGGACCCGCAGGCGGCGTTCCGTCTCCGAGGCCGCCCATTGCGTGAACCAGGCACTCACACCTGTGCTCACTGCTGCGAGGATGCCTGCGACGACGGCGAGCGTCCACCAGCCGGGGCTCGGAGCGACCGGCTGCAGGGCTCCGCTCGCGGTACCGCTGCCGGAGGCTGCCGTCGCGGCGGACAGCAGGCGGCCCACCAGCAGGAACACCACCGCGGCCGAGACCGCCGCGAGCCAGCCGAGGCCGGCCGAGACGACGAGCACCCACCGGGGCGTGGAGTCGCGCACGCGGGGATCGAGCGGCGCGGACGCACCCGGGTGCGTCCCTGGGCGGCTTCCGGGATGACCACCGGGGCGGCTGCCCGGGTGGGTTCCGGGATGACGGCCCGCGAGGGGCCCGGAGCGCCCCATGCCGCTCGCGGGGCGGCCGCTGACCGGGCCGCCGTGAGTGGTCCGACGCCCCTCCTTCTCCCCCGCGCTCACGTCCTCCCCTGTGTTCACGTCCTCCTCTGCGCTCACTTCGTCTTGAAGTAGACCAGCTGGGTGGTGGTGGCGAGGAGGTCGCCGGACTCTCCCCAGACGTGCGCCACCTGGTCGAAGAGTCCATTGT
>NZ_JALAHB010000124.1 GCF_022712115.1 Brevibacterium sp. | reverse complement strand
GAATTTGCCGAGGTAGAAGCGGTCTGCGCCGAAGGAGCCGAGGAGCCAGCCGAGGAGCCAGGTGGCGATGAAGGTCTTCTGGGATTCGCTGGTGGTGGCAGTGCCGAAGGGGCCGCCCTGTGGGGCGTAGCCGGCGGCCTCCGCCCCGTAGGGATCCTGGGCGTGCTGCGGGGATCCGTAGGCGTTCTGACCATAGGAGTCCTGGCCGTACTGAGGGGAGCCGTACTGCTGGTTCCCGTACTGGTCGTTGCCGTACTGCGGGCTGCCGTACTGCTCGTTCCCGTAGGGTGCAGAGGCCCCTGCCGGCTGGCCCGTCCCGTAGCCGCCGGGCGCGGAGCCGTAGCCGGGCTGAGCGCCGTAGCCGCCGGGCGCCTGGCCGTAGGGGTCCTGCGGGTAGGCCCGCGTGCCGTCGTCCCCGCCGGAGACGTCACCAGGGCCGTAGGGCAGTCCGGTGTTGGGATTGATCCCCTGGGGGCCGTAGCCGGGGGGCTGTGACATCGCTGTGCTCCAGATCTGTGTGCGACCGGCGGTCCCCACGACTCACACCGCCGCTGCGGACCCGGGGCGTGGTGGAGGGTGCGTGTGCGGAACCCGCCGGAACCGCGGGTGAGGGGGCCTCTCCTGCGGGGGTTGTTCCTTGCCTCGCAAGTCTGACACAGGAGCTGCGCACGGGTCGCGGCGCGGTTATCACAATGAACAGATCTCCTCGGACGCAGATCAGCACCGGGCGGATGAAGGAGATCTGTGAGGCCCTCGCAGCGGCGACGGGGTGCTGATGCCGAGGCGGCCTCTTCTGCAGGGGCAGGCGTGGCTCGGCCCGGCGCGCTGGTCCGATGGGCAGGTCCCGCCGCTAGACTCCGAACATGGCTAAGGACACGATCTTCAAGGACGCAGCAGAAGTCAGCACGGCACCGGTGGTGGCCCTCGGTCTGGTGGGCGGATACCTCACCGCACGGGAGACCCTCATCCGTCCGCTGGGCGGTGCGGTTCTCGCGGCGGCCGGGGCCTACGCCGGCCGCACCTGGCTGAAGAAGCGCGGAGTGCCCACCACCGTGGGCCTGTCCGCCGCGTATGTGCTGGGCTTCGGCCTCTCCCACCCGCTCGCCAAGAAGATCGGTGCGTGGCCGGCAGTCCTCGCGGTCACCGGTGCGGCCGCCGGCGCCTCCTACCTCCTCGTCGACCGGGACTGAGCGCAGCGTGACCGGTGTGGAGCCGCACGGCAATCTGTGGACGGCGGCCGTGGAGCGCGATCCCGCGCACGCGCGGAACTACGCGCGTCGCTGGCGCACCCTGGCGGAGTCCGGGCAGGACATCTACGGAGAGGCGCGATTCGCCGATGCGATGGCGGAGCGTGAGTCGAAGATCCTCGACGCCGGCTGCGGCACCGGGCGGATCGGCGGCTGGCTGGCCCGGCGCGGCCACACGGTGACGGGTGTCGATCTCGATCCGCACCTCATCGACGTGGCGCGCGAGGACTTTCCGGACGTGAGCTGGCAGGTGGGAGATCTGGGGGAGATGGACCTCCGGGAGCCGTGGGGCTCGCAGAAGCTCTTCGACCTGGTGGTCATGGCCGGCAATGTCATGACCTTCGTGGCCACGGACGAGCGTGTGCGGGTGCTCGAACGCATCCGCGCGCACATGTTCGACGATGCGCGCTTCGTCTGCGGATTCGGTGCCGGGCGCGGTTACGGGTTCGAGGAGTTCCTCGCGGACGCCGAATCTGCCGGACTGGGGCTGAACCTCCGGCTGGGAACCTGGGATCTGCGGCCGCCGTCGGACGACTTCCTGGTGGCGGTGCTGGCGCCGCGCTGAGTTCACCGCACGGATGCGTGTGCAGCCACCCACTTCTATGTGGGTGGCTGCACACGCATCCGGGCACATGTTTCTCGAACGGCAGAGGAACGCGGCGGGGGCTCCGGAAAGCCGCCTCCCCGCCCACGTATGGGCGGGCGTCTCTGTGGATGAGCGGTGTGCCCGCAGAAGGCGGCCGATGCCCGGAAGAAGGACGTGCGGCAGCGGTTGTCGCCCAAAAACTATATAGACATGTCTGTCTACTAACTTCATAATGGGGAGACCACAGGCGCACACGGTGAAGTGGGCGCCGGAGAGGTCTCACCATGGTTCACGCACACCCGGATGAGCTGAGACGGGAGTTCGAGTCCGCCCACGGCCATTGGTCGGAGGAGCTCGACGCCCTGCTGGCCGCGGACCCGCGCTACTTCGCGGCCTATGACCGCCTGCTGCGCGTCACTGCGCACAGGGGCGCGCTCACGGCGCGGGAACGCGAGCTCATCGCCGTCGCGGTCAACGCCCAGGTCACGTATCTGCACCCGGCCGCCACCCAGCTCCACATCGCGCAGGCGCTGCGGGCGGGGGCGAGCGAGGCGGAGGTGATGGAGACCCTGCAGCTCGCAGCGTCCCTGGGCACGCACTCGATGCTGGTGGGGGTGCCCCTTGCCCATGAGGTGTTCGCACGTCTGGGGGTGGCGGAGCAGGTTGCGGATGAGCCCGCCCAGACGCGGCACAGGGCGCTCAAGGAGCGCTTCATCCGGGAGCGTCGGTACTGGTCGCCGGGCTGGGACACGGTCCTCGCCTACACCCCCGAGTACTTCGAGGCGTATCTGGACGTCTCCAGCATCCCCTGGAACCACGGAGAGCTCCCCGACTGGTTCCGGGAGCTCGTCTACGTGGCGATCGACGTCGCCACCACACACCTGTTCACCGCGGGGATCAGCGTGCACACGGAGAAGGCGCTGCAGTACGGCGCAAGCCCGGCGCAGGTGATCGACGTGATGACGATCGCCAGCAGCATCGGCATCGACACCACCCTCATGGGCGCCCGCGCGCTCGTGCGCGCCTCCCGGGTGCGGGGCGAGCGGACCGGGACCGGCCAGGAGGACACGCCTCCGGCAGAAGAGAAGGAAGCCACGACATGACACCACAGTCACGGCCGTCACGACGGCTCGATCACGCCCACGCAGGGCTGCGGGCGGCCGCGCTCCTCGCGGTGCCCCTCCTCACCTTCGCCGGCTGCTCCAAGGCGGACCGCGAGAACGGGGGAGCGGCCT